>DASRSE010000022.1:0-2677 GCA_035656655.1 Pirellulales bacterium
TGACAACCGGCCGGTCCGGCCTGCGATCAATTCGGAGCCACGGCGCGCACCTGTCAGAAACCGCCGCCGGAGATTAAAATGCTCGTTTTTCGCCACGCCGCGGCCTTCCGCCGCGGCCATTGGAAAGTGGGATTCATGCCGCGCCGTTCGATCAATCAATTGGGCTCGCAAGAACCAATCAGCCAGATTTTTTTAGCCGCTCATAAACAACTGCGTCCGAACAAAAACGGCAACCTCTACTTGCAGGTCGATCTGACCGACCGCAGCGGCTCGATCGCCGCCCGCTTGTGGAACGCGTCCGAATCCGAGTTTCGCAATTTCGAGGATGGCGATTTCGTCCACGTCGAAGGGACGACGCAGATCTATCAAGGGGGCCTGCAATTGATCGCCACCAGCATCAGCAAAGCCCGCGAAGATGAAGTCGATATGGCGGACTTCATGCCCTTGTCGCCGGTCGAACTCGATCGGCTCGCCAGCCGCTTGGCGGAGTTGCTCCGCGGCGTGCGCGATCCGCAGTTGCGCAATCTGGTCGAATGCTTTTTGAGCGATGACGACTTCATGGCCCAATTCACCAAAGCGCCGGCCGGGATCAAGAATCACCACGCCTATCCGGGCGGGTTGCTCGAACACGTCGTCAACCTGATGGAGGTCGTGCGGCTCATCGCGCCGCGGTATCCGGCGGTTGATACCGATCTGCTGCTCGTCGGCGTGTTGGTTCACGACATGGGCAAGATCGCCGAGCTCTCGTTTGAGAAATCCTTCGCGTATACGGACGAAGGTCAACTCATCGGCCACGTCGTCCAAGGCGTCGGCCTGCTGGATCAAAAGTTGCGCCAGACGGAAGCCTTGTCGGGCGAGGAGTTTCCCGCGGAATTGGCTCTCCGCTTGAAGCATATGATCGTGAGCCATCATGGGCAGTATGAATACGGCAGCCCCAAATTGCCGATGACGTTGGAAGCGGTTGCGCTGCATTTGCTCGATAACCTCGATGCGAAGTTGCACAGCTTCGAGCAACTGATCCGCGACGATTCGAGCGCCGAAAGCGCCTGGACCGCATACCAACCAAGCTTGACCCGAAAACTCTTCAAAGGGGCGAAACACAGCGGATGAATCCGGGCGACTTCCTCCTCTCCGACGGTTCGCCACCTTTGGCGCCTTAGCCTGGACGATGGCCGCGCTGAAGTAAGCCAGCGGTTTTAACCGTCCGGCCGACGCGGCAAGATGCCGCGTGTACAAGCGAGGCCCATACAAGCGGCTTCCAGCCGCTTCGGGCAAGGCGCCGCTGATAGAACTCGGTTGTGCGGACGCGGTCCCCCATTCAATCGACCATCGCGCGACTCGGTTGGTTGCGTCCTATCGCGCCCTCGACCGCCTCAGCCGCCCCACCGACGCGGCAAGATGCCGCGTGTACGAGGGAGACCCGTACAAGCGGCTTCCAGCCGCTTCGTCGCTTCTGACAGGACGCTGCTCTTTGAGCCGCTATGCGAGCGCCGCTGAAAAAACTCGGCTGTTCGGGTGCGGTCCCCCATTCAATCAACCTCTGCGCGCGACTCGGTTGGTTGAGTCCTATCCAACCCCCGACTGCCTCAGCCGCCCCACCGACGCGGCAAGATGCCGAGTGTACGAGGGAGACCCGTACAAGCGGCTTCCAGCCGCTTCGTCGCATCGGGCAGGACGCTGCTCTTTGAGCCGCTATGCGAACGCCGCTGAAAGACCTCGGTTGCTCGAGCGCGGTCGCCAAACAAATCGACCACTGCGCGACTCAGTTGGTTGAGTCAAAATCATCGCCCGACTGTCTCAGCCGCCCCGCTGACGCGGCAAGATGCCGCGTGTACGTGGAAGTCCGGCCGCGCTCAAGATCGCAACTTTGCGCCGCGGCGAATCGCTGCCGCGGCGCGGCGAATGAGATAACCGAACCAGATGATCAGGCCGATCATAGCCGCGCCATCGACAATCGTCAGCAGGATCAAGATCGTCGTGCTATGGGCATGAATGAAAAAATGTTTTATCAGGTTCCAGACCACCGCCGCCAACAAGCCGCCGCCAAACCATCGTGCTTGCGGCAGCAATCCGCGATCGGCAAAGAAGCGGCCGATCCCGCCGAGAAAAAAACCAAACGAAGCGAAGCCGATTGCCGGAAACAGGAATGTGGCCCCCATCAATACGTCGGTCGGCGTCTGGAGCTTGTACGCCTCCACGATAATCGGCAGAAACGAGTTGAGCAGCACGGCGGCCGTTCCGAGAGCCAGGCAAACAATCGCGCCGCTTAAAAAAGACCGCGGCGCAAAGCGCGGCGAGACGGCGCGGCAGACGAACCAGCCAGTAACCGAACTCACGATCGCCCCGATCAAGGCCGAGTCTCCCCAACTCGACAACCACTCGAGCAGGGCGCTCGATTGTTCGTCGTGCGGCGGCGCGGCGGTATTGACGATCTTCGCCAGCAAAACGAGAATCGCGCCCCCCAGCGCGACCCAATTGGCATAGTTGCCGATGCGCAACCCAATGATGACGGTGGACCATTCCGAGGCCAGATCCGCGATTGAACGATTGCCGGCGCGCGGCGCGCCGCCCGCGCCGAGCGACGCGGATGCAGCGCCGGGAAAGCGCGCCGCGGTTTCGTCTGAAAAATCATCGATCGCGGCGGCGCGATTCGATTTTGAGCCGGGTGGAGTCGGCG
>DASRSE010000023.1:0-23135 GCA_035656655.1 Pirellulales bacterium
ACAATCTCTTGGGCCCGCAGAAGCCGGAGCCAGGCTTAATCCTCCATTTCGTTCCCGGAACCGCGCTCGATAAAGCTTTTCCGCAGGTCCGATCGAATTCCTCGCCGGCCGAGGCGGGAGGCAAGAAATATCTGAAGCCAAAACAGGCCTGGGCCGAAGGTCTCTATCAACCGGACGCCAACACCATCATCCTCAGCCATGAACCCCTGCTGACCCGCATGATGAACGCGCAACAGTCCCCCTCCAGCCCGCTTCAAGAGCGCGCTAAAAAGCTCGACTTATCCGCGCAACTGACCGGGGTCTGTTCACTCGATGCGGTTCGCCCCTCGGTCACGGAGTTGATCGCCCACGTGCCGCAGTTGCCGCCGCCGATCATCGAGCTGCCGCGCGTGCTGACCTTGTCCTCGGCGATTGAATTTCGGCTCTCGGTGAACAAGGCGCTCCGCGCCGAAGTCCTCTTTCATTCCACCGATGCCAAGGAAGCGACTGAATCCGCGCGGATCCTCAAATCGTCGCTTGAATTCGCGCAGCAGATGCTCGAAGCGAAACTGAAAATGGAATATCTGCGGGCGACCGACCCCATCGAGCAAGCCACCGGCAACTATGCCGTCCGGACCAGCAACCGGCTGTTTTCCGACCTCAAAATTGTGCCACAAGGGCCCGACGTGTCCGTGAGCTTGAACGAAAACGCCATGTTTTTGGCCATGGGGCCGGCGCTATTGTTGCCTGCGATTGCGAAAGTCCGCGCCGCGGCGGCCACGACCGTGTCGATGAACAACATGAAACAGCTCATGCTGGCGATGATTATGGATGAACAAGCGCAAAAGAAATACACGCCGCGCGCGATCGTTTCAAAAGACGGCAAGCCGCTTCTCAGTTGGCGCGTGCGAATGCTCCCCTACCTGGAGCAAGAAGCGCTCTACAAGCAATTTCATCTCGACGAGCCGTGGGATAGCGAGCACAACAAACCGTTGGTCGCGAAAATGCCCAAGGTTTTTGCAGATCCGGAACAGCCGCAGCCCGGCAAGACGCGCTACCTCGTGCCGGTCGGCGAAGGCACGATATTTGGCAAGGCGACCGGAACCGTCATGCATCAGATCGTCGATGGAACCCACAACACGATTGCCCTCGTGGAAGTCGGACCCGACAAGGCGGTTGAATGGACCAAGCCGGAAGAGTTCACCGTCGATGCCGAAAAGCCGGCCAGCGGCTTCGGTCAACTGGCCGATGGGCACAGCTTGGTCGCCTTTGCGGATGGCGGCGTCCAGCGGATCGACGTGAAAAATACGGAGGCGAAGAACCTCCACGCGCTGTTCACGATGGCCGGCGCGGAGTCGTTCTTTCCGGACGAAATCAAATAAGGCCAGTGCGAAAAAACAAGGCTGGTCCGATTCCCAGCGCAAATCGCGGAGGGGGCCGGAGCGCGCGCGCTATTCCGCTGGCATCATCACAAAATAGCCGATCATCATTTCCTCGTACGTTTGATCGCCCCATTTGACCGCCGCGGCCGGGTTGGGGTTGAACGGATTCTTGTCGGAATTGTCGTACCAGGCGGTGCAGTGCAGTTTCGTCCCTGCCGGCATGACCTTCGGCCACGCGTACTCGTACGAAAGCTGCCAATTGAAGTCGAAGTGAGGAACCTTCAAGAGGATTTCGGTTTTGCCGTCCGGGTAAATCGCTTCGTACTCGAAGGCCTTGCCGCGCAAATGCATGTGCGGAAACATCGCCAGCAAGAGCGTGTTCTTTTTGAACGTGTATTCCGATTCGACTTTGTAGTTGCCGTCGCCGGGCGGAATCAGAAACCGCGTCTGCGTGGCGTGCCAGGTCATGACCTCTTTCTTGACGCTGCCTGATTCCGCAAAGCGAATCCCGAAGCAACTGCGGTCCTGTTGCGGCTTGCCATTCGGCGTGTAGTGGAGCTGAAACACGAACTTCGAGCCGGCCGGAATCTTCTTGCCGAGCCCAATCGGCAACAGCAGCGGCCGGGCGCCCGGCGCCGTGGCGACTAACCAATCCGAAGGAAAATCTCCGCCGGCCTTTTGCAGCGCTGCGGCCGGGTGCCTCAGCAAGAGCGGATTGGGCGCCGCATTCGGATCTTCGGGCGGCTTCACGTACACCAAAATATGATGCACGACTTCGTTGCAGCCCGGCTTGCATTCGGCCGCTTGCACCCACTTGTCCTCCTTGAAGCCCGGATCGACGACGAAATATTGATACTTCACGTCGCCGGTGGCAGGCACTTGAACCGGTTTGTCCGCGATGTAATAGACCGCGTCCGGCTTGCCGATCCGCCAGCCCTCGGTGTACTTCTTAGGCTCGGGCAGGTCCTTCGCGTTCCCCTCCGGCGCCCCCGCCTTGACCCAAGCAAAAATCGTTTCTTTGTCGCTGCTCGACAGGCGGCAATCGTTGCGAAACTTGCCATATTGCGGATCGGCGTTCCACGGCGGCATCCGCTCGTTGCGAACTACCTCCGCGATCGTTTCCGACCAGGCTGCCGCGTCCGCGTAGTTCGTCAGCACGAAGGGGGCCGCTTCGCCCGGCCGATGACAATCGACGCAAGAATTCTTGAAAATCCGCGCAATCTGCTTGGAGTAGGTGATCGGGCTGTTTTCGTCCGGCTTATTGACGCGGCCGATAAAACAGCCGACCGCCTGCGTGGTTGGAATCGACACCGGCTGGTCGGCCAACAATTCGTCCAGCGCGGTGGCCAGATCGCGGACCGTCGGCTTCGAGCGTTTGCTGCCCACCAGAAACTCATCGTCGATCCGCCCTTGATATTGCACGGTCCGCTGCGCATCGAGGACAAACACCTCCGGCGTGCGCGTCGCGTGGAATTGATCGGCGACCGTGTTGCCGGGATCCTTGAGGCAAGGGAATTTGATTTCGCTCAATTTCGCATATTGGGCGATCGCGGCGAGCGGGTCTTGCTGGTTGGAGAAGATGGCGACGAACGCGACCCCTTTCGAGCCGTAGTCGGCCGCCAGCCGAGCCAATTTTGGGCCGTAGGATTTGGCGAGCGGACACTCCGTACCCAGAAAAGCCACGACCACGAGCTTTTTATCTTTCCAGTCGGCCAGCGAAAAGTTCGCTCCACGAAAATCGCGCAGCGTGAAACTGTCGATCCGCCGCGGTCCGGTCGCCACCGCGCCGCTGGCTGAAGTTGGCGGACTCGCCGGCTCCGCTCCGCGGGCCGTGCTGGAGCGACCGGCGCCCAGCGGCGCGGCAACCAAGGACGCGGCCGCCAAGAGCACGCAACTTATTCTGAACTCGGCCCAGGTTTTGAACGCGGACCCCCGCGTGGCCGCGATTTTGCTCGTCAACTCACGGTTCAGCCATTTCATCGCCATCGAGTGCTCCATATTCAGATTCAATCGACCCTGCCGATGTCGTCCGCGAGCCGGCGGGGGTTGTTTTGTGACTTTGATCGAGACGCTGCTTCCGGGCCACGGCCGTCGCTTGGCGGCGGCAATGCCTGGGAGACCATTCGCCAGGGGGCGAAGCCTATTGGCGCCGCGACCGAAAAAAGATCGCCCTGGCAACAGAAACAAGGCTCTGGCGATTCTAGCAAAATAATCGCGATGGAGCCTAGACCGCTCCGATTCGCTCGAAAACGCCTGCCCTTCTCCCTCCTTCCGCCCCGGCGCCGCCCAGTTCCGCCTATTTACCATTTAGCATTTCGCCTTTCGCACCATACCATTTCCGCACGGCCCGCGATACGATTTCTAAGAGATGCTCGCGGATCTGCGCCGCGTCATTCCCTGCACTCGCCGAAGCCACGAGGATGCCTATGAAGCCGGCCTGCGGACCTCTGATTTGCTCGTCTCCGCGGCGACGACTGCAAGCTTCTGCGCGCCGCACTTTAGCAGGCTGGCTGAGGCCGTTCGGAACGCTGGTTCTGGCGACCGCGGTTTCTGGTCTCGTGCGCGCCGCCGAGCCAGCCTCGTTCGCCGAGCGGGCACGCGAGGTGACCGACTATGCACAACAGACTTTTTACGATCCGCCGAGCGGCGTCTATCTGAAGTCGACCACGCAGCGCAAGCCCGACTACGTTTGGCTGCAAAGCGTCATGTTCTCCAATCTGGTTGCGGCGTCGCGGTCCGATCCGCAAAAATATCGTCCGCGGTTGGACAAATACTTCACGGCCCTCGACAGCTATTGGGATGCGAAGGTGAAAATCCCCGGCTATGAGGCGGCGCCCACGCACGGAAATGGCAACGACAAATACTACGACGACAATGCGTGGCTGGCGATTACGTTTCTGGAAGCGTATGAAACGACCAGCGATCAGCGCTATCTCGCGCGCGCTGAACAGACGCTCGAGTTTGTGGTGAGCGGCTGGGACGACCAAATTGGCGGCGGCATCTGGTGGCATCAAGGCCACAAAGACGGGACCAAAAACGCCTGCGCGAACGGACCCGCCGCGGTCGGCTGTTTGCGTTTAGCCAAGTTCAGCCCAAAAGACGCGGCTCAGAAATGGCTCGACCAAGCACGGCGAATTTCCGATTGGAACGTTAAAGCCCTCGAGGCGGACGACGGTCTAATCGAGGATCGCAAGGTAGTGGCGACAGGCGAAGTGAAGCGTGGCAAACTGACGTACAATTCCGCGCTCGAAGAGCGCGCTTTGCTCGGCTTGTACCGGGCGACCGGCAACGCGCCCGATCTCGCGGCCGCGGAACGAATGGGCAAAGCGGCCGATTGGTTTCTTGATCGCCGCACGCACGTCTATCGCGACGCGGTCCGTTATGCCCATTTCATGGTCGAGGCGGACCTGGAACTCTATCGCGCCACGAAAGACGAATCGCTGTTGGAGCGCGCCAAGCGCAATGCCGGCGCGTTCTATGAGCGCTGGAAAGCGAAGCCGCCCGACGACATGATCTCGAACGCGGCGATCGGCCGCGCCCTCTGGCTCGTTTCCGAAACCGAGACCGAATCCGGCCGCGACTATTGGCGGCGCGCGGACGCGGCAACGAAATAAACACGGAAATTTGCGCGATCGCCAACCCTGGAATGATTCCCAGGCCGCGGAATTTAACTTCGCTCCATTGATTATCCAGCCTGCGTTTTACGTTCTTGGTCTACGATTCGCTCTCGCGCATGATCGAGGACACGTGGACCCCCTGCACCGAGTTCTCCTCGTATCCGGCGACGAGCAGGAAGTCTGCTGCGTATAACATGGATTTCGGTTACACGTTCGACCAACTCTATCAACTGAAAGAGATTTCTGACGGCCCTACGCGCGCCGGAGGTTTTGTTCGACGCGGCGAATGGCGTCTTCGATTGGCCAAGTTTGATCGGCGAGCGGCACTTTCGCTTGCTCCGACATCCAATGGCTGACCGTCTTGCTGGCGGAAATGACCGTGCTGTGGCTCCGGCCGCCAAAGAAATGGCCGATTTCCGACAAGGCGGCGCGGGTATGTTTGCGGGCCAACCACATCGCCAGCATCCGCGGATAGCTGATGCTTTTGGCCTTGCGGTCCGATTGCAAGCTGGCCGGTTCCAGGCCCAGCGTTTTGCAGACCGCTTGTTCAATGTCGGTCAGCGCGACATTTCGCCCGCCGCGAATCAATTCGCCGAGCGCGTCCTCCGCGAGCGCCTTGCTGATCGGCTTTTGCCAGGCGAGGCTGGCGGCTTGAATCCGGTTGAGCGCGCCCGACAACTCGCGCGCGTGCGTGGTGAGGTTGCCGGCAATGAACTCGAGCACTTCTTCGCCGAGCGCCAATTGCCGCTCGCGGACAAGATTGCGCAGGATGCCCAACCGAGTCTGATGATCGGGCGCCTCCAGGCCGCAGACCAAGCCGCCGGACAAGCGCGAACTCAATTCGGACTCGACGCCGGGCAGTTCGTGCGGCGGGCGATCGGCGGCGAAGATCAGTTGTTTGCCGGCGCGCTGCAGCGTATCAATCGTGCTTTGCAATTCCAGCAGCGTGGCCTTCTTGCCTTGAAAGAAATGGAGATCGTCGATCAACAACACGTCCACCGCGCGGTATTTGCTGCGAAAGCTGGGGAGGCCCGTCCGGTGGAGCGCATCCAAGAAAAGCGTGGTGAATTGCTCGGCCGATAGATAAACCGCGCGGCAATCGCGGCGAACCTGTCGAATCTCCGACCACAGCCCTTCCAGCAAGTGCGTTTTGCCGACGCCGGTCGGTCCGTAGAGATAGACCGGCGAGACCTGCCCTGCCCGCTCCAGCGCCATTTGCATCGCCGCGTACGCCAGCCGATTGCACGGCCCGACGACAAACGATTGGAGGCGCGCGAATTTGCGGGCGCGGACGCCGGCGGATTTCGCAACGGGGGCCGAAGAGCCGCCTTCAGCGAACGCCAACTCGCTCTGCTTGAGCGCGGCGACCGCGTCGCCAGCAGCCGTTCCGGCGGACGGATCCAAAATGGCCGGAGTTTCCGGCTGTGCGAGGCTTTCATCGACGCGAAACTCGAGCGTGGCCAAGCCGCCCAGCGTTTCCGCGCAAGTCGCTTCGAGCTCTTTGCGAAAGGTGGTTCGAATCCAGGTTTGGAGAAATGGGCTGCCGACCTCGACCAGCAAACCGCCTGGCTGCCGCGTGAGCCGGGTGGCGGCCCCAAACCAAAGTTCGTAGCGGTCTTGGCCAACCTTTTCGGCCAGCGCCGCGCGTAAAACCGACACGATCTCCTTATCGTCCTGGGTCACTTCCTGTTCATCCTTCTGCGCGCACGAGCCTCAGGCAAAACGCACCATCATAGTGCGCTTGGGCCGACTTTTGCTCCGTCAGGCAATGCGTCGCAGCCTAGCTCGCGGAGCAAACGACAACACGGGGGAGCGTGGCGTGAAAACGACAGCAGCGCCGTCTAGAATAAGTGTGAATGTCACGGGGGACAGCCTGTTGCGAGGCCCGCGGCCGGGAGTCTCTAGGTTCCCGCGATCGCGAAATTGGTTCGTCGTTCGCGATCTGCTACGGACGCCTCATTCAAGCTGAAGGGCCGATTGTAGTCCTGCTAGCATCGTTGTCAAAGGCATGAGAAATGCGCGCCGAAAAAGTTTGCGGATGATGCGGAAGAGGTGAGCAAAAATCCCGCGTTTGATTGGTGTCAATCCCCCGAAAAAAATTAAAAACTTTTTTCGCGAGCCGCATTGCGCGGCGTGGAAAACTTGTTCAAGTTTGGGATGCCGCCGCGGCCGCGGCGCGCGCGCGATTTAAAAAGTCTTTGTCATCAAAAGAGATGCGCCGCGCGTCACGCCGCGCGGAAAATTCGCGCTCGCGCATTCAGCAAAAAAACGGCGTGCAAAGGCGCGCCCCTTGCGCTGCGCATGGTGCGCCGCGCCTCAAACGGCTTATTTGATCGGGTGCTTCACGAAGAACTCCCACATCAAATCGTTGGCCGAAATGTCGTGGGACGTGTTGCCGAGCAGGCCGACATTTAATTTTGCGCCGGGCCACGTGTGCCCTCCTTGGTCGATCGTGAGCAGCACGACTTCCGCGCCGTCTCGGCCGGGCCCGAAGGTTTTGCGAGTCACCTTGGTCGGATCGCCTGCTTGGTGCGGTTCGTGCGCGATTTTCGCTTCCTTCGGACAGCCGTCGGCCTCGGCCCAGCGTGCGATCGTGTCCTCGACCGAGTGAAAGCCAAAGAACTGCAGCGTGTTGGCTTTCGGGCCGCCGAAGGGAACGAGACGATCGTCGGTGCCATGAAAGTGCATGACCGAGACGGGCCGCTTCAGCATGAACTTGTCGAAGGTCATCGTCCCGGAGACCGGCGCGATCGCCGCGATTCGATCGCTCATTTCCGCCGCCAGTTTGTAGCACATCATGCCGCCGTTCGAGATGCCGGTCGCGAACA
The DNA here is from genome assembly GCA_035656655.1 of Pirellulales bacterium. Classification (GTDB taxonomy): domain Bacteria; phylum Planctomycetota; class Planctomycetia; order Pirellulales; family DASRSE01; genus DASRSE01. Next base: position 7,807 of record DASRSE010000023.1, read on the forward strand.
CGCGTTTCTTGTCGACGTTCAGGACTTGCTGCAAATCGTCGAGCATTTTTCCGATGAACTGAACGTCGTTGGGCTTGTTTTTGCCCCACTCGCCTAGCCCGCCGCAATTCCAAGTCAGCATCGAGCCATAACCGGTCCCGTCGGGATAAACGGCGATGAACGTCTCGGCATCAGCTTTTTTATCGAGCGCGGTATACAACTCGGTCATGTGGCCATTGGTCATTGCGCCGTGCAACACGACGACCAGCGGCGTCGGCGTTTTGGCTTCGTACTTCGGCGGCACATGGGCTGCGTACGTCCCCTTCAGGTCGGCCACGGTCAAGCTGCGATCGTGGTTGCCCGGCTGGAGATGTTCGTCGGCGGCGACGAGCGACAAGAGAAGAAGAGCCAGGGTCGGCATGGCGAGACCTCAAGAGCCAAGGGAGGCAAAAAACGGAACGCAGCCGCCAGTTTACGGGACGAGCATCGCGCGTGGCAATTCGAGTTTGGCGAAGGGGGCCCTGGCCGAAGCCGCGCGGCGCGCAAAAATGTTCGCATTTCGGCCGCGGCGCGCCTATACTGGCGGCTGACGTTGATCTGCTTGTCGCTCACCACGGGAGATCTGCCGCCATGAATCGCCGCGCCTTTCTGGGAACCACGGCCGCCGGCCTGACTTGGGCCGCGAGTCAGCGCTACGCGGCCGCGGTGGCCGACGCAAAACCGAAGCGGGTGGGCCTCATCGGCTGCGGCTGGTATGGCAAGTGCGATTTGCTGCGGCTGATCCAAGTCGCGCCGGTCGAAGTCGTTTCGCTCTGCGATGTCGATAAGAACATGCTCGCCGGGGCGGCCGACATCGTCGCGGCGCGGCAAGCCTCGAAGAAAAAACCGCGGACCTATTCCGATTACCGCGAGTTGCTCAAAGAAAAAGATCTCGATCTGGTCTTGATCGGAACGCCCGACCATTGGCACGCCTTGCCGATGATCGAAGCCGTGCAGTCGGGGCTCGACGTGTACGTGCAGAAGCCGATCAGCGTCGATATTGTGGAAGGCCAAGCCATGCTGGCCGCCGCGCGGAAACACCATCGCGTCGTGCAAGTGGGCACCCAGCGCCGCAGCACGCCGCACCTGGTCGAAGCCCGCGAAAACGTCGTCCAGCAAGGCAAGCTTGGCAAGATCGGGTTGATCGAGATCTGCTGCTATTATCATATGCGGACGACGGAAAATCCGCCTGATACAAAGCCGCCGGAGAACCTCGACTACGAAATGTGGACCGGCCCCGCCCCGCTGCGGCCCTACAATTCGCTCGTGCATCCGCGCGGCTGGCGCGCGTTTTACGAATATGGCAATGGCATCGTCGGCGACATGTGCGTTCACATGCTGGACATGGTGCGGTGGATGCTCGACCTCGGCTGGCCGAAACGGGTTTCGTCGGAAGGAGGTATCCTGGTGGACAAGAAAAGCAAAGCCAATATCTCCGACACTCAAACCGCGACGTTTGAATACGATGAGTTCCCCATTATCTGGACCCATCGCACTTGGGGCGAAGCGCCGGACCCCAAATATCCTTGGGCCGCCACGCTGTATGGCGACCGCGGGACGTTGCGAGCGAGCGTGATGGGCTACGATTACACGCCGCAAGGACCGGGCGCGGCGATCCATCGCGATGTCACTTACGAACTCGACCAGTACCCGGAAGACAAGACCGAAAAAGATTTGGAAAAACATGTGGCCCCGGCCATTCGTCACCACATGCTCGATTTTTTGGCGGCGATTGAATCGCGGAGCAAGCCGGTCGCGGATATCGAGCAAGGTCACATCTCGACGGCCAGTTGCATTTTGGCGAACTTGAGCATGAAGCTGGGGCGCTCGCTCGCGTGGGACGCCCAAAAGCAGCAGGTGATCGGCGACGAGGCCGCCAATCGCCTCTTGGCGCGGCCGTATCGCGAGCCGTGGAAACATCCGGATCCGAGCCACGTGTGACCAGCGGGCGGACCCTCGGACGACCATGCCGCCCGAGCGCCGCGCGGCCATTTTTCCAGCGCCGCGCGCTCGGCGGCGCGCGGCCATGTTTCCAGCGCAAGATCGTGCGTCCTGTGCCCACGCGCGGCGGTTTTCCACGCGGCGGCACGCGTTCGGGCGGCCGGCAAGTTTCGCGCGGCGCGCCACTTGAAAAGGCTTGCCCAACCAGACCATAATACGAGCATCCCTCCCCCCACCACCCTTCCTACATGGACGGTGTGCGCGATTGGCCCCCGCAAACAGCCGCGGGCCGCGCGGCGCAGCGTCAAGGACTCTGCCAGTTATGAAGCTGAAACTCTTTGCGCTCGCGCTGCTGCTCAGCGCCGTCTTCGCCGACTTCAATTTCGCCCGCGCCCAGGCACTGGAGTTGAAAAAGGGGGACCACATTTGCTACGTCGGCAACACCTTGGCCGACCGGATGCAGCATTTTGGCTGGTTGGAAACGCTCCTCTACGACCGCTTTCCCGACCAGCAATTGGTGTTTCGCGATCTGGGCTTCGCGGCGGACGAGGTTGAGTTAAACGCGCGGATGCGGTCGGCCGGATTCGGCAGTCCCGACGAATGGCTGACGAAGGAAAAAGCGGACGTGATTTTTGCCTTTTTTGGGTACAACGAATCGTTCGCCGACCAGGCGGGAGTCGAGCATTTTAAGAGCGACTTGGATCAATGGGTCAAGGCCACGCTCGCCAAGAAATACAACGGGACTTCCGCGCCGCGGATCGTGATCTTTTCGCCGATTGCGCACGAAGACTTGAAAGACCGCAACTTGCCGGACGGCAAGGAGAACAACCGCCGCATCCAACTGTATACCAGCGCGATGTACGACGTGGCCAAGGCGCACAATCTACCATTTGTCGATTTGTATTCCGCGACGAAGGAACTGTACGCCGCGGCGCAAAAGCCGCTGACCATCAATGGCGTGCACATGAACGAGCTGGGCGACAAAACGCTCGCGCCGAAGATCGTGCAATCGCTCTTTCCGAAGCAGGCCGAGGGCAAGCTCGCCGACGAGCAGTTGGACAAACTGCGCCGCGCGGTCCTCGACAAAAACTTCTGCTGGTTCGAGCGCTATCGCACGACCGACGGCTATTCAATCTACGGCGGCCGCGCCGACTTGAAATTTGTCAATGGCCAAACGAATCGCATCGTCGCGCAGCGCGAAATGGAGATCCTCGATGAGATGACCGGCAACCGCGACAAAAAAATCTGGGCTGTCGCGCAAGGCCAAGACTTCAAAGTCGACGACAGCAACACCGAGCCCTTTATTGATGTCATCACCAACTTAAAGGGCCGCGGGCCAAACGGCGAGCATATCTTTCTCTCGGGCGATGAGGCCGTGAAGAAGATGACCGCCGGCCCCCACATGAAGGTCAACTTGTTCGCTTCGGAAGAAATGTTTCCCGAGCTGGTCAACCCGGTCCAAATGGCCTGGGATACCAAGGGCCGCCTCTGGGTTGCGGCCTGGTCGACGTATCCGCACTGGAAGCCGAAGGACGAAATGAATGACAAGCTGCTCATTCTGGAAGACACCAACGGCGACGGCAAGGCCGACAAGTGCACCATCTTCGCCGACCATTTGACCAACCCGACCGGTTTTCAGTTCTACAATGGCGGCGTCTTGATCGCGCAGGCTCCCGACCTGATGTACTTGAAGGACTCGACCGGCGGCGACCATTGCGATACGCGCGTGCGCGTCCTCGATGGGCTCGACACGGCTGACACGCATCATACGTCGAACAGCTTTGTGCTCGATCCAGGCGGAGCCTTGTATTTCCAAGAAGGAACGTTCATGCGGACGCAGGTGGAATCGCCGTATGGGCCGCCGCAGCGGCTGGCCGACGCGGGCGTCAACCGCTATGAGCCGCGCACCCAAAAATTCGAAGTCTACGTTTCGTATGGATTTGCCAACCCGCACGGCCACATCTTTGACCGCTGGGGCGAAGACTTCGTCACCGACGGCACGGGCGCAGTCAACTATTTCGCGGCGGCCTTCTCCGGGCATGTTGATTTTCCGCGCAAACATCCGGGCGTGAACCCGTACTTTCAACAGCGGACGCGGCCTTGCCCGGGCACGGAAATCCTCTCCAGCCGGCAATTTCCGCCGGAGAATCAAGGCAATCTGCTGATTGCGAACGTGATCGGCGTGCAAGGCATTTTGCAATACAAGTACGAGGATGCAGGGTCCGGCTTCACGGCGCATGAAGTCGAACCGATCGTGACCTCGACCGACCCGAACTTCCGTCCGGCGGCCATGGAAATCGGCCCGGACGGCGCGATTTATTTTTGCGACTGGCAGAACCCGGTCATTGGCCACATGCAGCACAACCTGCGCGACCCCAGCCGCGATCATACGCACGGCCGCGTCTATCGAGTGGCTTACGAAGGGCGTCCGCTCTTGAAGCCGGTTAAAATCGCCGGCGAGCCGATCGAGAAACTGCTCGACCTCTTGAAAGAGCCGGAAGATCGCGTGCGCAGCCGCGCGAAGATCGAGTTGGGCGGTCGCGATAGCGAAGCGGTGATTGCGGCGCTCAACAAATGGGTCGCCGGTTTGGACAAAGCCGACCCGCAATATCAACACAATCTGCTCGAGGCCCTGTGGGTTCACCAGTATCACAACATGGTTGACGAGGCGCTGCTCAAGCAATTGCTCGCCTCGCCCGACTTTCATGCTCGCGCCGCGGCGACGCGCGTCCTCTGCTATTGGCGCGATCGGATTCCCGGCGCGCTCGATCTGCTCCGCACGCTAGCTGCGGACGAGCATCCGCGGGTCCGTTTGGAAGCGGTGCGCGCGGCGAGTTTCTTCACCGAGCCTGAGGCGATCGAGATCGCGTTGATCACGCAAGAGCATCCGACCGATTACTTCCTCGATTACACCCGCAATGAGACGATGAAGCAGCTTGAGCCCTATTGGAAGGCGGCCGTGGCCGCGGGCAAGCCGATCGCGGTCAAGACCGACGCCGGCGCCCGCTTCTTCATTCGCAATGTGTCGACCGAGAAGCTGCTGACCATGGAAAAGACGCCGGCGGTCGCACTCGAATTGCTGTTCCGCCCCGGCCTGCGCGATGAACAACGCCGCGACGGGTTGGCGGCGCTGGCCAAGAGCACGGGAAAGTCGGAAGTTCAGGTGCTGCTCGAGGAAATCAAGGCGGTCGACAACAAGCGTGATCTGCCGGATGAAAGCGTCGTGTTTGACTTGGCTCGGTTGCTGATTGGCCGCAAGCCGGCGGAGTTGAAAGCAATCCGCGCCGATATCGAGCGTCTCGCGACCTCCGCGAAGCGCCAATCGCTCCGCCAGGTCGGTTATGTGATTTTGATCGGCGTCGATGGCGCGACGGATAACGCTTGGAAGCTGGCCTTGCACTCGCCGGCGGCGCTGGCCGATTTGGCCAGCGCGTTGCCGTTCGTGCCTGACCTGAGCGCCCGGGCGAGCTTGTATGCAAAGGTGGAGCCGCTGTTGCATGGGCTGCCGGCGGAATTTGCCAACGGGGGCAAGGAAACGCTCGGCCAGTATGTGCGGATCGAGCTGCCCGGCCGCAGCCGCACCTTGACCTTGGCGGAAGTCGAAGCCTTCAGCGGCGGCCACAACGTCGCCCGCGGCGGCAAGGCTAGCCAGAAAAACACGGCCTACGGCGGGGTCGCCAGCCGTGGCATCGACGGCAACAAGAGCTCCAATTATAACGAGGGAGGAGAAACCCACACCGAGGAGAACACCGACAGCCCGTGGTGGGAGGTGGATCTCGGCCGTGAATATCCGCTGGAATCGATCGTCGTTTACAACCGCGTCGACGGCGACCTCGGCAAGCGGCTCAGCGGGTTCACCCTGACCGTTTACGACCACACGCACAACCACGTCGTCTTCAAGAAAGAAAAGAATCCCACGCCCAATCCGAGCGAAACCATTGCGATCGGCCCGGGCAATGCCGAAACGATCGTTCGCCGGGCCGCCATGCAGGCCTTGGTTTCGGTGCGCGGCGAAGAAACCAAAACCTTCAAGTCGCTCGCGCAATTTGTTCGCAAGGACATCGATCGGACCGACGCCATTCAGGCGATCCAAAGGATTCCGGTCGTGAACTGGGACAAAGCCGAGGCGCAGCCGCTGATCGACATCCTGATCAAGCACGTGAGCAAGCTCTCGACTGAAGCGAAGACCTCCGCGGCGGCTCTCGATGAGCTTCAGTTCGCCGATTCGCTGGCGTCGCTCTTGCCGCCGGAGCAAGCGAAGAAGACGCGGGCCGAGTTGACGGCGATCGGCGTCCGGGTCATCCGCGTGAACACCCTTCCCGAGCGGATGTCGTTCGATAAGGATGTGATCGTGGTCAAGGCCGGTCAACCGGTGCAGATCATTTTTGAAAACGCGGATTTGATGCCGCACAACATGGTGATCGCGCAGCCGGGCTCGCTCGAGGAGATCGGTTTGGCGGGCGAAGCCCAGGCTCAGGCGCCCGACGCGGCGGCGCGCCAGTACATTCCGCATTCAAACAAGATTCTGCTGGCCAGCCGGCTGATTCAGCCGCGCGATTCACAGCAGTTGACGTTCACTCCGCCGAGCCAGCCTGGCGTTTATCCGATTGTCTGCACGTATCCAGGCCATTGGCGGCGGATGTACTCGGCGCTGTACGTGGTGAATGACCTCGACGCCTATTTGGAAAATCCCGAAGCCTATTTGGCGAAGGCAAATTTGCCGATCAAGGACGAACTGTTGAAAGACCGCCGGCCGCGCACCGAGTGGAAGTTGGCAGATCTGCTGAACGACGTCCAATCGTCGACCGCGGAACGCAACCTGTCCAACGGCAAGCACCTCTTTACCGTCGCGGCTTGCATCAGTTGCCACAAGTTGGACGGCGTGGGCAATACGTTCGGCCCCGATCTCGCCAAGCTCGAGCCTGATCGGTTCAAGAACAAGCCCGCTGACATCCTCAAGGACGTGCTCGAACCGTCGTTCCGGATCAACGAGAAATTCCAGTCGTATCAATTCCGGATGAACTCGGGCAAAGTCGTCACCGGGCTGATTATTGAAGAGAAGGACGGCGTGGTGAAAGTCGTGGAGAACCCGCTGCTCAGCCGCGAGCCGACGATTTTGAAAGCGGCCGACATCGACGAACGGCTGAAATCGCCGGTCTCGCTCATGCCCAAGGGCTTGCTCGACAAACTGACGAAGGAAGAAATTTTGGACCTGATGGCCTACGTCCGCGCGCCGCATCAAGCGGAACCGAGTAAATAGGCTTTCGATCGACCCTGAATCCGCCGCTGCCTCCGCGGCGGACGTTGAGCCCGGAACGCCCTGCCCACCGCGTTCCGGGCTTATTTTTTGCGCGCGTCCGTTTGACAGCCAGCGGCCAGTATTTAGAATGGGAGCTTCCTTGCCGCGGCGAGGAAGGCCGGGCGCGTAGCTCAGTTGGTTAGAGCGCGTCCCTGATAAGGACGAGGTCTCAAGTTCGACTCTTGACGCGCCCACTCATGCGATTTTAGGGCAGATCGACACGGCCAGAGGTGTTAGCCGCCGGTGGAAGGATTGGGCCGGCTACGAGGTAGCATCGCGCGCGAACGGGGCGAATCGGGGACGTAGCTCAATTGGGAGAGCATCGCCTTTGCAAGGCGGGGGTTGAGGGTTCGATTCCCTTCGTCTCCATTCCGTCGCCCGGCGCCGGAGGGAAGCCTCGCTCCAGCCGCCCGTTCGATGGATTCCGCGCGGCGGCTCGCCGGCGGGCCCAATCAGTCTGTCTTCGCCCGTCCGACCAGATTTCGCAGCACGCGCAGGTTCGTCGCGTCCCAATCTTCTTCGATTCCGGTCGTCTCGTCGGTATGAGGCCCTTTTGGGGTTTCCAAATACATCGGCGTTTTCTTGAAGCGGCGGTCGTTCAGCAGATTCCGAAACGCCTCCAGGCCCAGCTTCCCTTGGCCGATGTGCTCGTGCCGATCGACGCGCGAGCCAAGTTCTTTTTTGCTGTCGTTCAGATGAAACGCCTTGATCCGCGACAGCCCGACGACCTGGTCGAGTTCCTTCATCGTCCGTTGATAGTCTTTCTTGAGGGCGAGCGGATAGCCGGCGGCGAATACGTGGCACGTATCGAAGCAGAGCCCGAGCCGATCCGGGTCGTTCACCAAATCCAAAATCGTGGCCATGTGCTCGAATCGCCAGCCGAGGTTGCTGCCTTGCCCGGCGGTTAATTCGAGCAAGCACTGGGCCGCGAGCCGCGGCGTTTGCGCATGCACTTCGTCGAGCGCCAGCGCGATCCGCTTCAACCCGGCGGCTTCGCTCGTCGTCGTGTAAGCGCCCGGATGCGCGACCACGTACGGAATGGCCAGTTGCTCGGCGCGCTGCAATTCGACGATGAAGGCGTCGATCGAGCGTTTCCACAGCTCGGGGTCAGGCGCGGCCAGATTGATCAGATACGAATCGTGCGATAGCGGATGGGCGATGGCATGCGTTTTCAGCGCCGCCTTGAACCGGTCGGCCTCCTCGTCGGAGATTGGCTTGGCGCGCCACTGGTTGTTGTTTTTGGTGAAGATTTGGCATGTGCCCATCGCGAGCGCGCCGGCCGACTCGAGCGCTTTGTGATAGCCGCCCGCAATGCTCATGTGCGCGCCAAGAATGGGAGAAGTCGTTTTCATGGGGGCTAGCATAGCAGCCGCCAGGCCGGTCGTCAGCCGCGTGGGCCCTCGCGCTCCGCGAATCGGCCGTTCGAATGCGGCGCGCGGACCTAGCCTTTGTCGATTTGGATTATTGTTGGCGCATAGCTACTGGACCACTTTTTACTTAGATTTGGACGGTGTGTTATGGTCGATAGGGAACTTATTTCGCAAATTTGGAAACGACGGTGTATTTTGAGTTCGCCAATTCGTCTTTGAATCATTGCGCCCTCAACACGCCAGGCGAATACCTAAATAGGCATCAGGCAGGGTATGGGAATTGGAACTTTATGATGCAGCAAGCGAATCCTCGGGGTGGCAGGGGGAAACCGCCGAATTTATCACTCTAGCCGACGCCGGATAATAGTACGCGGCCGACCTATCGGGGGTTGTTGGGGCCGCGACCGTTGAAGTCACGCTCCAAGCGCGGCAACCCTCCGTTAGCTTGACCACGCCGCCGGAGATTCAAGACCCGCTTGTTAAAGGTCGCCTGATCGACCCGTAGTTCCTTCGGCAATTGACGAATGACCCGAGCAAGGAACTCGGCCGCATGTTTCGGGTCCGCAACGATTTGATCGGCAGGGACGCCATAGAGCGGGTATTCAGCGACGATGACCGAATCCAGAGTAATGACAGTCATTTCTTCTCTCCTTAGTTGAACCGGACTTGGATGAGGCGATTATATCCTCTCTTCTTTCTACGGTCAAGAAGTTGCATTCCACGTCTGCTTGTGCGATAAGTATGGACTGCGGTGGCGGAGCCCATCGCTTCCGCAGTAAACCGACTGCGGCCCCATTGAAGCTTGACCGTAGATAGAAGCGCCGCCCCAAGTTGCGCGACATTCCGCAGCCAACCGGTTGCGGCCCCTTTGGAACGGTCAAAACGACGGGATTCCGCCACCGTTTTCTTTGCGTGGGCTAATTCAAAAGTCGGAAGCACTTGCGTTTTGCATTGTCTTTGAAGACCCTATTTAGGCGCGATACTGGTTTGCCACGCCGAAGTATCCATGACAACAATGTCTGATGAATGTTTTAAATTTGGAAAACGATCGCAATTTCTAGTCTCCGGATAGGCTTCCGCTCATGGCTGTGTTGTTGCAGATTAAGAATGCGAGCAAAAGTTACGGCGAACAGGTCTTGCTCGACCAGGCCGAAGCCACGATCACCTACGATGGCAAGGTCGGGTTCGTCGGCCGCAACGGGGCCGGCAAGAGCACCTTGTTGCGAATTTTGCTAGGCGACGAAGAACTCGACCAAGGAGAGATCATCCGCCACCCGCGGTTGCGGCTGGGCTATCTCCGCCAGCACGATCCCTTTCTGTCGGGCGAGTCGGCGCACGACTTTTTGATGCGCGACAGCGGCCAGCCCGAGTGGAAATGCGGCGAAGTCGCCGGTCAATTCGAGCTCAAAGGCGCCTACCTCGACGGTCCGATCGCCAAGCTGTCGGGCGGCTGGCAAACCCGCGTCAAACTGGCCGCCCTCCTACTGCACGAGCCGAACTTGCTCCTCTTGGACGAGCCGACGAACTTTCTCGATTTGCGGACCCAGATTTTGCTTGAGCATTTTCTGCGCAATTATCAAGAGGCTTGTCTGATTGTCTCGCACGATCGGGCCTTTTTGCAATCGACGTGCAGCCACACGCTCGACTTGAGCCGCGGCAAGCTGACGATGTATCCCGGCCGGATCGAGGCCTTTTTGGAATTTCAGCGCGAGCAGCGCGAGCATCTCGAGCGCTCGAACGCCGCCGTGCTCGCCAAGCGCAAGCATCTCGAGGACTTCATCGCCAAGAACAAGGCCCGGGCCAGCACCGCCACCCGCGCGCGATCAAAGAGCAAGCAACTGGAAAAGCTCGAGGTGCTGGAACTCGAGGGCCCGGAGCTGACCGCGCGGATTCGCGCGCCGCAAGTCGAGCCGCGCAAGGGGCCGGCGCTCCGCTGCCGCGAGCTGGCGATGGGCTATCCGGAGCGCCAGATCGCCGACGACATTAATATTGAGATCGAGCACGGTTCGCGGGCGGCGATCGTCGGCGACAACGGCCAAGGCAAAACGACCTTTCTCCGCACGATCGTCGATTCGCTGCCGCCGCTGACCGGCGACGTGCGCTGGGGGCACGGCTGCCAGCTTGGCATCTACGCGCAGCACGTCTATACGAGCTTGCCGGAGAAGCAGACGGTGCTCGAGTATCTGGAATATCAAGCCGCCAAAGGGACCAAGAGCCAGCAGATCTTGGATTTGGCCGGCGCGCTGCTGTTTCGCGGCGAGCACGTGAACAAGAAGATCGCCGTTCTCTCCGGCGGAGAGCGCGCCCGGCTCTGTCTCGCCGGGCTGCTCCTGAGCCAATACAACGTTCTCGTGCTCGACGAGCCGGGCAACCATCTCGACGTCGATACGGTCGAAGCCTTGGCGGAAGCGCTGCTCGCTTATCAAGGAACCCTCATCTTCACCAGCCACGATCGGCATTTTCTGAAGCGCGTCGCCACCAGCATCATTGAAGTCCGCGACGGCCACGTCACGAATTACAACGGCAACTACGAGGCTTACCTCTATTCCGTAAACAAAGAAATCGACGAAGGGGAGCGTGCGGAATCGGCGCGGATGTCGGCCGCGCCCGCCGCAGTAAAGTCGGCGGCAGTAAAGTCGGCGGCAGGCAAATCGGCCGCAGTCAAGTCGGCGGCAGGCAAAGCAAGTGCGAAGCCGGCGGCCAAAAAGCCGCATCGCAACGAGCGCGAGGTCCGCAAGGAGATCGCCAACATCGAGCGCGTGATTGCCCGCGTCGACGAGCAAAAGCGGCAAACCAACGCACGGTTTCTGGAGGCGACCGACCCGGACGAATCGCTCCGCTTGCACACGGAAGTCGCGGATTTAACCCGGCAGTTGAGCGAAGCGGAAGAGCGCTGGTGCCAGTTGCAAGAAGAACTCGGCGAAGAAAGCTAACGACCGCCCTGCGGCATGGCGGCCGTCCTCTCGGGCCGCGCCGCCGCGACATGCCGGAGCGGGCTAAATGGGCCGCGCCGCCGCGCTTATTTTGGTTCGGCCTCGAGTTGTTTCTTGCTGGCTTTGATCTGCTGCTTCATTTCGGGAGAGACGGTCGGATATTCGAGCTTCAGGTCGTCGATCGTCTTAGCCAAAATCGTCGCGACCAGTGCCCGCGCGACCCATTTGTGGTTGGCCGGAATCACATACCACGGGGCCGCTTCGGTGCTGGTTGCCGAAATTGCCTCGGCATAGGCCGCCTGATAATCGTCCCAGTTCGCGCGCTCCACCAGATCGCCGGCCGAGAATTTCCAGTGCTTGGTGGGATCGTCGATCCGCGCCATGAGCCGCTTCCGCTGCTCGCGCTTGGAGATATTGAGAAAGAACTTGACGATCCGCGTGCCATTGCGCGAGAGGTGCTGTTCAAACTGGTTGATCTCCTCGTACCGCTGTTGCCACAGCTTAGCGCCGGCCTTCGCGTGCGGGATCCGTTCGTTCTTCAGCAGTTGCGGATGGACCTTCACGACCAGCACTTCCTCATAATACGAGCGATTGAAGATCCCGATGTGCCCGCGCTCCGGCAGGACCTTCATGCACCGCCACAAATAGTTGTGGCTCAACTCTTCGCTCGTCGGCACTTTGAAGCTGTAGACCTGACAGCCCTGCGGGTTGACGCCGGACATCACGTGTTTGATCGTGCCATCCTTGCCGGCGGTGTCGAGCGCCTGCAAGATGACCAGCACCGACCAGCGATTGGCGGCGTAGAGCAGTTCTTGGGCGGCGGCCAGGTCTTGCACTTCATCCGAGAGGAGTTTCTCGGCCGTCGCGCGGCGCTTGGCCTTGGGTATCCGCTTTTCGCCTGCCCAGGTCGGATCGAAGTCTTTCCAGCGAAATTTTTTGTCCGGGCGAATTCGACAAGAATCAAGGATGTCGGTCAATGAGTGCATAGGCGCGAATCGGCGGTGAGAAACACGGAATCATCGAGGGGGCGGCAGAGCGAGCCGCTTGCTCTTATTGTAATTCGACCGTCCGCCGGTTGCCGCCAAAACCGGGGCCATTTCGGCTGATTTCCGCGGCGTGGGAGCCCGCGGCCCTTTGGCATCGGCACCGGCTCCGTTATGCTGAACGGTTTGTCCGTCCCCGCTGGGAGCTTCTTATGTCCGAAACGCTCGATCGCGCGAGTGCGCCAAAACCAGAAACACCGGACGCCGCGAGTGCCGGCGGCGCCGGGGGGGCAGAAGTCGCCAGTGCCGAAGCCGCCGGGCTGGAAGCTAGTCCGCCGCGCACGACCGCTCCCGGCGCGGGCACGGGGCAAGTCGTGCTGAAGCCGCGGAAAGCGCAGCCGTTTTTCGGACGGCATCCGTGGGTGCTCGATTCGGCGATTGCGCGCGTGGAAGGCGCGCCGGCGGACGGCGACGTCGTTGATCTGGTCAGTGAAAAGCAACGCTTCATTGCGCGCGGCGTGTACAACAGCCAAAGCCGGCTGCGGGTGCGATTGTACTCATGGAACGTCGGCGAATTGCTCGACGTTGATTTCTGGCGGCGGCGGCTAAAGACGGCCATCCAGTGGCGCGACCAACTTGGCTACAATCATCCGCAAGGGGGCGCGCGATTGGTCTTTAGCGAAGCCGATCATCTCAGCGGCTTGATCGTCGATCGCTACGGCGAATACCTAACTGTTCAGCCGACCGGCCGCGCCATGTACGAGCGCCTCGACATGCTCATTCCATTGCTGGCGGAATTGCTCCGGCCCAAGGGGATCATGCTCCGCGGCGAGCGCGGCATGACGAAGGCCGAGGGGATCGAGTTCGCCGACCATATCGTCTGGGGCGATCTACCGCGCGGACCGATTTTCATCGAAGAGAATGGCTTGCGGTTCGGCGTCGATCTGGCCGAAGGACAAAAGACCGGCTTTTACCTTGACCAGCGCGAGAACCGCCGCGCGGCAGCCGGCTATGTTCGCGGCCGCAAGCTGTTGGATCTGTTTTGCTATAGCGGCGGATTTAGCATTGCCGCAGCCAAGCTCGGCCACGCCGGCGAGATCATCGCCGTCGACAGCAGCGAGAAGGCCCTCGCCTTGGCCAAGGCGAACGCCGATTTGAACGGGGTGACCAACCTGCATCTGCTCGCGGCCGACGGCTTTGCGGCCCTCGATCAATTTGCCGGAGAAAATCGCAAGTTCGGCGCGATCGTGCTCGATCCGCCCAAATTTGCGCGCAGCCGCGGCTCGCTCGACGAGGCCTTGCGAGCCTATCATCGGATCAATCGGCGCGCGTTCGATTTGCTCGAGCCGGGCGGAATTCTGGTGACGTGCAGCTGTTCGGGCCACGTCAGCCGAGAAGACTTTTTGATGATGCTGGTGGGCGTCGCGCAAAAGACGGGCCGTGAATTGCAAATCTTGGAACAGCGCGGCGCCGCCCCCGACCATCCGATCAGCGCGACCTGTCTCGAAAGCGAATATCTCAAGTGCTATATTTGCCGCGTGGTCTGAGTTGGCGGACCCGCTGCCGCGGCGCTGTTTCGCAAGGACAGACAGGCGCGCGCGGGCCGCGATTTTTTCTTCAGGTTGAGTGATCCATGAACCCTTTGGCGGCCACCAAGCGACGCGCGAAAGAGATCATCAAGCGGTTGAAGCAAAAGTTTCCGGTGGCCGAATGCGCGCTCCAATTCCACACGCCGCTGGAACTGCTGATCGCGACGATCTTGTCCGCGCAGTGCACCGATCAGCGAGTGAACATGGTCACGCCGGCGCTGTTTAAGAAGTATCGCTCGGCCGCGGCGTTTGCCCAAGCGCCGCGCGCCGATCTGGAAAAGGCGATCCAGAGCGCCGGCTTCTTTCGCATGAAAGCGAAGAATATCCAAGAGTGTTGCCGCCAACTCGTGGAACGCCATGCGGGCAAGGTTCCGCGAACGCTCGAAGAACTCGTCGAGCTGCCTGGCGTCGGCCGAAAAACGGCCAACGTCGTGCTGGGGACCGCCTTTGGCATCCCCTCCGGGGTCGTCGTTGACACCCACGTGACGCGGCTGAGCAAGCGGCTCGGCCTGACCGAAAAACTCGATGCCGTCAAAATCGAACAAGACTTGATCCAACTCCTGCCAAAGGCGGAATGGATCGGCTTCAGCCATCGTCTCATCTATCATGGCCGCCAAGTCTGCGTCGCGCGCAAACCGCGGTGTGGCGACTGCATTTTGCTGAGTATTTGTCCCCAAATTGGCGTCCCAGCCTCCGGCTAGGGCTTGGCCGCGAATCGAGCAAGGTTGGGTCGATGCCGGCTCCCGCCTCGAGCCGACCTTGGGCGCGCTGAAATGGCGGAAATCCGAAACGCGAAATCCTTGCTAATTTGCGCGGGGTTGCTAATCTAGTACGCAATTTGAATGCGTATGCCGGTTCTCTTCGCGTTTCTTTTCTGTTCTCTCGTCGCAACTTTTTCTCGGAGGGTGCTCAGATGCGCCATGTTTTGAAGCAAACCATGGGTGTTGTGGCAGTAATCGTTTTGGTAGCGGCGGCCGGCTCGTCGGCGCAAGCCGCCGGCCAAGGCTGGACCAACACAACCATCAAGGAATTCAACACGTTCGCAATTGATCTCGGCAAAACCAGCGTGGTCGCCTATCAGCAACTTGGCTTCGCCAAATACGTCACCGCCCTCTCCGCCGCTTATTCGGCGGCCGCCAAGAACTATGCCGTCAACCATTATTCCTTTCTCTCGTACTACGACGGCTTCGTCGGGT
>DASRSE010000024.1:0-14510 GCA_035656655.1 Pirellulales bacterium
CCGCGCAGGCGGGAATCCAGCGCGCCGCCAAGCAACCCACTCCTTCGTCATTCCCGCGCAGGCGGGAATCCAGCGCGCCGCCAAACAACCCACCCTTCGTCATTCCCGCGCCGGCGGGAATCCAGCGCGCCGCCAAACTACCCGCCCCTCCGTCATTCCCGCGCAGGCGGGAATCCAGCGCGCCGCCAAACAACTCACCCATCGTCATTCCCGCGCAGGCGAGGGAATGGCGGCGGGAAAAGGTCCGCCACGCCTGGTGATTTCCTTACAGCAGCCCATCACGCAGCGCCGCAAACAAGCCTGCCGCGATCAAATCGGCTGTCGTACCGGGATTGCGGCGATGGCCGTCGGACCGCAGCCAAAAGTCGAAATCGGCCAAGGCGTGTTCATAGTTCTCATCGGCCGGCTCGCCCGCGCTCAGCACGGACAGGGCCATCGCGGAAGCTTGCTGCGCGGTCGGCTCGCCACACTTTCGCGCAATCAGGCTGTCGGGAAAATCGCCGAGCAAGCGCAGCTGCGTTTGGATGATCGTGTCGCTGAGCGACCAACCGCGCTCGCGCCCGGCAAGGATTTCCGGCACGACGCGATTCAGGACGGTATCGAATTGTTCGACATATTGCCGCGCGACCAGGTCGCGCGGGGCGGCCAGGGCCATTGCTGCGAGCAACCGCGGAGGCGGTTCGCCGCGAATGTCGAATTCGTTGACCTGCCCCAAGCCGCCCGCGGCCGCCGTGCGAATCGCCTCATAAACCCATTCAGAATCGGCAGGCGTCAACGAAGCTAAAACGTCGGCGACTCCGCCGCCCAAGCTCTGGGACCGCGGGACTTTCGCCAAGGGCGCCAGCAGCAGCACGGTGCCG
The DNA here is from genome assembly GCA_035656655.1 of Pirellulales bacterium. Lineage (GTDB taxonomy): Bacteria > Planctomycetota > Planctomycetia > Pirellulales > DASRSE01 > DASRSE01. The sequence continues at coordinate 861 of DASRSE010000024.1, forward strand.
AGATTCGTGTTCGTATGGACGGCCGCCCGCGTGGCTTGAACCGCTTCGAAGATCGTGCGGCCCAAAGGCTGCGCACCGGCTTGCTCCATAATCGGCCCGATCACCACGGCGCTCGTTACAAAATCGAAGAACGAGAGCGTTTCAAAATCGGCCCCGCGATGCACATTCCCCGGTTTCGGCGCAGTGGCTTCCCACAAGCAGGCGAGCGTCGCACATTGTCCGAGTGAATACATCGATCGAAGCGCGGATAGGGAACAGATCGGCCAAGCTTGAGTTATCGCAGCATCGTGGCGCGCTGCGCCGTGAGATGCGGCTTGTTAAACTCCGGAATATACCCTTTCGGGCCGTTGATGCCGATCTCATGGCCCACGTAACTTTGCAGATCGACTCCGGGCGCGGGGGTCACGAAGGACACGACCTCGCCGCTGGGATTGATCAGCGCGAACGACGGAGCTCCGGCTCGATGCGAAACGACCGGCGTCAATTTGCCGATGCTGTCATACGTCCCGGGCGGAGCGGCGCCCGGGTTGGCCGAAATCGACATGGCGGCCATGGTGGGCGGGCTCGCGGCGGGCAGCACCGGGCGCGCAGCGCCAAACTGTGATATTTGCGCCGGCGACATTTGCGCCGGCCCAGTCGGCGTAGATGCGATCGAGCCGCGGCCGTTGGTAGCCGGTGAGTAGCCTGTCGGAAAGGCCGGTCCAATCAGAGGCGAGCTCTTGGCGATGCTGGGGCCGATCAGGCCCGGCGGGGTGATCCGCCCGCCGCGCGCCTGAGCCTGCTGAAACTGCGCATTTCGTTTTTGCAGATCGTCGTATCGATCGAGCTTGTTGAGGATCGCCCGCACCGCGGAGCGTTCGTTCGTATTGGCCGCCTGATCGAACAGGGCATCGGTCCGTTGGCGAATGGTGGTGAAGTTCCAGCGGGCCGGGTCTTGCGTGACCACGCGTGAAATGGCCACGTCAATCTGGTCGAGGTCAAATTGGAGCGCTACGGAGATCGTCGCCGAACTGGGGGCGTAATTCGCGCTTGCCAAACTGCCCGCGGTCGAACGATTCGCCGGGTTCGGCGTCTCGGCCGACGTGGCAGGCAAGGGAACCTTTTGTCCGCCGTCGACGGCAAACCAACCGGCGCTCGTGCCGGCTGCCAGTTCCACTTTTTGCGCCGCGGCCGGATCGACGTTGGCGCGGATCAATTCGGGTTTGTTGACAGGCCGCGCGGTTGTCTCCGCAAAGACCTCGGCTTGCGGCTCATAGCGGCTGCGCCGCGGAGGTGGCGCCGGAGGCTCGGTTTTCGCGAAAGGGCTCTGAGGAGCTTGGGTCACCGCGGCGGCTGGCGGGGCGGTGAAATTGCTTTTGTTGAGCCAGCGAAATTCGCCCGGCGGAGGGGCGATTTTGCACCAGGTTTCGCCCCCTGAATCGCGACTTGTATCCAGAATGTGGACCTTTTCGCCTTGGTTCAAATAGACGTGAATGGCGTCGCGGTTGTCGCACAGCAGGCTACCGACGCGAGCCGGCACGCGGTCGGCCGTGATCGCGCCCAGATGACCTTCTTGCGCGGTCACATTGAGCGCATTCACAAAGCTGAAGCTCCCTTGCGGCGGCCGAATCGCACACCAGCCGCCGGCATCTTCGCGAAAGACTTCGACCTGATCGCCGTTATGCAGCGTTTGCGTGGGATAAAACTCCGCGCCCGGGCCGCTCACGACTTGCGCTTCTGCGGTGCGAACGGTCGCTTGATACGGAAACTCTTCAGCCCGCGCGGACGCTGCCAACGACGACACGGCCAACGTGAAGATCAGACCAAAGGCGCGCATGGGGCGGCTCCCGGCGGAGAACAGGAATCGAAAACAGGTTGCGAGGCTGCCGTGGCAAGCTCGCGAATTGTCCGAGTGGACCCAAAGGCGAATCGCTGCCCAGAATTGGGCGGTGGACAAATACCGCAGCCCCCTTTCGGCGGCAAGGCCAATTCCGGCGCGGCGCGGTCAAAATCGCGAGTCTGAATCGTTCAGGCGATTTGGCGAAGCTTGAGCTGGCCGTTGCCGATCAATCCCATTTCCGCCGTTCAGGCTTCTTGCTCCCTCCGCGGGCAGTTATCCCACACCGAGTGAAATGCTCAACCCGAGCAGGATCAGCACGACGAGCGCCACGAACATAAAGCGGTAGTCGCCGAGGCGTCCCCACCCGATGGCAAGGGCCGCGACGCGCACAATCGGGGTCAGCATCAACGCGAGCAAGCCAAGCCAGATCCACGCTTCGCCGAATCCGGCGAGCGCGTTTTGGAGCAATGGCCACGGCCGCAGCGAAACCGCCGGTTGAGCCGCTTGTCCTTGAATCTGCAACAGCACGAGCCCGAGCGCAAGCAGCAGACCGCTCACTGCCACGCCGATCATTAAAGTCCAGTGGACCCAGCGGCCAAGTTGCTTCGTTTCCGCCGTGGAGGCAGAGGGGACGTTTTCCATGCGAGCCTTTCTCCCAACTTTGAATCAAAGCTAACCTAGAACCGCCGAAAACTCGGTGCGGCGTTCAAAATCCCAGAACTTTCAGTTGCCTGCGAATGCGCGGTAGAGCATTTGGCCGGCGACGGCGACGAGCAGCACGCTAAACAATTTCCGCACGGCGACGCTTTGAATCCGTTGATTGAGCGCGGTTCCGATAAACGAGCCGGCCAAGATCCCGAGCACCACGGCGGCGGTCAGCGAAGGGCGAATTTCTCCGCGCCCCAAATACAAGAACGCGCTGGCGGCCGCGGTCACGCCAATCATGAAATTCGACGTGGCGGCGGCTGCCTTCATTGGCACCCCGCAGGCCAGATGCAGGGCCGGAACTTTAAACACGCCGCCGCCGATGCCGAGCAAGCCCGAAAGCATGCCGGCCAGCAGCGAAATGAACAATCCCGCTGGCAGCCGCAGCACGCGATAGGCAACGACCGCGCGCTCGGTTGCGTCCTGGTAGCGGGCCCCCAAAGCCCCGAGCTCTGGCGGCGGAGCAGCGCTCGCGGCAGCCGCGGCCGCCCGTTGGATCGCTTGTTTCTCGACCGCGCTGCCGCGGGCGGAGGTCGCGCGCTGGATATGTTCCGTCACGCCGCGCCACATTAACAAGGCGGTCGGCAGCAAGACCACCGCGAACAGCCCCTCGAGGAGTTGCGGCGAGATCGCGCCGGCAAACAAGCCGCCGCTAATTGCGCCCAGCGCCGTGGCGACCTCAAGCGTCATTCCCAAACGCATATTCGCCGTCCCGCGCTCGACGTTGCTGCTGGCGACCGCGCTGGAGGTGGCAATCACGGAGACAATGCTGGTGGCCACGGCAAAATGGACCGGCACCCCGAGCCCGACGACCAAGATCGGAATGAGAAACACCCCGCCTCCCGAGCCCAGGATCGCGCCGAGCGCGCCGGTCCCGAGGCCGGATAGGCCCGCCACCAGGAGTGCTAATGGGCTGAGATGATCCATACGACCAGCCGGGTTCGTCGGTGCGGGGCGAGCTTCATGCAGGATCTCGATATAACTGGGCCATCTTCGCGGTCATGTCGGCCACCCGCTCCCGCAACGCCTTCGGTTTTAACACTTCCGCGTGAAAACCATAGCCCAAAATCCACCAGCAGATTTCGCTCAAGCCGGAAACCGTCACTTGAAATTCGAGAGATCCGTCGGGATTGAATTCGCAGCGCTGGGTCGGGTGCCAAGTTACTTCGGCCACATTGCGCGCGACCGGCGGCATGAAGCGGACATGCACGAGTTGGTCTTTGCCCGACTCGGGGATCAAGTGCCAAGCATTGCCGAGATATTGTTCGAGGCGAAAATGCTTCGGCATGCGGAAGCGGTCGCTGGTCATTTCCAACTTGCGAATCCGCGCGACATTGAAGGTCCGCGTCTCGGCGTGCATGGAGGACCGCCCGATCACGTACCAGCTGTGGCGGCTATAGAGCAGCCGGTACGGATTCAGCTTGGTGACTAAATCCTTATGCTCGGAAAAACTGTCGTAATAGATGCGCACCGCGCGGCACTCGCCGATCGCTTCGACCAGGACCTGATAGATCGGACCTTGCTCGGTTTGCTCGGTCCCTGGCGGAAAGCGAATCTGAATCGCATTGGTCAGCTTGCGAAGCTGCTCGCGCAATTTCAGCGGCAGGCTGCTTTCGAGCTTCGTCGCAGCGGCGCGGGCGGGGGTGAGAAACGGGACGCCTCGCTTTTCGCCCATCTCATGGCAGAGGACAATGACCGCCAGCGCTTCTTCGGCGGTGAAATTCGTCGGCGGCAAGTAACTCTTGCCGCGGAATTGATAGCAGCCGGTCTCCTGGTCAAAGATCAGCGGCAGGCCGGCTTCTTGCAGGAGCTTCAAATCGCGAAAGACTTGCCGCCGCGACACGCCCGATTCTTGGGCCAGAGAATTAACGTTGTGATTCCGGCCGGCCTGCAGTAGCCCAATCAGTTGCAGCAGCCGAACGATCCGCGTTTGCCTCATAGTTGTTGGTCGCTTGCCGATAATTCATCGTAGTCGTGCGAGGTGGATTTGCGTTGCTCGGCAGCGGAGCGTCATAGCTGGCGAGCGTCGCCCGGTTGCCGGCCGACGAGGCCCCGCTCATCCCGTATCGACTGTCCGCATCCGCCGCGCGTCCTTGGCGCGCTTGCGGTTGCGTTGACTTTTGGGCCGGAGTCGGTACGGGCATCGGCTTGGCGCCATTGCCATGCAGATAATTGTCGTCGTTCGGCGGCGGCAGCGTTTCTCCTTTCGCCGGACTCGGATTGACCGGCTGCGATTCGGAACCCGAGCCCGCTGCTCCGCTGAACTGTTCATAGGCGCCGCGGCTGATGACTTCCGGATTGGTATATCCATAGTTCATATACGTGCTGGCGTCGCGCTGGCGGGCCCGCTTTTGAGCATCGAAGTAGGCCTTGCCGGGCCACGGGCCTTCCGCCAAGTAGACTCCATTGTATTCCAAAAGCGAGCCCTTGTGGTAGTGGACGTTGGCAATGCTCTTATTGTAATCGACCAGCGAGCGGTAGTAGGCCGCCTCTGCGTCGGAGCGGCGGCGCTGGGCATTCAACAGCACGTCGAATGTCACGTCGGCCGCGCCCGCTTCATATGCTGCCTGCACCGCCTCGACCTGTTTTTGGCTTGCCACGAGCCGATTGAAGTTCGTTTGCGTCAACTGATATTGGGTATCCAGGTCGCGCACCGCGTCGGACAGCAGGTGCGATACTTCCAACTCTTGATCCTGGAGCCGAGCCCGCTCGCGAGCGAGCAGCAACTGTTGATTGCGAACGCCGGACAGTTCCTTGCGAAAGCCGATCGGCATGCTGAACTGAAAGCCGAGTTGCCATTCTTGATATTGTCCGTCGGTGAGCTGTTCAAAGGCGCCGCCGGCGATCGACCCGCCGCCGCCCCCATTGGCCCGGATCAAATCTTCGCCCACGCCGAGGAACCGATATTGGGCGATTGCATCCAAACGGGGCAAGAGCAGGTTCTTGGCGGCGACCAGTTCCAGTTCGCGCCGCTTGATGAGCCACTTTTGCCGCCGTAGTTCGACGCTCCGCGCGAGCGACTCTTGATGGATCTCGCACCAGTCGAACACGACCTTGGCCACCGTCGGCTCATCCTTCGGCCGGATCAAGCGGCCGTCGGTCGCCGAGAGGCCCATGATGTAGCGCAGCCGGTTTTCGGCCTTGAACACGTCGCTTAAGGCCGATTCCACTTCGGCTTTGAACTGTTGATATTGTTCGCGAGCTTGGAATTCCTTTTCCGCCTCGCCGCCGCGCGAGCCGACGCAATACTTCGCGTGCGTTGTCTTCCACGTCGCCAAGGCGCTGTCGCGGCCGACCTTGCGCGCTTCCAGATTGCGATAGGCGAAGTACAACTCCCAATAAGAGTTTTCGACGTCGGTCACCAGGTTGCGAACCCCGCCTTCAAAATCGGCGAGGCTGATGTCAGTGTTGATCCGCGCCAGCAACACGCCGCTAAACTGCGGGTAGCCGGTCGAGATATTGGTATTCGGCGTATACGGTCCCGCGATCCGGTTGTAGGTCACGCCGGCCCCTTGCAACAACGGCTGCCGGATGCCGAGGGTGATGTCGGTCATCCAGTCGTGGCTGAGTGCTTGCGACGGGTTGTTGCTGTCGGTGTAGGTCGTGTTGTTGGTCAAAGAGAACTGGGTGCCGGTGGCGCCGGTCTTGGTAATCCCAGTTGAAAATTGCCCCACGTCTTGTTGCGTCACCAAGGGCAAGAAGAAGGCATCTTCGGGAATGACGTTTTGCGGCCGATCGGTCCGGTTGTAGGTCATGCTGCTTTGGAATTGGGCGTCGAACGCGGCCAAGGCCGCCTCTTCGCCGCCGAGCACGGCCGAATTTGCAATCGCCGGATCGTAGACCGTGGTAATCGCGTCAGGGCTGCGTGTGAGGGCGTCCGCCGCCGGGGTGATCTCGGTCTGCGCAGCGAGGGTCGCGGACGAGTTCAGCGTGATGCGGCCGCCGAGCGAGCGCATCACCTTGCTATTCTCGAGCGCGATCTTCGTCGCATCCTCGAGCGTGATGTCCCAGGTTTGGTCGAAGTGCGCATTGTCCAGAGTGAGCGGAGCGCGGGTGTGCTCGACCTCAGACAAGCTGCAGGACTCGACGTCCGGATACTCGATATTGGTCGCCATGCCCACGTAGTGGGACATGTTGCCATCTTCGTGGAAGTAGAAGGGCTGCTGTGGATTGCAGCCACTTGCGAGCAGGACTGCGGAGATCAGCGCCGCTAGAGCGGGGTGAAAAGACCGTCTCATTGCCATCCCTTCCTCGAGAAGTAAGTTGAACCCTGGGCGACCGGAAGCGATGTCCGGAGGCGCGCAGTCCCAGCATGAAGTTGTTTTCTTTCGCGCGCTTGCCAAACGCCGCCGGGCGAATCCAGAGGACCCGCGCGGACGCACGCTCTCGCGCCGAATCGGCGAATTTGACAACACGCAACTTCACACCAGGACCGTTTCCCCCCGGTCCATCGCCCCGAATCGATGCGCACGGTTCACGCACACCTCGAGACAGAGCAATCGGCAGAATCAGTATCGACCTCCCAACCGGCAAACTTTGGTGAAACTCTGCAATCGGCAAAGAGACCAAAGGCTACGCAGAGGTCCAAGTCCTTGCAGCTTGCGGTTGCGGAGTTTAAATGCGGCAATTTAGGAAGGCTGGATTGCCGTCAGAAATCGCGCCAAGAACGAACGGCGCAAAGGAAAGCCGCAATAGGGCCACGACTCGTCATTTGGCCATTAAGGCGTCGACTGCCGCCCCGATGTCGGGCTGCCGCATCAGGCTTTCGCCCACTAAGATGGCGTCGATTCCGGCAGCGGACAAAAGCTGGACGTCGGCCGCGGAGCCGATCCCGCTTTCGGAGACCAAAACGCACTCGTCAGGAATCCGCTCCCGCATCCGCAGCGTGTGCGACAAATCGAACTCGAAAGTGCGCAGATCGCGGTTGTTCACGCCGATCAGCGTCGCTCCGGCATCAAACACCCGTGGCAGATTGGCCGGTTCGTAAAGTTCGACCAGGGGCGTCAGTTCGAGCGCCACCGCCTGGTTGTGCAACGACCGCAACTGGCAATCGTCCAAACACTCGGCGATCAAGAGGACGGCATCGGCCCCTGCCGCCTTTGCTTCGAACAATTGGTACGGGTCAATGATAAAGTCTTTTCGCAACACGGGCAGCCGCACCGCCGCGCGGGCCGCGCTTAAATAATCGAGATGTCCTAGAAAATGCTCTTCGTCCGTGAGCACGCTCAGGCACGCCGCGCCATGTTTTTCGTAGATTTTCGCAATGGCCACCGGATCGAAGTCGGCGCGAATCAGGCCTTTGGAGGGGCTCGCCTTTTTGACTTCGGCGATCAGCTTGATTGGGCCAGGGGCCGACAGCGCCGCAAAGAAATTGCGCGGCGTTGGCATACGCTCCGCCGCCGCGCGGACCGTTCCCTCAGAGCAAGCCGCTTTGGCGCGCGCTAATTCCCCTTTCTTGGTCGCTATGATCTTGTCGAGAATCGTGGCCACGTGGCGATCCGCTCGTTCGGTTAGTGCTTGAAGTGGCGGCGGCCTGTCAAGATCATTGCGATCTGGTGCCGATCGCACGCGGCGATCACTTCGGGATCTTTTTTCGAGCCGCCCGGCTGGATCACCGCGGCGACGCCCGCCGCAGCCGCCCGTTCGATCGAGTCTGGAAAGGGGAAAAAGGCATCCGAGCCGAGCGCCGCGCCGCGCGCGCGCTCGCCGGCTTTATGAATTGCGATTTCCACCGAATCGACGCGGCTCATTTGGCCCGCCCCGACTCCCCACAAGGTCTCTTCTTTCGCCAGGACGATCGCATTTGATTTGACATAACGGACGATCGACCAGGCAAACCGCAAATCGTTCCATTGAGCCGCGGTTGGCTGAGTTGCGGTCACGACCTGCCATTCGGACTCGGGATCTGGGAGTGAATCAGCGGCTTGAACCAAAAAACCGCCCTCAATGGCGCGGAGTTGCCAACGATCGCCCGCCCCTTCGAGTTGGCCGACCTCCATCAGTCGCACATTGTCTTTCCACTTTGGCTTCGTGGTGAGGAGTTCAATCGCGGCGGTTTCAAACGAGGGGGCGGCAATCGCTTCGATGAAGAGTCCCGGCTCGCAGAGAACTTCGGCCGCGGCGGCATCGACCGGGCGATTCACGGCGATCACGCTGCCGAATGCGCTTTGCGGATCGCCTGCCAACCCGCGCCGCAGCGCGTCAGCCAGTTCGGCGGCGGTGGCCGCGCCGCAAGGATTGTTGTGTTTGATGACGGCCGCGGCCGGCGCAGGCGCGGAGCGGACCATGGCTAGCGCGCTATCCAAATCGAGCAGGTTGTTGTACGACAGTTCCTTACCGTTTAGTTGCCGCGCCGCGACCAGGCTGGGCGCGGCGCTCGAACCGGAGGCGTAGAGCGCGCCCGGTTGATGCGGATTCTCGCCGTACCGCAAGATCGCCTTGCGCCGAAGAAGGAGGTTCATTTCGGCGGGAAAATCGGCCGGCGTTTCGAGCTTGCCAAAATAATCGGCAATCGTGCGATCATACCGGGCGGTCATCTGAAAGGCTTCGCCCGCCAGACGCCGCCGCAATTCCTCCGTCGTGGCGCCGGTTTCTTTAATCTGCGTGAGAATGCCGGCGTATTGCTCGGGGCTCGTCGCGATCGTCGTGAACAGGTGGTTTTTAGCGGCCGCCCGCACGAGCGACGGTCCGCCGATGTCAATTTGTTCGATGGCCTCGGCGGGCGTCACGCCGGGCCGCGCGATCGTGGCGGCAAACGGATAGAGATTGACGACGACCAATTCAAACGTGGAAATGCCATGCTCTTTCAGGGCGGCCATGTCGTCCGGCCGATCGTGCCGGCCAAGAATTCCGCCGAAGACTTTGGGATGGAGCGTTTTCAGCCGGCCATCCATCATCTCGGGAAAGCCCGTATAGGCCGAAACGTCATGGACCGCGAGCCCTTCCTTTTCCAGATGGGCGCGCGTTCCGCCAGTGGTGTAAATTTCGACGCCGGCGGCGACCAAACCGCGCGCAAAATCGGACAAGCCAAGTTTATCGCTGACGCTGATAATCGCGCGTCGAATCGGCGGAGCAGGCATGAGCGGAAATCGATCCGTAGAGGAGCGGACAGAACCGGAACGGTCCTGACAAATTACCCCTTGGCGGCGGTTTTCGCTAGTCCCGCGCAATGCCGATTCTCGTCGCACCGCGCGATCAGCGATTCAATTGCCAAAATACAAAATTCAAATAGGCGGCAAACGAAACCCAAGCTAAATAGGGAATCAGCAAACCGGCCGCCGCGCGCGACACGCGATAAAACAGCACCAACAGCGCGACAACGAGCAGCCACAAAACGCCGATGTCGATCAGCGCCCAGCCGGGCTGGTGCCATCCAAAAAAGAAACCGGTCCACATCGCGTTCGGTACGAGCTGCGCGAAGTAGAGAATGAGCGGTCCGCTCACGCGCTGCGGGTCGCGCCGCCAGACTAGCCACGCGGCAATCGCCATCAGCGCATAGAGCGACAGCCAGACCGGCGCAAAGACCCAATTGGGCGGCGTCAAGGACGATTTTGGCGCATGGTGGTACCAGGCGCCCGGATGGAAATAAGCGCCCGGCGACGACGCGGCGATCGTCACCACGAGCAACATGCACAGCATCAGCCAAGGTCGTTTTTGCATATATCGCTAGTCGTGAGCGGAACCGCGCGCACCGTGGCGGTGATCGCCCGCGGTTTCGGCGTATTCCGCTGCCGCCGTTGCTTCTGGGTCAAGGCTTAGCCGTGCTCGGTCGTGCGGACGAAGCCGCGGCCTTCGTCTTGCGGCCGGACGTGCGCAGAAAAAACTTGGCTGTTCCTTTCGCTTTTAGCACTCAGCATTTAGCAATTCGCATCTTTAATGGACGGTATGACCGCCATTGACCGAAACGGTTTGGCCCGTCACAAACGCCGCCGCTTCGCTGGCAAAATAGACGACCGCGCCGGAGACATCTTCGGGCACTCCCCACCGTCCGGCCGGAACGGTCGCCAGATAAGCGTCCTTTAATGCTTGCGGGTCTTTCTCATGGCGCTCCACCGGAATCCAGCCTGGCGCGACGTTGTTCACGGTGATTCCAAACGAGGCCAACTCGCGGGCGAGGCTGCGGGTGAGGCCTGTCTGCGCCCCTTTGGCAGCGCAGTACGCCGTAAAGGGCGAAACGCCGATTTGAAAAACTTCGCTCGTGATGTTGATGATCCGTCCCCAGCGCTGCTGCTTCATGTGCGCCAGACACGAGCGCACCAAGAGATAAGGGCTTTTCACAAAGAAGTTCAGCATCTGCTGAAAGAATTCCCAATCGTATTCTTCGATCGGCTTCTGCGGCTGATCGGGGGTCGCATTGCAAACGAGAATATCGACGGGCCCGAGCTGTTCCTCGATCTCGTCGTACAGTCGCAAGACCTGGGCCGGATCGCTGACATCGGCGCGAAACAAGGCGCCGCTTCCACCCGCCGCGCGAAATTGATCGAGCGCCCGCCGCGCGGTCGATTCATCGTTGTAATAGTTGAACGCGACTTTTGCGCCGGCCGTGCCTAGGCCGCCGGCGATCGCCTTGCCGAGCCCTTTCGAGCTGCCGGTCACTAAGGCCACGCGGCCGTCGAGTCGGAAAGGAGAAGCGGCACCAGGGACAGGGCGGCTGGTCATGGGCGATTGCTCTTAAATGAAGGAACGGCAAGTTCTGCCGCGCTGGCTGACCAAGGGTATATTCAAACCGCGCGGAAATCCGGAGATTTACACTTTATCCGCCCGGGTTCTCGCCGCAAAGCGGGGCGGTTGATCTTGCTCGTTTTGCCATTGCTCCGCTACCATTTCGCCGTTTATTCAGAATCGAACCGCCCGATGTCTTCATGGATTCCTCGACATGGCTGTCACGACCAAATTCCACCGGCCTGCTACCACGTTTTCCAGTGAACCGGCCGCGGCCAGTACGAAGCCAATGGGACTGGTCGGCCAGATCATTCAGATGACCCCAATTCTCTTGACCGTGTTGGCGACGGCGCTGGCCGGGATGTCGTCGAGCGAGATGACCCAGTCGATGTACTATCGCTCGCTCGCCGGACAACATCAATCCAAGGCGGGGGATCAATGGGCCTTCTTTCAAGCGAAGCGGATTCGCGGGACCAGTCTCGAAGGAACGGTGACGCTGCTCAAAAGCGTCGCTCAATTGGAAAGCCCCACCGCGACCCAGATGCGCGGAGCGCTCGGCCAGATTATCGCGGAAATCGGGGCGGCGTCGCTCGGCGGAAAAAAGGCCGCCGGCGAATTGCAAAGCCGCCTCGACCAGTGGCAAGGCGCGAATCAGAAGAATCCGGCGCTGGCTTATTTGTTCGGGCCGGCGCTCCCCTCGTCGGCCGATCAAGAACTGCCAAAAGACGCCGAACATGAAGACTTACATTTGGCGGTCGCCGCCATGGGGCGTCGCCATTCCGAGGCGGAATTGGCGGAACTTGTGAAAAAAGTTGACCCGGCGCAGATTGAAGCGGCCGCCCTGGTGGCCGAACACAACGCCGACCTGTTCGATCAAGCATGCGAGCCGGCCAGCGCCGCGCTCGCGCAACTTCGCGGATTGATCGCCGCGGCCGCGGCCGCCGCTGGCGACGCCGATGCGAAACTGCGGGCCGAACTCCATCAATTGTCGACGCAAATCGAACTCATCTCGAGCGACTTCGACGCGCGCCGCTATCGGCGCGAATCGGTCTACAATCGGAAAGCGGCCGAATTGTATGAATTGCGCGTCGCGCGCAGCGGCGTCACATCCGACAAGCACCGCGATCGCAGTCGCAATTTTTTCTTCAGCATGCTCTTGGCCCAGGCCGGCGTGACGATCTCGTCGTTGGCCTTGGCGCGCACCAACAAAAGCCTCTTTTGGAGCTTGGCGGCGCTGGCGGGTCTGGCATCGGTCCTCGTGACCGGCTGGACTTACCTCGCGGCGAACTAGATTGTGCGTGGGAACAAGTGGCAGCTTGAGGCGCGCCGCGGCCAAGGATCGCGACGATGCCCTGGCATTCTCGCGCGCCGGAATCCTTGCGCCCCCGCATGCGACCGCGATTCCTGCCCGCGGGCGGAAGGCCGCAGACGCAACGCCGCTGGATTCCCGCCTGCGCGGGAATGACGAATCGACGACGGACGACCGGACTGCGCGGGAATGACGGAATAGGGCGATTCATTTGCAACGGGCGGGCATAACGGACCATGGCGCTCGATTTGCAGCGCGCGGGAATGATGGCAATTCGCCGCCGGCTAGGCACGGCCGACCAACCGCGCCGCCGCTCGGTTGCGCCGTTGTTTCACTGCGGTTCCGACCAGGAATCAAGTTCCCAAGACGAATGGATTGAAGCCGCGACGGTCCCCTCTGCCGTGAACCGAGCAGTCGACGCCGGTCGAATTTCCAGAAAATGACAGCGATTTTGGACCCAATTCTTTGTGTCGACCGCTAAGCACACAGTTATACTGCACAAGCAAATTCGCGGAAATCTGGCCGCGACCGCCGAGAAACCTCGTTCGACCATTCGCTTTGACGTAATCTTCGTGCCTGCTCGTCCCTCTTTGGAGAACGGCTAATGTTTTGGAATTTACGACGACGGTTTCGTTTGTGGCACGCCCTGTTGTGCTTGTTGATATTCCCGATCGGATCGAAATTGGAGGCGGCAACGGTGTCCGGGACCCTCCTCTTTGAAGACCAGTGGCCTCACGATGGCGATCTTGATTTCAACGATCAAGTGATTTCCTACAGCGTGACCACGACCGTCGATTCCACTGGTCTCGCCAGTGAACTCGTCGCCACCTACAACGTTTTGGCAATCGGCACGTCGACTCCTAGCGGCTTGTATTTGCACCTGCCGGGCGTATCCAGTTCATCGTCCGTGTCGAAAGGGCTCCTCAATGGCGCGACCGTTGGATCGTTACCGAACGAGACCGACCTCGTAATTCCGATTCTCGACGATACACACAGCCTCTTCAACTCGCAGTCGGGCTACATCAACACGCAGTCCACGCTGACGGCGCTGGGGCAACCGATCGAACTTGATCTTCGATTCACCCAGCCAGTCAGCCTCGGCGATGCGCCCTTCGATTTGTTTATCGCGCGCACCAGCGACTATACGCATCAAGTC
>DASRSE010000025.1:0-23969 GCA_035656655.1 Pirellulales bacterium
CAGCACACAATTCACAGCCGATTAAGATATACCAATACACTTTTCTGGACTTTATATAACGTATCTGATTACGAATTCCAAAGAGATTGCACAACGCCAAATAGAATATGCCACCAAATATAATACGATCGCATTGGCTCAGTGCCGGCAAGAAAGATAACGCGAATGCCCCTGCGCAACAGAATGATATAACAAACCACACTACATGCCGCCGTATAGATAACATGGTACGCTAGCTGTGCAAATGTCAAGGTTTGATTTGCATTGATGCAACGTTAAGGGCGCCTCGGGCGAGCAGCCGGCGCGACTGCGCTGCTATTCGCTCTTGGTCGCGCTCGGCTTCGCTGGAGGGCGGTCGGGCACGTGCTCCGAGGGTTCAATCTCGCCGCGCAGCAGCCGCGCCCCTTGGCCAGCGAGCCAGAGGTATTGGTCCGTGGGCAAGCCCTCCGGCGTGACAAAACGGCTCTCGCCGGCCGGCGGATCGTTCGTGATTTTGAAGATCGCGGTTCCTTCGTCCATTTCATCGAACATCGCTTGATAGACCATCGTCGCGCCGGCCTTTTTCACGTCCACGAATTGCCGCCAGAGAAACTCTCCCTTCAACCGCGGGATTTGATTGAACGGCGAACTCGGCCGCATGTTGTGCCATGAGAAGCCCGGAAACACCACCGGCAAGTATTCCTTCTTGTGCTCTTGGCACCATTTCACGTCTGGCTGCCAATCGTGCTTCGCGTGGCGATCGGCGCCCGCCGGCGAATCGTAGCGGCCGACGGTCCACGGGCTGACGATGTCTGCTTTCAGCACGATCTTGTCGATTAAGTCCGATTTTTCCGTGTCGCGGTCGAGCGTCCGCCAGCCGGTCGGCACGCCGACCATGACCGTATTGCCGCCATAGGTCGGATCGTCCTTGAGAAACGCAATCAGCTTGCCGCACTCCTCGAGCGTGTAGCGCCGGTGATCATTGAAACCGATTCCCCACACGGCCACCACCGGATGGCCTTGGTGATGGAGATAGCCGTGGTCGCGCTCGTCGTGGCCGATCCGCATCCGATCGACCAACAGCTTCCAGTCTTCGATCGTGCGGTCGATCCCGCCCGGCCCGAGGCCCGACAGATCGTACATAACGGCATAGCAGCGGCCGTTTTCGTTCGCGCCGCGGCGGCACGACATCAGCACCTGATTGCAATGCTGCAGGGAGTTGGGCGAAAAGGTCGAAACGCTGAACCGTTGGACGAAAACGCCATCAATGCCGTACTCGCGCATCCAGCGAAAATGCCGCAGCACCGTTTTCTGAACATCGGAACTGAAGACGGGAGCCGGCGAGCCATCGGCATGTTTGAAAGGGGTGGCGAATTTTTCGTCGCCGTCGAGTTCGCTCACGTCCGGCCAGAGTTCGATGTTGCACTTGCCGGGCCGAAACTCGCCGGCGCTCGAGTAATGCTGCCAGCCGAGGCCGGAGCCATCGCCGGCGGCGGTAAACCAGCCTTGATAGCCGGCCATGAGCTTGCCGGTGAGCGTGCTCGTGTCAACGCCGGCCTGGTGTTCGCCGTCGTAGGGCTGCATTTTTTTCACGACGGCGTCGCGGCTCGGGCGTGGATTGCCCGCCGGCGCCAAGCGGGGCGCGGCAACGCCCAGCACGATTGCCCAGACCAGCAGCAGCGCAAGTTGCCAGCTTCCACGAGTCGCAGCGCCGCCACGATTCATATTCGCACCCGGGCCCTTCGACGTTCGAGTTGCGGTCCATTTAACGATCTGGCGGCAAGGTCGATGCCGCGCGATTCACGCGGCGGCAAGTTCGAGCCGTCGCGTGAACCGCTGGCCAGCGGGCCTTTCGTTTGCGCTAAAACCGACTCCATCTTCCAACCGCGTTTCCCCTCCGCGAGTTAGCCTTTCACGTCGTAGCAGTAGAGCGCGTCTTGCTCGCGGAGATACATGTGGCCGCCGATAATCACCGGGTGAGGCCAGCTCGGCTTTTGCACGTCAGGAATCTTGAACTTCGAGATGACTTTGAACCCCTTTGGATCGAGTTCCATCAGCGCCATCGTGCCGTCTTGATAGCGAAAATAGAACAGGCCATCGGCGTAGGCGACCGCGGCCGACTCGCGACCTGGCCCGCGATCGTGGTTGTACAGCACCTTGCCGGTCTTCCATTCGAGACAGAACGGAAAGCCATTGCTATGGCCATGGCCGCCATAGATATAGTCGCCGAGCATGACCATGCCGCCGTGATGGTTCTGCAAATCCTTCGCACCGAGGTAATACTCTTCGTGCATTTCGACGCCGCCGTTCTCGCCCGGCGAGAGCTTGAGCAAGGCCGAGCCGCCATCGCCATAGCCGGTCGAGGTGAAGACATAATTGTCCTTGACCAGAACGGTGGGAATGTTGGCGGTCCCATTGGCGATTTTGTTGTAGCTCCACAGTTGCTTGCCATCTTTGGCGCGCACGCCGACGACCCCGCGCCCCATCAATTGGACATATTGCTTCACCCCCGCGCCGTGGCTGATCACGATCGAGGCGTAGCCGGCGCCGTCTTGGCCCTTATTGCCAGGGATTTCGATTTTGGAAGTCCAGACGACGGCGCCCGTTTTTTTGTCGAGCGCGACCATCCCGTCCTCTTTTCCGCCGGGGGTGCAGACCAGCCAGTCGCCATCGACCAGCGGCGATTCGCTGAATCCCCAGCCGGACATCATTTTTCCCTTGAAGTCCTTCTTGAAATCTTTTGTCCAGATTTCCTTGCCGTCGGCCGTGGCCAAACAAGCGAGTTCGCCGTTTCCGCCGAGCGCATAGATGCGGTCGCCATCAATGGCTGGCACGCACCGCGGGCCGTGATAGCCGCCGCCATCGGTCGGGCCGCCGATCTTGGTCGACCAGACTTCTTTTCCATCGGCTTCGTTCAAACAGATGACGTATTCGCTCTTGTCGCGATCGCCCATCGTGAAGATCTTGCCATGCGAAACGGAGACGCCTGAAAAGCCGTCGCCCAAGCCGGTCGCCTTCCATTTCAGCGGCGGACCCTCTTCGCTCCAAGACTTCATCAGGCCCGTGTCGGTCGAAATGCCGTCGCGATTCGGCCCGCGCCATTGAATCCATTCATCGGGACCAGACGCATAAGCGTAAGCGCTCAGCAGCGCCCACGCGCACAGCGAAACCAGAGTACAGCGACGCGACATGGCAAAAAACTCCTCTGCGGCAGGATTGGAAGGGCGGATAGGAAGGGGATGTCCGGCCGGCGTCCGGGCCGGCGCGCGAATGGACCCGCGGCGGAAAAAGGGAACGGCTGGCCACGGAGCATTCCGAATTGCCCCCGGTTTTGCCCATCGGCCTCGTTCCCTTCGCCTAGCGGCGGTCCATCAAAGTCTACTCGGTGGCTCGGAGACGTGCAAGTTTTCAGCGGCACTTGCGGGCCCGGGCGAAGCGAGCCCGGTTCGCGGTTTTCTCGGGCTTCGCGGCGCGGTAAGATGGCTTGCTCAGGCGGCGGACCGCTGCCCGGCGGCGGGCGGATTCGCCGCGGATTTTTCTCGCCTCTCGCCCTGCCCCTCCACGATGCTCCTCTGCTTGTCTGATCTGCGCCGCCGCACGCCGCGATATCGATTTGCTTGCGCGCTGTCTGCGACCCGTTTTTTGACAGCACCCCTCGCCGCGGCCTTCCTTTGGGCAGCATTTTCATCGGCAGCGCAGTCCGCCGAACCGAGTTCAAAGGCCGAGCCCGCCGCGCGACCGGCGCCCGCCGCCGTGGAACCAGCTGAATCTGCGAAAGGACCGGTCGATTTCAAACAGCAGATCGAACCGCTGTTGGCTGCCCATTGCTATCAATGCCACGGCGCGGATAAGCAAGAGTCAGGCTTTCGCTTGAACAAAAAGAAAGAAGCTTTCGCCGGCGGCGACAATGGCATCGCCATCTTGCCGGGCAATGCGGCCGGCAGCCGCCTGATCGAATTTGTGACCTCGAAAGACCAAGACACGTTGATGCCGCCACCGAAGGCAGGCAAGCCCCTCTCCGCCGCGCAAATCGACCTGTTGCGGCGCTGGATCGATCAAGGCGCCAAGTGGCCCGACGACCAGACGGCTCCGCAAGTCGAAGGCCATTGGGCCTATACGAAGCCGGTGCGCCGCGATCCGCCTGCCGTCCAGAACCACGCCTGGCCGCGCAATCCAATCGATCAGTTTGTCTTGGCGAAGTTAGAAGCGGAAGGGCTGGCGCCGTCGCCTGAACTCGAGCGCCCGCAACTGCTGCGGCGCGTTTCGCTCGATCTGGTTGGGCTGCCGCCAACTCCGGCCGAGGTCGCGGCGTTTGTGAACGATCGTTCGCCGGATGCCTATGAAAAGGTCGTCGATCGGCTGCTGCAATCGCCCCACTATGGCGAGCGCTGGGCGCGGCCGTGGCTCGATCTGGCGCGCTATGCCGACACGCATGGCTACGAAAAAGACCCCGGCCGCACGATGTGGCCCTATCGCGATTGGGTGATCGATGCGTTGAATCGCGATCTGCCGTTCGAGGAATTCACGATCGAGCAACTGGCGGGCGATCTGTTGCCTGGCGCGACGGCGAGCCAAAAAGTCGCGACCGGCTTTCACCGCAACACGATGATCAACACCGAGGGGGGCGTCGACAACGAAGAATATCGCATTGCCGCCTTGATCGATCGGGTGAATACGACCGCCACCGTCTGGCTGGGGACAACGCTCGGCTGCTGCCAGTGCCACAGCCACAAATACGATCCTTTCAAGCAAAAGGAATACTATCGCTTTCTGGCATTTTTTAACAATACGGCCGACCCTGGCAATAGCAACGGCCCCGAACTCGCGGTCGAGCCCCTCTCGTTCCCTCTCGATGCGGCGCAAACGGCGCAAGAAATCGCTCGGCTCGAAACCGACCAGCGCCGCGTCGCGCAGCGCGTTGCCGCCGAGCAGCCGAAGTGGGAAAAAGCGGCCTTGGCCGCCGCAGAAGCCAATTGGATTGCGGTCGAGGCGACGGAGCTAAAATCGGCCGGCGGCGCGCAACTGGCCACGTCGTCCGACGGCTCGATCGAGGTCAGCGGCCAGAATCCCCCGAACGACACCTACACCATTACCGCCCGCATCGATCTCCGCGGGATCGCCGGGTTGCGACTCGAGCTCTGGCCTGACGCCCAGGCGCCGCACCACAGCTTAGGCCGCGCCGCCGATGGGGCGGTCGCGCTGAGCCGCGTGGAGTTGACCGTCGCGCCGGCCGACAACGAAAAAGGGGCCAAGCCGGTCGCGCTCCAGCGGGCCGTGGCCGATTATTCGCAGCCAGGCTACCCGATTCAGGACTTGATCGACACGTCAAAAACCGGCGGCTGGCGCGTGGACGCGGAAGCGGACGGCACGCGCTTGCCGCACGCGGCCGTTTTTGAATTTGCCGATAAGGTCGGCTTCGATCAAGCGACGCGGCTCACGATCCGCTTGATCAACAAGACGACTGCTGCCGAGGCCAACCCGGCTCATTTTCGCCTCTTCTTGACGATGGGACAAAAGGCGGGCGATCACAGTCTCTTGCCCGCCCCGGTGCGGGCCGCGCTGCAAGAGAAACCGGACGCTCGCTCGGTCGACCAACAACAGCTGCTGCGCGATTATTATCTGGCAACGCAGCCGGAACTGCGAGCGCTCCGCGAACAGATCGCGCGGCTGCGCACGCCGAGCTTGAATGCAGCGGGCGCGAAGGTGAAGACGCTCGTCATGCAGGAGTTGCCCAAGCCGCGCGCGACGCACGTGTTTCTCGGCGGCAGCTTTCTGGCCCAAGGAGACCTCGTGACGCCGGGCGTCCCGGCGGTGCTGCCCCCCTTGCCGGAGAAAGCGCCCCTGGATCGGCTCACATTGGCCAAGTGGCTCGTCTCGCCCGACAATCCGCTGACCGCGCGCGTCGCCGTAAATCGCGCTTGGGAACAACTCTTTGGGCGCGGGATTGTGACGACCTGCGAGGACTTCGGCACGCGTTGCGATCCGCCGAGTCATCCGGAGTTGCTCGATTGGCTCGCGACCGAATACATCCGGCTCGGCTGGAGCACCAAAGCCTTGCACCGTTTGATCGTGACCTCCGCGACGTATCGGCAGACGAGCCGCGTTTCTCCCGAACTGGTCGAAAAGGATCCGCACAATCGGTGGCTGGCGCGCGGCCCGCGCGTTCGTCTCGAGGCCGAGTTGATTCGCGATCAGGCGCTGGCGGTGTCCGGTTTGCTTAGTCCGAAGATTGGCGGCCCAAGCGTCATGCCTCCGCAGCCCGAGGGGATCTGGAACCGGCCCTATAGCGGCGAGCGCTGGGTGGTCAGTCCGGGCGAGGACCGTCATCGGC
Source organism: Pirellulales bacterium (assembly GCA_035656655.1). Taxonomy (GTDB): domain Bacteria; phylum Planctomycetota; class Planctomycetia; order Pirellulales; family DASRSE01; genus DASRSE01. Next base: position 6,311 of record DASRSE010000025.1, read on the forward strand.
GCGGGCTCTATACCTATTGGCGGCGGACGGCCCCCTATCCGGAGTTCATGAGCTTTGACGCCCCGTCACGCGAGGTTTGCACGGTGCGCCGGCCGCGGACCAATACCCCGCTGCAAGCGCTTACGGTGTTGAATGATCCGGTCTATGTCGAGGCGGCCCGCGCCTTGGCCGGCCGCATCGTCGGCGAGGCCTCCGGCGATGAGCCGGCGCGAGCGGAATATGGTTTCCGGCTTTGTTTGGCGCGGGCGCCGACGGCTGCGGAAACCGCGCGGCTGGTGGCCCTCTATCAGGAGCAGCGGGCGCGCTTTGAGAACGACCCGGCCGCCGCGAAAAAACTGCTGGCCGGAGGTCCGACGATGCCCAATCCGGCCGCGGCCGCCGCGTGGACGGTCGTGGCCAATGTGCTCATGAACTTGGACGAATTTCTGACGAAATAACCTCAGCCGTGGCTGCTCTCTGGCAACCGTTCGTCTAATTTATGTTTCGCTTTTTGTGGGATGCGCTGGTCGGGCTGCCCGGCTGGACTTTGATTGGACTAGCGCGCGTCTATCAGTGGACATTGAGTCCGCTGGTGGGTCGGCAATGCCGGTTTTATCCGACGTGCAGCAACTATTTCATACAGGCGGTGCAAAAATATGGTGCTTGGCGTGGCACGTGGCGCGGCGTCGCGCGGATTTGCCGCTGCCATCCGTGGCACCCCGGCGGATACGACCCGCCGTGAGAAAGCGCGGTGATGCGTCCGTTCCAACCGCTTCGTTTGGCTTGCCGCGCGACGCGTCAAGCGGGCGGCTTTCTCAAGCCGAGAGGTGGTTGATGCCAAACCTTCAATCGTCGGCGGCGCTGCTGTCCTTGATGACAAAGCGAGCACGGAGCCGAGCGACCGTGGTGGCAAGCCCGGCTTTTTCGACTGATGCCAGCACCTCCGGAAAATCTTTATAGGCGGCGGGCGCTTCGTCTTTGGGATATTGGCGGCAGTTGCTGAGGATGTCGGCGGCAGCAAATTCCGCGTCGATCGTCGCTTGATCAAGCCGCCGATTGGCATCCTTGCGCCCCATTCGCCGGCCCGCCCCGTGGTTGACGCTGTAACAACTCTGCCGGGCCCCCGGCAACGCAACCATCACGACTGACCCATCGCGCGGATTGCCAGGCAAGAGAATTGGGTGGCCGGTCGCGGCGAACGGCGTATTGGTCAGCGCCGGATGGCCGGCAGGAAAAGCCCGCGTCGCCCCTTTGCGATGGACCCAGCAGGAGCGATTGTCGACGATTTCTCGGCGCGCAATGTTGTGGCTGATGAAATAGACCAACTCGCCGCGGACGCCGGGAAAAACCGACTGAAACGCCTCCAGCACCAGCGCGTTGATCAGCAAATGGTTGATCGTCGCGAAGTTCGCGCCCAGCGCCATGTCGTCCAGATAGGCGTTCGCCTCGATCGTTCCGAGCGGGGCATAGACCAGTTCGCGATCATTGCCGGGCAAGGGGATATCCCAGCGCGCGAACTTTTGCTGGAGTTCGCGAAATTGGCCCGCCGCCAGATTGTGTCCAAACCCGCGCGAGCCGCAGTGCGACAAAAAGCCGACGCAGCCTTGTTTCAGCCCGAACACGGCCGCCGCGGCCTGCGCTGAGGCGTGCGGTTCGATCTCGACGATTTCGCATTCGCCGAAATGGTTGCCGCCGCCGTACGAGCCCAGCTGCGTGGTTTTCTCGTCGAGCTTGAATTGCGGATTTTGGGCCGCGTGTTTTTGCAGCCGCAGCGCCAAGCTGTCTTCCGCCCCGTCGTGGCCGACATGAACGGCGTCTTCGCACCGCGCGGCCCACTCCGGCGGAATGCCGAGCGCCGCGCAGACCGCGGGCGACGCGCCTTCGACGGCGACCTGCCGCCCGGTCGCCGCCGCTACGTGCCGCGACTTTTTCACCGAGCGTTGGCCGTGTCCCGCGCCGGTCGGAATCCGCGCCGTCACCTCGTTGATAAGCTGCCGGCGCACCGCCCGGTCGGCGATGGCCTGCTCCGGCAAGTCCATCTGCAGCAGGCTCATCGAGCATTTGATGTCAACGCCGATCGGGCCGGGATAGATGTGGGTGGGCGAGACGAGCACGCAGCCCACCGGCGCGCCATAACCGCGATGCGCGTCCGGGTTGAGCACCAATTCGGTCACGCCGGGCGCTTGCCGCGAGTTGAGAGCTTGCTCCAAGCAGACCGCGTCGAATCCGGCGCGAATGGCCTCGGTGCCAATAACGGTGATCGGCTTGCCCGCGTTATTGCGCAGCGGCAGAATGCCGACCGCCTCGGCGGTGGGAATAATTTGCGGCGGCGTTGCGCCTTCGGCAGCCGACATGATTTTTGGCACGCTTTCGCGAGAGGCCGGTCAAGGAAGTTTCCACACGCGGACGTTGCCATCGCGCCCGCCGGACGCCAGGTGCGATCCGTCGCGATTGAAGGCGACGGTGTGGACCGCCCCCTTATGACCGAGATAGGCCGCCACAGGTTCGCCCGTGGCGGAATTCCAGAGCTTGACGATGCCGTCGGAACCGCCGGTGGCCAAGCGCTTTCCGTCGGGGGAGTAAGCCACGCTCCAGAGATCTCCTTCGCATCCGACCCACGATTTGTGCAGTTGGCCTCCGGCCGTTTCCCAGATGCGGATCGTGCCATCCCAGCCGGCGGAGGCGAGAAATTTGCCGTCGGGCGAAAAGGCGAGCGCATAAACTTGGCCGGCATGTCCGTCGAGCGAAAACTTGGGCGTCAGCGTCTTCGCGTTCCAGAGTTGGACGACTTTGTCGCTGCCGCCGGTCGCAAGCATTTCATCGTCCGGCGAAAGCGCGAGCGCGTAGACCGCGCCGGGCGCTTGCGCGGCGGCGGCTGGCTGATCGGCCGCCAGCGACCAGACCCGCAAGCCTCCTTCGCGGTCGGCCGCGTAGATCGTCTGCGCGTCGTGCGAAAACGCGAAGGCGCGGACGGCGTTCGTCTGTTTGAAGACGCGTTCCGGCTCGGTTTCCGGCGGCCGCCAAAGTTTGATCAGCCCGTCGTCCCCTGCGGTAGCCAGAATTTTTCCGCCGGGCGAATAGCGCGCCATCCAGACCGTACCGCGGTGCGCGCTGACCGTCCGCTCGATGCTCCGTTTCGGCAGATCCCAAAATCGGACCGCGCCATCCTCCACGGCCATGGCGAGGGTTTGACTGTCAGGGCTAAACACGGCGGACCAGACCGGTCCGGCGTTTGCGCTTAATACCGCCTCCGGTTCGGCGGCAGAAACGAGCGCCGCGGAACCGCTGTTCGACCTGGCCGGATTGCGATTCGCCAAAAACCAGCCGACGGCCAATCCGACCGCCAGAAACGTGGCTGCGACCGCGGTTGCAATCAGCCGGTTGCGGCGCGTTCGCTGCTGCGCGGCAATTTCGCAGACGGTGGGCAGCTCGTCGGAGGTCGTTTTCAACAAGGCCCATTGAAATTCCAACAGCTCCGCCACCTGCTGGGCGGTTTGAATCCGATCGACCGGCCGCTTGGCGAGCAAGTGGTCGATGGTATCGCTCAGCCACGTGGGAATTTGCGGATTCACCTCGCGCACTGGCCGCTGCTTCGAGTCCGTGATCTTTTTCAAGATCACCAGCGCGGAGTTTCCTGTGAACGGCGGTTGACCCGCGCACAATTCATACAGAATTGCGCCAAGGCTGAACAGATCGGACCGCGGATCGGCTTCGCCCCCGAGCGCTTGTTCGGGCGCCATGTAGAGCGGGGTGCCGGTGACAAAGCCGGTCCGCGTGAGCTTGGCGTCCTCGGCCGCGCGGGCGAGGCCGAAGTCGGTCAGCTTGACGGTGTCGTGCGGCGGTTCGAGCAAGATATTGCCCGGCTTCACGTCGCGATGAATCAAGCCGTGCGCATGGGCGGCGGCCAAGCCGTGCGCGGTTTGCATTCCGATCCGGACAATCTCGCGGAGCGGAAGTTTTTCTTCGCGGGCCAGACGCTGTTCGAGCGACTCGCCGGCGATCAACTGCATCACCAGATAGGGCAGGCCGTTTTCGCTCGACTTTTCGACCTGATGGACGGCGACCACATGCTCATGCGAGATCGAAGCCGCCGCGCGGGCCTCGCGGCAAAACCGCTGCCGCGCGATTTCGTCTTCGGCCGTGTTCGGATCGAGCACCTTGATCGCGACATTGCGCTGCAAACGCGAGTCGAACGCCTCGAGCACCACCCCCATCCCCCCTTGCCCCAGCACACGCATCACGTCGAAGTGCGCGAGCCGGCCCAGATAGGCCGAGTCGGTGGCAGGCTGGAGAAAATCGAGCGAAACGCCGCGCGGCTTGGACGGCTTGGTCGCTTGAGGCGCGGCGGCAGGGGTCCCGCCGAGGGGCGTCTGTTCGCTCGTCTCGAGCGAATGTAGCGCCGGCCAATAGGCCGAGGTCGCCAGCGGTTCGTGCGCAGGCAACTCGCCAACGAGTTGCGAGAGATTGGTGCCGTCGGTTGCCAAGGCCTCAAGCTTCGCTTGACAGCAGGCGCATGCATCGAGGTGGCGCGTGCAGGCTTGCTGCTGTTCGACTGAACCAGAACCGGTCAGCAATTGGCGAAGGTCCTCGGTCGGAGGACAATGCGTAGCCGTTTTCATGTTAGCTCTCCTCTTGCTGGCGCAACAACTCGACTTCGTCCTTCAACCGCGCCAAGACGCGGCTCTTGGCAACGTAGAGCGCGCCGGTTGTCAAGCCGACGCGCTGCGCGGCTTCGGCGCTGGGCACGCCGTCGACCGCCGTGAGCCAGAATGCTTGCCAAGTCGACTCTTGAAATTCTAATTTGATCCGCTCGAGGGCGAGCGCCGCCAGCCGGCGTTGATACTCGAGTTCCCAGAGTTCGGCACCCTCGTCGGCGACCGGCTGCTCGAGCGCGCGCTGGGCGGACGAGTCGCCCGACGCGAGCGGCCGAATGCGCCGCGCCGCCAGAAAGTTGTAGATTTTGTTGCGCGTCGTGGTGAACAGCCAGCCGCGAAACGTCCCGCGCTCGCGATCGTAGTCGAGACGCCCAATCGCCTGTGCCACCGACCGCAGCACATCTTGCATCAGGTCGGCCGCGTCCGCGTCTTGCAGCCCACGCTGCCGAGCGAAGCCGTAAATAACCGGCCCGTACAGCCGCACGAATTCTTGCCAAGCTTCGTGATTGGCGCCGTCGCGCAACTGAATCAACAAGCTGGCACGAGTAAGCGGAGAATCGTTCACAGCCATCGGGATACCTGGATGGATCGGTCGCGAGCCGCGAAACGCAGGCAGCCGGCGAAGTTGGCAGACCCCATGATACGCCGCCATGGAAAAGTGGACGAGGGGCAGCCGCGACGGCGGCGAGCGAAATAAACGTAACCATTGCCGAAACCTTGCTTTGGAGCGCAAGCAGCCGCCTTGCGAAGCGCGGCGGCGCGCGGCCGACAGTCTTGCCTGTCCCTCTTTACCGGCCGCCGGCGCAAATCTTACAGCTCCGCGAAGAAGCATGGCGCGGATCAACGAATCAACCAAGATCGATCGGCCTTTTCGAAAATGCGCGGCTCGCGCGGCGAACTGCCGGCGCTGCGAACGCGCGGAGTTTGCGCAGCTTACCAACGCAAAAAGAAAAATCGAAATCGGTGTAAGATCGTGGTCACGGTCCGGTAAGTCTTTGTGTCGCGAGCTGTAAACGTGCCAGTCGCGGCGATTGAAAGCGGCAACCAACCTTTTGCCACCCATCTTTTATCCAGGAGAAAGCATCATGTCCCAAAAACTCGCGGGCAAAGTCGCGGTTGTTACCGGCGCGTCGAAGGGGATCGGAGTCGCCATCGCGACCCAACTCGCGGCAGCCGGCGCCGCGGTGGTTGTGAATTATTCGTCGAGCAAGGCGGCGGCCGATCGCGTCGTTAGCGAAATCAACGGCAATGGCGGCAAGGCGGTTGCCGTTCAGGCGAACCTGTCAGAGCCGGCCGACGTGAAACAGCTGTTCGCCGACGCGAAGAAGGCTTTCGGCAAACTGGATATCCTCGTGAACAATGCCGGCGTCTACGAGTTCTCTCCGCTCGAAACCATTACGCCCGAGCACTTTCACAAACAGTTCAATCTGAATGTGCTGGGGCTGCTGCTCGCCTCGCAAGAAGCGGTCAAGCTGTTTGGTCAAGCGGGAGGCCAGATCATCAACGTCAGCTCGGTCCTCGCCACGTTGGCCTCGCCGAACTCGGCCGTCTACAGCGGAACCAAAGCCGCGGTGAACGCGATTACCCGCTCGCTCGCTCAAGAACTTGCGGGAAAAAAGATTCGCGTCAATTCCGTGAACCCGGGCATGGTTGAAACCGAAGGCACTACGTCCGCCGGAATCACCTCCGGCGATTTTCGCAAATCGGTCGAAGCGCAAACGCCGCTGGGCCGCATCGGCCAACCGAAGGACATCGCGCCAGCGGTCGTCTTTTTGGCGTCCGACGATGCTTCGTGGATCACGGGCGAATCGTTCTATATTTCCGGTGGGATGCGTTGAGCGCCGCCTGCGAGCGATCTTCCGGCGCGGAGGCCGGCGGATCGCTCGACCTTTTTTTTGGATAGAATGGCCAGAGTTGTTTCTAGAGCAGAACGTTAACCGTTGTCGAAACGAGCGATCGTGTCGGCGCGGCCTGGAGGCTTGCGCCGCGAAAATACGGTGCGGCCGAAAACAGCCACAGCGCCGTATCGACGATCCTCATGCTGCCGCGATCTCCGTGGGCGAGCCGATCGGACTTGCCCAAATTTCCGCTCACCCTGCGTTGAGGAGAACATCATGTCGCGCGTCGTTCGCTTTCACCAAACCGGCGGTCCGGAGGTTTTGAAAATCGAAGAGGTCGATCTGCCGCCGCCTGGCACCGGCGAAGTCCAGCTTGATGTGAAGGCGCTCGGTCTGAATCGCGCGGAATCGATGTTTCGCGAAGGACACTATCTGGAAGATCCGGTTTTCCCGGCGAAGCTCGGCTACGAAGCAGCAGGGATCATTTCCGCGGTCGGCAGCGGAGCCGGCAACTTACGCGTCGGCGATCGGGTCAGCACGATTCCGGCCTTCTCGCAGAATCAATACGGCGTGTATGGCGAGCGGGCGATTGTCCCGGCCTACGCAGTGGCGAAGCATCCGGCGGCGCTCTCGTGGGAAGAAGCCGCGGCGATTTGGATGCAATATGCCACCGCTTACGGCGCCTTGGTCGAGATTGCCAACTTGAAAGCGGGCGAGGCAGTCCTGATTCCGGCCGCCTCCAGCAGTGTCGGCCTCGCGAGCATCCAAATCGCAAACCTGCTCGGGGCCACACCGATTGCGCTGACGCGCACCGGCGCCAAACGCCAAAGGCTCCTGGAGCTTGGCGCCCGCCATGTGATCGCGACCGAGGAAGAAGACCTGGTTGCGGAAGTAAAGAAGCACACCTCCGGCGCGGGGGCGCGGGTCGCGTTTGACCCGGTCGGCGGCCCGACGGTGGGCAAATTGATATCCGCGCTCGCAGATCATGGGATGCTGATTGAATATGGAATGCTCAGCACGGCCGCGGCTCCGCTGCCGCTGTTCGAGGTGCTGAGCCGGATGCTGACGATTCGCGGCTATGTCCTGTTTGAAATCGTCGTCAATTCCGCGCGTATGGCGCGCACAAAAACGTTTATCGTCGACGGCCTAAACGCCGGCAAGCTGAAGCCGATCATCGCGAAGACGTTTCCCTTCGAGCAGATCGTCGATGCTCACCGTTATTTGGAATCAAACCAGCAAATCGGCAAAGTGGTTGTTACCCTGTGACGAAGCGGCCGGCGCACCATCTGAACGGCGGAAACCAAGCGCCCAGCGGTCGGTTGATTTATTCCACCGGAATTTACGGCAGCGACGCGAGCGCCGCGGCCGGCGCGGGGTCGTGGCCGGGCCGCAAGAGCAGCAACTGCGGCCCTTCGGCGACGAGCGCGGCGCGGGCCAAGCCGAGGAATAGGCCATGCTCGACGATCCCAGGCATCGCTTCCAATGCTCGCGCGAGCGACTCGGGTTCCGTGATCAGACCGAACTGGCAATCAATTAAGTAGTTGCCCTGATCGGTCTGGGCGACGGTGGACCGATTGGTACGATCGTGCCGCAGCATCGGCTTCGCGCCGAGCGCCTCGAGTCGATCCATGACCAGTGGCATCGCGAACGGAATCACCTCGAGCGGCAACGGGAATTGCCCGAGCGCCGCGACGCGCTTCGACGAGTCGCCGATGATCAGCAGATAGTTCGAGGCGGCCGCGATGACTTTTTCGCGCAGCAGCGCTCCGCCGCCCCCCTTGGTCAGCGCCAGTTCGGGGCCAATCTCGTCGGCGCCGTCCACGGTCAGATCGAGCCGCAGGCCGCGTTCCGGTTCGATCAAGGGAATTCCGGCCGCGGTCGCGAGGAGGCGGCTTTCGCTCGAGGTCGGCACGCCGACCAGATTCAACGCCTCGGCGCGAAGCCGCTCGCCGAGCGCCGCGATAAAATAGGCCGCCGTGCTGCCGCTGCCGATTCCGAGCCGGCTCTGATCCGGCACGAGCGCCGCAGCCGCGCGGCCGACCAGCGCCTTTTCACTATCAAGCTCGGCGGACGATTTGGCGGTTGCCATAGGAGGGGATAGGAAAGCGAAATTGCCCAACAAAACGAGCGCGAATTTGCACCGACCATCGGCCAGCACGGCGGCCTTTTGCCGCTCGCCAGCCGCGACCGGCGGCGTTCTCCCCCCATGATACCATTTGGTGCTCGCCAACCGTCAAAGTAGGACAAAAACTTGACGCCGCGTAAGCGGTGTCCCTGCCGACGGGCCCTAGCCCTTCGCAGCCGGTTGAAGCATTCGACAGGCTGCCAAGGGCTTTCAAGGCTCAGTTCGGGCTTTCAAGGGGCGCTAGCGCGGGTCGCGCAGGCCCAGCCCGCGCGGAGCATTGCCGCCGTTGTCGGAAGGCGGATTGTCCGGGTCGGCGCGGGCTTCGGATTTGCTGATCTTCACGTCGGGCAGCGCGGCTTTGAGCGTCGCGATGCCGGCCTCGGTCGCCTTGGTCTTCGCCACATTCAGCGAGCGCAGATTTTTGAGCCCGGCCAGCACCGTCAAGGTGGGGTCGCCGGCCGCGGTCCCGTAGAGGCGGACCGTTTTCAAATTGGCCAGCACTTTCAATTGGGGCAACCCTGCGTCCGTGACGGCCGTGCTGGAAAGATCGAGGTTTTGCAGTTCGCTAAACTTGGCGACGGTGGACAAGGAGGCGTCGCCGACCGCCGTGCCGGCCAATCCGAGCGTTTGCAGCTTGGTCAGATCGACCAAGGCGGCGATCCCTTTGTCGCCGAGCGTGGCATTGTTGCTGAGATTCAGATAGGTCAAGTTCGCGAACTTATTCAAGGCGGCGGCCGTGCGATCGCTGAGCCGCGCGCCGTCGAGCGACAAGGTTGTTAGCTCCGTCAAACCGCTCAGTTGCGCCAGCTCGGCGCCGCTGATCCGGGTTCCATGCAGATCGAGCCATTTCAACCGGGTCATCGCCTTTAAATGGACCAGCCCTTGATCGGTGATCCGCGTCTCGGCCAGCGACAGCCGTTCCAGCGCGGTGCAGGGGGCCAACAGCTTCAACCCCTCGTCGTTGACGCTCGTACCGCTCAGATCCAGTTCCGTGATGGCCGTGCACGGCGAAATCTTGATCAGCATTTCGCCAGTGACTTTCGGCAAGTCGCCCAGGTCGATCTTCGTCAACTCGCAAGCTCCGCGCGGCAACTCCGCCAGCTTGCGCACGTCGCCGTGCGTCGTCGCAGCGAGGCCGCCTTGCGAGAGAATCCAGCGCAGCGCCAGCCGCTGCGGGTCCGGCGGATTGCCTTGGATCTTGCATTTTGGCAGGGAGACCGCCAATTCCTCCAGCCCGGCGTCGCTGATTTGCGTGCCGCTGAGAAAAAGCTGGCTTACGCTCGCCAACTTGCTCAGTTGCGGCAAGGCCGCGTCGGTCAGCGGCGTGTCGGCCAACGACAGCCGATTGAGGCTCGTGAAGCGGGCCAACTGCAAGAGGCCATCGTCGCTGATCTTGGTCCGCGACAAGGAAAGATCGGTCAGTTGCTTGACGTTGTTCAACTGCTCCAGTCCGCGATCGGTGATCGCCGTTCCGCCGACGACCAGCAGCCGCAACGAGGGCAAATGGCCAACGGCCGCCAGGCCCGCGTCGGTCACACGGGTGTTGTTCAAGCTCAGGTCGCGGAGCGCCGGGCACGCGGCCAAGAATGCCAGCGCCGCGTCGCCAATCGGCGTGTTGTTCAGCGAAACGGTTTCGAGCCGCGTGAAGCCCTTGAAGCGGCGCAAGTCTTCGTCGGCGAGCTGAGTGTCGTTGTCCAGCTTGAACGCGGTGATCGTAAACCGGCCGGCCGGCAGCCGCGCCGCGTTGTCGATGCCGGTGATGACCTCGCCATCGGGTGTGGCGACGTTCACGATGCCTTTGCGGGCAACGACCCATTGCGCAACGAGCCGCTCGCTATTGGGGGTCCAGCGCACGTCGCTTTCGTGGAGCGCCTTTTTCAAATCGTCCACGGCGCGGTCAGGAATCTGCAAGCTGCCCAGCTCGATGGATCGCAATCCTTTGAACAGACTCAGCTTGGCGAGCCCTTCGCCGGTTACGCTCGTTCCATCGAGGTTGATCGCGCGCAGTTTTGGCAAGGCCGCCAGCGGAGGCAAATCAGCATCGGTGATTTGCACGCGGCCGCTCCAATCGACACCGCTGATTTGAAACCGTTCGACCGGCAAGTCGGCGGCTTTGCGAACTGCGCCTAGCGGTTTGCCCTCGGGCGAAACGAGCGCCAGCGCGGCGCCGGTGTTCAATAGCTTGCGCGCCAGCTCGCGTTCGAGGTCCGGCGCGTCCCAGGTCACGTTGAGCTTCGGCCGGGCCGCTTTTAAGCCCTCGACGCCGGCGACGGTAACGCGCGTTCCATTCAAAGCGATCGTGCGCAGGTTCTCCAGGCCGACCAACTGTAGCAAACCGCGATCGCCGACTTGGGTGTCGGTCAGGACGAGGTTTTCGAGCTCCGGCAATTTTGCCAGCGCGGCCAGCCCTTCGTCGCCAACCGTGGTTTTTTGCAAATTCAAATCGCGCAGTTCCGGCAGCGTGGCTAGTTCGCCTAACCCGAGATCCGTGATCTTCGTTTGGCTCAGGTCCACCGACCAAAGTTGTTTGAGTTTGGCAATTTCTTCGGCCGCACGATCTCCGACCGCGGCCCCTTTCAGCGAGAGAGACTGCAAGCCTTCGGCGACCGCCAACTTCGCCAGCTCGTCTTCTTTAAGCGAGGTCGCCCCGTCGAGCCGCACCGCCTTGATCGCAAACGGCCCGCTAGGAATCTCTTGGGCTCGAGCGCACTCCATCGTTTGGGCGGCCGAGCCGACGGCGAGCGTGGCGCTCCCTCCATTGGCGATGATCCAGCGGAGCAGAACCGTTTTCACGGGCGCCGGCGGCGTGCTGATCGGGCCGGCGACCGGCTTGAGCGCGACCTCAAAATGCGGATGCTCCTTGCCGGCGACGACGTCCTGCACGAATTCCTCGAAGCCAGCCTTGCTCACTTTCAAGCGGTACTTTTTGCCGATCTTCACCGGCACGCAGCGATGCTGTTCGTCGGCATCCGTGATCCCGATGGCCAGCGCGACCGGCTGACCGTCGAGCGAGACGGTCGCGCCAGGTTGGTTGATGTTGAGATGAACTTGGCTATCGTCGCTGGCGACGGCGGCGGCCGGACCGCCTCCTTGGCGGTTCAGGACCACGGCCGCGGCGGCCAAACCGGCCAGAGCGAGACCGAAGGCCGCCAGCGCGACCGGCAGCTTGCGGCGCGGCAGCGCGGCGGCGGACTGGGCTTGCGGTTGGACATCGGTGGCGGTCGGCCGCTCGACCACCGTCGCATGGCTTTTGCGGAATTGATTGAGGGTGACGTCAAGTCCCTCGGCGCCCCCGCGGCCGGCGACCGCCGCGGCGGCATCTTCGGGCGAGAGCTCGCCCAAACAGGCATCGAGATCGGCGATGACTTCGGCCATCGACTGCTGGCGATCAGCCGGTTTTTTGGCCAGCATGTGGCGGAAGACCGCTTCGAGCTGCGGTCCCACGGCGGGGCAAACGGCCGACAAGGCCGGCACCGCTTCGGTTTGGTGCCAGATCAGTTTTTGCGTGAGTGTGCCGTCGGGCGACAGGGCGCGGCCGGTCAGCAGGTAATAGAGCGTGCAGCCGATGCTGTAAATGTCGGCGCGCTGGTCGGCGTGCTTGGCGTCGAGAGCCTGCTCAGGGGCCATGTAGTCGACCGTTCCCATCACGCGGCCCGATTGGGTGAGTTCGGCCTGGGCCGCGCCGTCTTCTTCTTTGTTCTCGAAGCGGGCGAGCCCCATGTCGAGGATTTTCACGACGCCGGTCGAATCGACCAGCAAATTGCCTGGCTTGATGTCGCGATGCACGACGCCGCGCGCATGGGCATGGCTCAGGCCGCGCGCCGCTTGCAGCACATAGTTCAGCGCCGCGCCCAGGGGAAGCGGGCCGCTCTGTTTCACTAGCTGCGAGAGATTCAAGCCATCGACATATTCCATCACCAGAAAATGGACGCCGCCTGCCTCGTCGGCATCGTAGGCGGCCGCGATATTCGGATGCGTCAGCTTGGCCGCCGCTTCGACCTCGCGATGAAAGCGCGCGATCGCGTCGGCCGAATTGGTGAGATCGGCAGGCAGCACCTTCAGGGCCACGGTCCGCTTCATCCGGCGATGGTTCGCTTTGAAGACGACCCCCATCCCCCCTTCGCCCAGCTTATCGACGATGACATAGTTGCCGAAGACAAGCCCTTTGGTTTGGCCCAGCCGCAACAAGTTCGCTTGATACTCCGTCAGCCGTTTGCGCTTGACGAGCAGTTCGGCTAGTCCATGCGCGTCGGTCGGCCGCTCCTCGGTTGTCAAGCTGGCGTCAAAGGCGTGAAATTCTTCGCTGCTCATCAGCCCGCTCATGGACAAGCAGTCGGCGAATTGGGCCCAGGTGTGGATTTGGCCCGGCAAGGCTCCGCCGGCAAGCGTGGGCGCGATGCTGGGCGAATGGCCGTCGGTCGGTTCGTCGGCCAATGAGCGAGATTGGGGCGCGGTCATATCGGCGGTCGCTTGCGCTTGGTGTCGCTGTTCTTCGGACGTGGATTCTGGCATGCGAGTGTCGCCCCGGTGGGACGCCCTCCACGAAAAATAGTGTGCCCTTGTTCTGCCAATCCGGTATTCTAGCAATCCGGCTAGCGAAAAGGTATGAATTTGGCCATCTGCGCGGCCTTCTCACCGGCTCCGCAGCCCGGCGCCGCGGAACGAGCCGAGAGGCGATTCTGGGCCTCGCGGCGGCCGTCCGGAGCGGAAACCGCCGTCGCCAAAGGGCGCGCAGGGTGTTTTGACGGTCGAGCGCGTGGTTTTGACGGTCTACCGCGTGGTTTTGACGGTCTACCGTTAGAGCATTATCATACAACCTCGGTTCCCTACTACCTCTGAGTTTTTTCCCAAGTCGAACCATGCCTTTCTTTCTATCAGCGCGTCGGACGGGGCTTTTGACGGTGTTATTGGTCTCCGGCTGGGCGGTTCTCCAGGCGGCGGAAACGGCGCCGAAAAAGGACCACAAGAGCGGGATCGACCGCGCGAATTTTGACCCGAAAGTCGCGGCGACGGCCGATTTTTATGAGCATGTGAACGGCGAGTGGATTGCGCACAATCCCATCCCGCCGCAATATACGCGCTGGGGCGCTTTTAGCGAGTTGCACGATCAGAGCCTGGCGGCCACGCATGAGATTTTGGAAGGGCTCGTGAAAGAGACGAAGCCGCTGGCGCACGACGCCACGAATCTCCGCTACTTTTATCAGACGGCCATGGATCAGGCTGCCCGCGACCGGCAAGGGCTCGAGCCCCTCGAGGCTGGCTTTGCCGCCATCGCGAAAATCCGCTCGACCAAAGACCTGCTCGTCGAGCTGGGCCATCTGCACGCGGCCGGCGTGTCGGCGATTTTCTCGTTTGGCATTGGCCAAGACGAAAAGCTCAGCAGCCGCTATGTGACCCAGCTCTGGCAAGGAGGGTTGAGCTTGCCGGACCGCGATTATTATCTGGGCCGCACCGAGGACGGCAAGAAAATTTTGGCGGCTTATCGCGCGCATGTCGAGAAGATGTTGACGTTGGCGGGCGATTCTCCAAAGCAAGCGGCCAGCGCGGTCGAGGCGATTGTGAAGATTGAAACCGGGTTGGCCGAAGCGTCGCGGACGCCGGTTCAATTGCGCGATCGCGAAGAAAACTACAACAAGAAATCGCTGCCGGAAATGGCCGCCTTGACTCCGCACTTGGACTGGGATGTCTATCTGAAGTCGATCGGCGCGCCGAAGTTCACCGACATCATCGTCGGCCAGCCGGAGTTTTTCGCGCATGTGGACAAGATGCTGGAAGACATCGCCCCGGCCGATTGGCAAGCGTATCTCCGCTGGCATCTGCTGCGGGCGAATTCCGCCTATTTGACCGCGGCCCTCGACCAAGAGCGGTTTCATTTTTATGACGAGACGCTCCGCGGCGCCAAAGAGATGCAGCCGCTGTGGAAGCGGGCGGTGGGAGCGATCGATCGCCATCTGGGGCAGCCGCTGGGCAAGTTGTACGTCGAGAAATACTTTCCGGCGGCCTCGAAGCAGCGGATGGATGAACTGGTGAAGAACATCCTCAGCGCGCTCCGCGACCGGATTGAGTCTCGGCCGTGGATGAGCGCGGCCACGAAAAAGGAAGCGATCGCGAAGTTGGCGACCGTGATGACGAAAATCGGCTATCCCGACAAGTGGCGCGATTACACCGGCTTGGACCTGAAAGCCGATTCCTATGTCGCGAACATTCGCCGCGTCAATGAGTTCGATTTGCACTACGATTTCAACCGCTTGGATAAGCCGGTCGATCGGACCGAGTGGGGAATGACCCCGCCGACCGTGAACGCGTATTACAATTCGTCGATGAATGAGATCGTTTTTCCAGCCGGCATTTTGCAACCGCCCTTTTTTGATCCGCAGGCCGACGACGCCGTCAACTATGGCGGCATCGGCTGCGTGATTGGCCACGAGATCACGCATGGCTTCGACGATCAAGGGAGCCGCTCCGACGCCCAAGGAAATCTGCGCAATTGGTGGACGGCCGAAGATCGCAGTAAATTCACCAAGATGACCGACGACCTGGTGAAACAATACGACGCGTGCGTGGCCCTCGACGACCTGCACGTCAACGGCCGCCTGACCCTCGGCGAAAACATCGCCGACTTGGGGGGCATTATCATCTCATACACGGCGTATCAAAAATCGCTCGCTGGCAAGCCGGCTCCGGTGATCGACGGCTTTACGGGCGCGCAGCGTTTTTTCATCGGCTTCGCCCAAGTCTGGCGCGGCGAGACGCGCGAGGCGGAAGCCCGCGTGCGGCTCCGCACCGATCCGCACTCGCCGATGAAATTTCGCGTGCTCGTGCCGCTGTCGAACGTCGCGCCGTTTTATGAAGCCTTTGGCGTGAAGCCGGGCGACAAAATGTACCGGGCGCCGGCCGATCGCGTTGAGATCTGGTAGCGCGTGCCGGCAAGCTCTTTTCAGCCCGCAGGCGCTATGAGCGACGCTCGCGACAAATCGACGGCCCCCGCGCCGGTGACGACCTATTATCTCGAAATGCGCGAGCCAACCGCGCTCCGCCCGCGGCGGAGCGAACGGGCCGATTTGCAGTTGGAGCCGGTTGAACCGCCGGACCCCGATCTCAATCGCGCGTTTTATTGCGCGGTGGGCCGCGACTGGCAATGGATCGACCGCTTGCCTTGGAGTCTGGTCCAATGGAGCGCGTACGTCCTGCGCCCCGTGCTGCATACGCGGCTCTTTCGTGTGCAAGGCGAACCGGCGGGCTACGCGGAGCTGGAAGTCGGACCGGCCGGCGACGTGGAAATTGTCTACTTCGGAATGCTGCCGCGCTTCGTCGGCGCCGGATGCGGCGGCTATTTTCTGAGCGAAACGGTGCGTGCCGCGTGGCAACTCACGACGAAGCGAGTTTGGGTCCACACTTGTTCGCTCGACCACCCGGCCGCCTTGCAGAACTATCTGGCGCGCGGCTTCAGCCAATATCGCGTCGAGCACAAGCCGGATTCGGCGACGAACGCTCGGACCGCAGCCGAGTGACGGCCGATCAGGCCGCGATCGCGGTCTGCGCCGCGCGAAGTTCATTCGGAACTTAGCGATGTCGAGAAATACCGCGCTTGAATGTTTCAACAGGGCGTTAGCGATTGACGTGGATCACCGTGGCGGGCGGAAAGCCGTTGAAGTGGGTCGAGGAGGCGTGCGTATAAGCCCCCATGTTCTGGCTATAAACCAGGTCGCCCAACTCCAGCTCAGGCAACTGTTCGGACAACGAAATCGTATCCAGGGCGTCGCAGGTGGGGCCAAACACGGCCGTCGTGCGGGGAGGACCGTCCTTGAACGCGCGAATCGGATAATGGATGTGGTCGAAGATGACGCCTGAATAGGTGTGATAGACGCCGTCGTTGATATAGTAGCACTGCTTGCCGTCGCGGATTGATTTGCCGATTACCTGCGCGACCGAGGTCGCCGCCGACGCGACCAGAAACCGGCCCGGCTCGGCCAAGATTTCGATGTCCGGCGGAAATAGCCGGCCAAATTCGTCGTTGAGCATTTCGGCCAGCTCGGGAAACGGCCGTACATGCTCGTCGTATGCCGTGGGAAAGCCGCCGCCGATGTCCAGAATCTTCACTTGAGGAAAGCCGCGCTCGTGCGCCTCTTTGAAAATCGAGGCGGACAACTCCAAGGCTTGGATATAGTTGGCAAAATTCGTGCATTGGCTCCCGACGTGAAAGCTGAGCCCTTCGACGACCAGGTCGGCGGCGAAGGCCGCTTGGATCAGATCGACCGCCTCGCCGGAGGAGGCGCCGAATTTCGAAGAGAGCTCGACGACCGCGCCCGTGTTCGGAACGCGGATTCGCAAGATCAGCCCCGCGTGCGGCGCATGTTGTTTCAATTTGCCGATTTCGGCGAAGTTGTCGTACGTGACGAGCGGTTTATAAGGGTCCAGTTCGACCAAGGTTTTGATGTCCTTGATCGGATTGGCGTAAATGATCTTGTCCCAGATAAAATCTTGCCGCGCCTGCGGAGGCAAGTTCTTGATGTTCTCGTAGACCAGCCGAAACTCGGCCATCGAGGCGACATCGAAGCTCGCGCCGGCTTGGTAGAAGGTCTCGACGATCACCGGGTCGGAGTTCGCCTTGACCGCGTAATAGGCCTGCACGCGCGGCAGATGCTTCTTGAAGGTCTCGTAGTTCTGACGCAAGGCGGCATGATCGACCACAAACAGGGGCGTTCCATGCGTGCCGGCCAACGCTTGCAATTCCTGCGCAGAAATCATCAGTTGCGGTCTCCCACGAGAAAGTTCTTGAACTGCCACGGATCGGTTGGATCGATATTGGCGCGGGTGTAGCCGTCGAAGGCGTTGTGATAGTGCTGGAGCGGCGTCCAGTCGGAGGGGGTCGAGATGAAATTGCCCAAATAGGGTTTCGCAAACCGCAAGATGTACTCGTACGGCAGATCCTCCGGCAAGCGAATTCCCTTGGCCGGGTTGTCGATCATCCAACTGACCGCGGCCACGACCGAAATCGCGACTTGCATCGTGGTCGCGTTTTGATGAGGAACCAAGCGCCGCGATTCTTCGATGTTCAGGTC
>DASRSE010000026.1:0-3466 GCA_035656655.1 Pirellulales bacterium
CCTTCGACAACCAGTCCCATGCTGCGGGCGGTCCCTTCGACCATCCGTTTGGCGTGCTCCAGGTCGCGGGCATTCAAGTCGGCCATCTTCAGCTTCACGACCTTTTCGATGTCCGACTGCGAAACCTTGCCCACCTTGTCCTTATTTGGCACGCTCGAGCCCTTGGCGATTCCTGCCGCTTGCTTCAGCAAGGCGGCCGCCGGCGGACTCTTCGTGACAAAATCAAACGACCGATCGTTGTAGACGTTGACCACGACCGGAATTGGCATTCCGTTCGCCTCGCGCGTCCGCTCGTTGAACTGCTGCACGAATTGGCCAAGGTTAATGCCGTAACGACCGAGCGACGTTCCCACCGGGGGGGCCGGAGTCGCCTGACCGCCGGGAACTTGAAATTTGACCGTGCCAACTAACTGCTTTGCCATGAGTGCTTAAAGGTGGTTCGCGATTCGTGAAACTCGGAAAGGCTCGCGGTGACGGCGAGAGGGTTCCCGCCAACTCGGTCCGCACACGAGATTGCTTATATCGATTCGATTTGCCAGTGTTCCAACTCGACCGGGGTAGACCGGCCGAAAATATTGATCATCACAATGACGCGGCCATTCGTCTCGTCGACATGATCGACTTCGCCCTCGAAGTTCTCGAAGGTCCCCTCCTTGATCTTGACGCGATCTCCTTTGCTGAAGGCGATCTTCACCTTCGGCTGCTCGGCGGCCGCCTCTTCCTGCTTCGAAATAATCTTGGCGATTTCCTGCGGCAACATCGGGGTCGGCTTGCCAATCCGGCCGGTAAAATCTCCGATCCCTGGCGTCTCACGCACGAGAAACCAGGTGTCGTCGTTAATTTCCATGTTGACGACGAGATAGCCGGGGTAAAGCTTGCGCTTGACCACCTTTTTCTTGCCCCCTTTGAACTCGGTGACGGTTTCGGTCGGGACGATGATGTCGCCGAAGTAGCGGTCCAGCCCGGCAATCGCGATCCGCCGCTGCAACCCATCGCGAATTGATTCCTCGCGGTTGCTCTGGATTTTGAGGATATACCACTTGCGATCGATTTCCTCAGGCTCCAGCGAGATCTGCGAGATCGGCTGTACGTCCTCGTCCTCTTCCGGCTCAGGCTTGGCGCGGGTCCGCTTCGGCGCGGAAGCGGGCTCGGCCGCTGCGGAATCTGCCGCTGCGGAATCTGCCGCTTCGTCCGCCGCGTGAGCAGCGCCTTCTTCGGCAGTCTGGGTCACGGCAGGATGCGCCTCCGCATGCTCTTCGTTCGGCGGGCTAGGCGCAGCGCCAGGATGGGCCGCGATCGCATCGGCGGAACTTTGCTCGGAGGATTGCATTTCTTCGCTCACCAGAACCTCTTAGCCGCTACACATCGACAAAACAGTTGCTTCTCGGACCTCAGCCGCGCCGCGATGGAATCGCGGCTGCCGACAAACCGCCCTGCGACGGCCCGCCTGGCCGCGGCGACCGACTTTTGCCAGGCCCGCTATCCATTCCCTGCCGCCCCGTGAATTCCGAGGAAACTGAGAATGAACCGCCAGAGCAAGTCGTAACCGAGGAGGATAAATGCGAGACCAAAAATGACCAAAATGACGACGACCGAACTGCGGAACAACTCGCCCCGCGCCGGCCACGACATTTTGTACATTTCGGCTTCGACCGAAATCAAAAAGTCAGCAAAACTCGGCAGGTTGACCAGCCGGTAGCTCAGCCAGATTCCCACGATGGCGACCAGCGTGGGAATCAGCGTTTGCCAGAACTCATTGTCCGATTGCCAATGGACATGGAGCCGGTACGCCGCGATCAAAAACGTGATCGCCAGCGCCGCGAACGTAACCTGCCGCGTAATGCGCCCTTGGGTCCGTTTGTACAAGCCCCACTGCAACAGTCCTCGGAAGAACGGGTTGGCGGCAGCTTCTTTTTCTTTGCCCATCAGTCTTCCTTCTCAATCCCTTGGGTTTCGCGGCGCGAGCGAATCCAACGCCAACTGGAGCGAACCACGAAACGTTGCCTTACCCCAACCTGTGACACCGGAACTAGCGGCTTAACCGCCCCTGGCCCGAGCGAGCGGGCGGCCTGAGAGCCGCCCGACTGCTCGGATTCATACGACAATTAAAAAATGGCAGGGGCGGAGGGAATCGAACCCGCAACCTCTGGTTTTGGAGACCAGCGCTCTGCCAGTTGAGCTACACCCCTACGCGAGAATCTTGGTCACAACGCCGGAACCGACGGTGCGGCCCCCTTCGCGAATCGCGAAGCGAACCCCTTCGTCCATGGCGATCGGCGTGATCAGCTCGACGCTGATCTTGGCATTGTCGCCCGGCATGCACATTTCGGCGTCACCCAGCAAATTGGCCGAGCCGGTCACGTCCGTCGTGCGGAAGTAGAACTGCGGGCGATAGCCGCTGAAGAACGGCGTATGCCGGCCCCCTTCTTCCTTCGACAAAACATACACTTCGGCTTCAAACTTCGTATGCGGCGTGATCGAACCGGGCTTGGCCAACACTTGGCCGCGCTCGATTTCTTCGCGCTTGATGCCGCGGAGCAAGCACCCGACGTTGTCGCCGGCTTCGCCCGAGTCCAAGGTCTTGTTGAACATTTCGACGCCGGTGCAGATGACCTTGCGCGGAGCTTCGGTCAGCCCGATCAACTCGACTTCGTCGCCGACCTTCACCAGCCCGCGCTCAATCCGCCCAGTCGCGACGGTGCCGCGGCCTTCGATCGAAAACACGTCTTCGATGGCCATCAAAAAGGGCTTGTCCTTTTCGCGCGTCGGCGTCGGAATATAGGCGTCCACCGCATCGAGCAAGTCGGAAATGCACTTCGTCTTGGCCGGATCCTTCGGGCTGTCGTAAGCCGCCTTGGCCGAACCGCGGACGATCGGAATTTCGTCGCCGGGAAAGCCGTAGTGGGTCAGCAACTCGCGCAACTCCAGCTCGACCAATTCGAGCAACTCTTCGTCGTCGACCAGGTCAACCTTGTTCAAAAAGACGACCAGCGCCGGCACGCCGACTTGCCGCGCCAACAAGATGTGCTCGCGGGTTTGCGGCATCGGGCCGTCCGCCGCCGAGACGACCAAGATCGCCCCGTCCATCTGAGCCGCGCCGGTGATCATGTTCTTGATGAAGTCCGCGTGACCCGGGCAGTCGATGTGGGCATAGTGCCGCTTGTCGGTCTCGTACTCGACGTGGCTGACGGCGATCGTGACCGTCTTGGTTTCGTCGCGGACGGTGCCGCCTTTGGCGATGTCGGCATAGCTCTTGAAGTGGGCCATGCCCTTACCCGCCTGAACGGCTAGGATGGCGCCGGTGGTGGTGGTTTTTCCGTGGTCGATGTGGCCAATGGTGCCGACATTGACGTGAGGTTTTGTGCGTGCGAAAACGTCTTTGGCCATTCTATCTCCCTGCGTTTCTCAAAATAGGCGAAAGGGAACGTTCCCTGGGTCGAAATCACTTCCTGTTTCACAATCCGAT
>DASRSE010000027.1:0-5895 GCA_035656655.1 Pirellulales bacterium
CGATTCCATTGGGCCGACGAATCAGATTTTTGAAGTTCTTAAAATCGTGCTCCGACAGGCCAAGCTGCCGGACGCCGACTTTGATATTGTCCTTATCCAGGATCCGCATTACCGCCGACTGGCCGTGATTGGTCGGCAAGAGGCTGACGCGGAGATCGAGCTCCTTGTCCCCAATCGTCACCTTGATCCGCCCGTCCTGCGGCCTGCGGCGTTCCGCAATGTCGAGTTTTGACAGAATCTTAATGCGCGACAGAATCGCTCCTAGCAACCGCCGCGGGGGGCAATCGCGTTGGACCAAGACGCCGTCAATCCGATAGCGGACCCGGACTCGATCTTCAAAGGGCTCGATGTGGATGTCCGATGCCCGCAGTTGGACCGCCTCGGTGATAATCAGATGCACCAGTTTGACGATGGGGGCGCTCGCTTCGTCGACATTTTCGTCGTTGGAGATCGTCTCGCTTTCGGTCTCGGTAAAGTCAATCGCCGTATCGGTAAACTCCTGGAGCATGGAATCTTGCCCCTGGTCGTCGACTTTGCCGTAATAACGATTGATTGCGCCGAGAATATTCTCGCGCGGCGCCAGCACGACCTCGACGTTCCGATTGAGGATAAAGCGAAGCTTTTCGCGCGTGTCGAAATCGAGCGGGTCGCTGAAAATGACCTTCAGGCTGCCATCTTCTTGCGCCAGCGGCAGCACGGCATTTTCGCGGGCGACGCTTTCGGGCAAAAGCTCGATCACCGAGGCAGGAATATTGACTTCATTCAGATTGATGAAGTCCATGCCATGCTCTTGGGCCATGGCGCGAATCACCTCTTCGCCCGTCGCATAGCCCAACCGGACCAACTCATCGTGCAGCTTTTTGCCGGAAGTCTTCGAGGTTTTCACCGCTTCGGCCAACTGCTCGGGACTAATCACGCGCTGGCGGAGCAAAATATCGGTAAATTTACCGGCTTTGGCCATAACGGACAGTCCTTGAGGAACACGGCAGCGGCGGTGCTCGCGCCCTCCAACGAGGCAGATGAAGCGAACGCTTCGCGCGGAAAAGCACTAATCCCGAATAGAATTCAGACTAACGGCCGCGTTAACGACTGTCAACTGAGTGGGTTGAGGCAAGGCAGGCGAACTGGCGAGCGTGCCGCCAAATGCCATTTTTCCCTCGATCGGAGCCTCTAGGACTTCGCCGGCGGCGATCGCGGGAGCGTGCCAATCGCAGACCAAGCCGCTGCCAAAAGGAGCCTATTCCGCCGGGGCGGCCACCGAGCTTGCGCAGCGATTGGCCTCCGCGGCAATTACGGCTGCGCGGCGCTAGTAGCAGGCACCTGCGAATCCGCCGGCGCCAGATCGAATTGTTGCCAGCGGCCGTCCTGAAATAGCCGCAATCCCAGCCGGTCGCGCGCTTCGGCGATTTCCGCGGCGGCCTGTTGCGGGCTGGGATCCAAGCCGGAAACGCTTGGTTGGCCGGAGCTTTCCAGTAATTGCCGCCAAGGCGCCGCGGTCGCCGCCGGTACGGTCTGTGATCGGCCCCACAGCATTCCCGCGAAAACGGCCGCGACAAAGGTCATTCCCGCCGCCGCCGACCAACTGAGTTTTTCCGAACGCTTCATGATTCGCCTTCCTTGGCCAAAAACGTGGACGTAGCGCGAGGCAGTATAATTCGCCCCACAAACGGCGGCCAAGACCAGATTTTTTTGCCGCACACGCATTGTGAATGTTCTAAACGCGGACGTTTTACCCCCAGCGCGCCAGCGGGGCGCCGCGCTGGAAGAACCGATCAGCGCGGGCTGCCGTTTCACGATCGACCTCCAGCGGCGCGGCGTGCTGCGGCTTAATGCGGGCGTCGATGATCAGCGGCCCGCGGCACCCCCAATGCTTTTCCGCCACGAACGAATCCACGCCATGCATGTCCGCAGCCGGATTGCTCCGTGTAAACGTGACCCACAAAAAGTTGGCGAGCGTCCGCGCCGTGAACGCGGCATCGTCAACCAACACGATCAGCGGAAACGACCTCGCCGCGTCTTGACCTGCGAAACATCCGCTCAAAATCCCGATGGACGGGTCCAGCACGTTCCGCGCGTCTGCCGCACCCGCCGCCGCATACTTGGGCCCTTGCAGCACCAGCACGCCAGGCAATGCAACCGCCGCCGGGCCGAACTCCGCCGGCAGACTCAAATCCGTTGGCAGATCGCTGCCGAGTTCGCGAATCGGAGGACCGGCGGCGGCAATCACGACCTTCGACCCCTCGTTGAACCCGCTGCCCGAGTAGTCGAGCGTATCGATCGTCGTGCAAGTTTGAAAATGCAAGTCGCGGCGCCAATCGACGCGCTGCAACATGTGCGTAAAGAATTGGCCGACATCTTGCACATCGAGTTGAGCATCGTCTTGCGCGTTGGCGATCCACAGATACTTGGCGAGCGACATCTGTCCTTGCCCAAGGATCGCGCTGGCCTGCGTCAAAATCTCCTGCGGCCGCGCCGTTGCGGCATACGGAGTGTAGCGTTCCGTGCCAATCGCCAGCAGCAGCGGATGAACCCCGGCCGCATCGACCGCATGCACCGCCTTCACGCCCGGCAAAACGGTTGGAATCAGCGGGCCGGTCAACTCGTGGATCAATTGGCCAAAAATGGTATCTTCTTGCGGCGGCCGGCCCACCACCGTGAAGGGCCAAATCGCCCCGCTTCGATGAAAGACTCGTTCGACGCGCAGCACCGGAAAGTGGTGCTGCAAACTGTAGTAGCCCAGATGGTCGCCAAACGGACCTTCCGGCAGCAGCAGGTTAGGCTCGATGATTCCGCTGAGGCAGAAATCGGCTTCGGCGTAGATCGTGCCGTAGTTCCGTTCGCCGCGCCGCGGACTGCACAGCGGAATCCGCTGCCCGGCGAGCGCTCCGGCAAACATCAACTCCGGCAGCCCCTCGGGCAAAGGCATGACCGCGGCCAAGGTCATGGCGGGCGCTCCGCCGACAGAGATATTCACGCGCAGCGGCGCCCCCTGCTCCAGCGCGCGTGCATGATGGACGCCAATGCCGCGGTGGATTTGATAGTGCAAACCGACTTGTTCATTGGGCCGATATTTTCCGCCCGCCAGTTGCACTCGGTACATCCCCAGGTTTGAGTCGCGCCAGCCAGGCCGAGCTGGGTCTTCGGTATAAACGCAAGGCAACGTGATGAACGGTCCGCCGTCGCGCGGCCAAGAGACCTGCCGCGGCAATTGGTCGATTGTCGTCGCGTGCGCCAAGACCGGCCCGCGGCGCACCCATTTCGGACGCATGTGCAAAGCCGTGCGCGGCGCGCCAAGATACCTCCGCGGGCAGCGCCAAAAGGCGGCGGGGTCGGCTTTCAGTTCGATCAGCCGACGTACGCCCTCCCACGTGTCGCGAAATAAAAAGCGAGCCCGCTCGAGCGTGCCAAACAGGTTGCTGACCAGCGGAAAGGCGCAGCCCAGGACGCGGTTGAAGAGGATTGCGGGGCCGCCAGCCTGCTGGACGCGGCGCTGGATTTCGGCAGCTTCGAGCCGCGCGTCGACCGGTTCATCGAGCGCGGCCAATTGGCCGGTGCTGGACAAATCTTCAAGCGCGGCGCGAAGCGTTCGATAACCCATGACGGCAACGGCTAGTGGCCCCGGAAATGAACCGATAGAATACGCCCATCTTAACGACTGCTCACCGCCGCAACAGGACGCCTCCATGAAGATCACCGCACCGAAGAAGCCCATCGCCGAACTAGCCGCCGATGTCGTCGTACTGGGATTGTATGAAAACGGTCCCTTGAGTGCGGCGGCGACGGAATTCAATCGCGCGACCGGCGGCCTGCTCGAACGGCTCCTGGGCCGCGATGATGTTTCGGGAAAGCGCTATCAAATGACCACGCTGCTCGCCCCGCCAGGAATCGCCGCGCCGCAAGCGATCTTGATCGGCCTCGGCGAGCGAGCAAAGCTGGATGCCGGCGTCGCCTTCCGCGCCGCGGCGGCCGCCGCTAAAGCCGCATCCGCCAAAAGCCGCAAGCAAGTCGCATTCTTTCTCGACGACGGCACCTGGCCTGCCCCCCTCCACGAACAAGGAATTGCAGGAATTCTGTTCGGCTCCGAAGGTCAAGACCTGTATCGAGCCGAGAAAAAACAATTTCCCTTTGGCGAAGCGATTTGGAGCGGGGCGGACAAGAGCGCGCTGGCCACTGGCGCCATTTTGGGTGAGAGCGTGAATCTCGCGCGCCATCTCGTCAACGAGCCGCCGCAAGAGCTTTATCCTGAGTCGTTCGCCGAGCATGCCGTGGCCATCGCCAAAGAGTGCGGCCTGAGCTGCGAGGTTTGGGACCAAAAGCGGCTAGAGAAAGAGCGCTGCGGATCGTTGTTGGCCGTCGCCCGCGGCTCATCGCGGCCGCCGCGGCTGGTGATCTTGCGCCACAATGGCTCCGCGAAAAAAGGGCCGCTGCTCGCGCTCGTCGGCAAAGGAGTCACGTTCGACTCAGGCGGCTTGTCGCTCAAGCCTTCCGATTCGATGCTCACCATGAAGATGGATATGTCAGGCGCGGCCGCCGTCCTCGGCGCCATGCACGCCATCGCGAAACTGAAATTGCCAATCCAAGTGGTCGGCCTCATGGGACTGGTCGAAAACATGACCGGCCCGGCGGCCTATAAACTCGGCGACGTGCTGACCGCGCGGAATGGGCGAACGATCGAAGTCCATAACACCGACGCCGAAGGACGGCTCGTGCTGGCCGACGTGCTCTGCGTCGCCGTCGAGCAGAAACCGGCCAAAATCATCGATCTCGCGACCCTGACCGGGGCCTGCGTCGTCGCGCTCGGTTTGGATGTGGCGGGGCTGATGACGAATGACGCGGCGTGGTGCGAAACCATCTCCGCCGCCGCCACCCGCGTCGGCGAGCCTGCATGGCAACTGCCGATGTTTCCTGAGTTCGGCGAGCAAATCAAAAGCGAAGTCGCCGACATCAAGAACGTGGGCGAAGGCCGCTGGGGAGGCGCGATCACCGCCGCCAAGTTCTTGGAAGAATTTGTCAACGGCACGCCTTGGACCCATCTCGACATCGCCGGGCCGGCCTTTGCGGAAAAGCCAAAGCCGTGGATCGGCGGCGGCGGGACCGGCTGCTTTGTCCGCACGCTGGTCGAAGTCGCACGGCACTGGAAATAAAACAGCGCGGAAAACAAACCTTGTCTGCGAACCGCTCCTCGTATAAATCGCACTTGGCGAGGTTGAAAAATGCCACGAGGGACTTTTTCAACGGGCTGCCAAGCGGCAGTGGGAACAAACGAAGGAGTTAAGTTGCGGTTGCCCAGCGTTGCCAAGCCGACACAACGGTGCAGCGCATCGTATTGCAGCGGGACCTTTTGCTCGGGCGGCGAAGCGTGCTCCCTGCCTCAAATCGGCGAACGGTCTTCCGAAGAACCTCCTCTTGGGGCTATGCTAATCCAATCGGAGCGTTTTTCAGATTCGACTAAGATAAACCAAGGCAACCTTTGGCGTGTTTGATATGGATACGTCTGGCGAGTTCGATTCAGCCCGCTCGGGTTCGTCCACTTCCGATGCCGTCTCGTTTACTTCGCCTATGCGGCGGAGGTGGCCGCGTTTCAGCTTAGCTTCGCTCTTCGTGCTGATGACCTTGGTTGCCTTAGGCGTCTGGAAACTACAGCAGTGCCAAGATATTCTGGATGAATGTGATGCCATTGAATGGTTTAAGGCGAATGGCTTCTATCCGTATTTTGGAAATGAGACAAGTTTGCTTGGCCCAACGCAGGACCAACGAGTTCCAGGTCCTCCATCGTGGTTCTTGAGTTTGATTGGAAAGTCCGATTTTTGTCATGTTCGTCTTCTTTGCATAGATTTTTTTCCGGATGATAATTCATTTCATTCCAATTGGATGAAGGATCCTTTCAATACGAAT
>DASRSE010000028.1:0-9001 GCA_035656655.1 Pirellulales bacterium
CTGAGTCTCAATTGCGTTTCAGTGCGTGATTCTAAACCATCGACTCCCCCTGTCAAGCACCGGCTCGGCAATTTTTCCAAAATTATTCCCGCGGTTTCGATCGGCGACGGACCCTCCTTGGTTGCTGGCCGTGGCAGCTTCCCTCCACGGCCACGCTGCGACGATTTTGCTCTGAATCGTCCATTTTCCGCAGGTTCTTCCCACGCTCGTTTGACGTTCGGCGGCGTCCCCCTTAGACTTGATGGCTTGTAAACGGTCCGGCGGCGCCGTCCAATCGCTCCGTGCGCTCCAGCCGCGCGGCTCGCCTCGACGCCCGAACGCCGAGCCGCTGGCAGGACGTCGCTGGCCGCCGTGAGCCGCTCCTGCGCCACGAATCTTCAAAAAACGACTCATTGTTTGACGATAAATAGGCTCAACGATTTTGAGTCTCAATTTCAGTATTGTTCGCCACTTCTGGGAGTTTCCACCTCATGACGACTGCATGCTCATGCTCCGCTCTTGCACGACTGAGTCTCGCTTTGGCCTGGGCGGTGTTTGCCGCGACGATCTCCACCCATTCGGCGGCGCTCGCTGGCAGCCCCGCCGCCAGCGACTTTCCGAACTTGCCGGAACCGATCAGCAGTTTCGGGGCGGCTATTTCCGATGGTTGGCTGTACGTCTACAGCGGTCATACGGGCGAAGCGCACGTGCACACCAGCAAGAACTTGGCGCAGCGCTTCGACCGCGTGAAGCTCGGCGGCGGCAGCAGTTGGGAATCGCTTCCCTTTGACCAGCCACTGCAAAGCAATGCCTTGGTGGCCTATAAGTCAGCCATCTATCGCGTGGGCGGGCTCTCCGTTTTGAATGGGCCTGGCGAAAAAGAAGACCTCGAATCGGTCACCAACTTCGAGCGCTACGACCCGGCGCAAAAAAGTTGGAAGAAGCTCGCCCCCTTGCCCGCCCCGCGCTCTTCGCACGATGCCGTCGTCCTCGGAGACAAACTTTATGTCGTCGGCGGATGGAATTTGGGCAAGGAAAAAAGCTGGCAGGCCAACGCCCTCTCGATCGATCTAAGCAATGAGCACGCCCAGTGGAAGGACGTGCCCGAGCAGCCTTTCCGCCGCCGCGCCTTGGCCGCCGCCGCGCATCACAACCGCATCTACGCAATTGGCGGGATGACCGCCGACGACAAACCTAGCACTGACGTCCACTATTTCGACGTCGCCACTCAAAAGTGGTCGGCCGGCCCGAGCTTGCCAGGCAAGGGAATGCAAGGCTTCGGCTGTTCGGCGTGCGAGGCCCACGGCAAGCTGATTGCCACCACGATGGATGGCTCCGTCCACGAATTGTCAGCGGACGGAACCGAATGGAAGACGCTCGGCAAACTCAAGCAACCGCGGTTCTTTCACCGGCTGCTCGCTTGGAGCGAGGGCGTCCTCGCGATCGGCGGCGCGTCGGAAGCCGGCCATCTGAACAACATCGAGTACTTCGCGATCCCGAAATAACGCGTCGTACAGGGCATGTTGTTACACGCGGCATCTTGCCGCGTTGCGGATCGCTTGATGTGGAAGAACATTGTTGGGCGTCGCGCGGGACTATCCGGCGTCGTGCTGCTGTAGTTCAAAGCGGCTGGAAGCCGCTTGTACGAGGGGAGCTTGTGCTACGCTCGTGTACACGCGGCATCTTGCCGCGTCGCGGAACGCTTGGCGTGGCGCGGCATTGTTGGGCCTCGCGCGGAACTATCCGGCGTCGTGCTGCTGCAGTTCAAAGCGGCTGGAAGCCGCTTGTACCGGGGGAGCTTTGCCGCGCTGCTGTACACGCGGCATCTTGCCGCGTCGCGGATCGCTTGGCGTGGCCCACAATTGTTTGGCGCAACGCTGCTGCAATTCAAAGCGGCTGGAAGCCGCTTGTACCAGGGGAGCTTGTGCTACGCTCGTGTACACGCGGCATCTTGCCGCGTCGCGGATCGCTTGGCGTGGCCCACAATTGTTGGGCGTAACGCTGCTGCAGTTCAAAGCGGCTGGAAGCCGCTTGTACCGGGGGAGCTTTGCCGCGCTGCTGTACACGCGGCATCTTGCCGCGTCGCGGATCGCTTGGCGTGGCCCACAATTGTTTGGCGCAACGCTGCTGCAGTTCAAAGCGGCTGGAAGCCGCTTGTACCAGGGGAGCTTGTAACGCGATGCTGTACACGCGGCATCTTGCCGCGTCGCGGATCGCTTGGCGTGGCCCCCAATTGTTGGGCGTAACGCTGCTGCAGTTCAAAGCGGCTGGAAGCCGCTTGTACCAGGGGAGCTTGTACCGCGATGCTCTACACGCGGCATCTTGCCGCGTCGCGGATCGCTTGGTTGGGCGCGGAATTGTTTGGCGCAACGCTGCTGCCGTTCAAAGCGGCTGGAAGCCGCTTGTACCGGGTCGACCAATTGATTGCGCCCGTCGCCCTTCGGTCCTCTCCCTCTCCCTCACTTGTCCGTCAACTCCGTATCGGCAAGTGCGACGAGCGATTGCACATCGACGCCTGCCCGGCCGGCCTCTTGCCAAATCTTTTTGGCATCGGCGACGGCGCCTTCGGCGGCCATGAAGGCTCCGATGAAGAGCTTGTTCTTGGCGCTTTTGTCGAACCATTGGTTGGCGATGGCCAGCGCCAGATTATTCGGCATGTTTTCGATCGTGAACCGGCGCGATTGGCCATCGACTCGCAGCGTCATGCTCGTCGGCTCGGCATCGACGACGATCGCCCGCGCGTTGCCCAGCACGATTTCATCGGTCGGCTTCAGCGAGCGAGCAACATTGCCAATGGCCACCCAGAAGCCCTCGTAGTATTGATCGTACAAGTCGAGCCGGCTATAGGCGTCTTGGTCAGCGTCCGATTGGGCCGACTTTTCCAACTCGGCGAGCAGCTGCTTCGCCCCCTTCAGATCGCGCTTGGCCAGCGCTTTCCGAAAAGCGGCCGCCTCCTTTTTGAACTCCGCGCTCGACCCCGCGGCGACAGGCTTGGCGCCCGCCGCCGGAGTTGAAAAACTGGTTTTCGTTTTGGCGTCCGCTTGGGGCGCGGCCTTATTCGCGGCCGTTTGCGGCTTGCAGTAACTGAGCGCGAGCAGGGCGATGCCCGAGGCCACCGACGCGTCGTTTTCAAGCCATTGCCGGTTGTCGTTCACCCATGAGCCGTCCGGCTTTTGCCGCGAGGCGAGTTCGGCGACCAGTTCCTTGCGCCAATTGTGCTTGACCCCTTTGGCGTCGGTGAACTCCGGCTGGCCGAGCGCCTCGAGCGCCTTGGCATAGGTCAAATAGTAATAGTACAAGCCGGCTGAACCCATCCCCGGATTGCTCTTCAGGTCATAGTTTTTCTTGATCCACTCGGTGGCGGCCTTCACGCGTTTATCGTCCGGGCCGAGTCCGGCAAAGAGCATGCTTTTCAGTCCGGCGTAACTCATCGAGCCATAACTTCGCAGGCCGCCATTGGCATCCGCTTCCTTAGTCGAGGCGGGCGAGTAGTAAAAACCGCCGTCGTTGAACTTGGCCGCGAAGGGAGTCGTGTTGTGCTCGCTTTCCAGATTTTGGCAGCGCGAAATAAAAACGAGCGCCGCCTTCACGTGCGGATCGTCCGGACCGGTGCCGGCCGCTTGCATCGCGTCCATGAACATGCTGGTATTCGATAGGTCGGGGCGGCTTTTGCCATCGTAGCCGACGCCGCCGTAGCCGACGTTCGCTTCATCGACGCCGCCGTCTTGAATCTTTTTCAGAAACTCGTCGGCTTGCTTCAGAATCTTCGTGTACTTGCCGTCGCTGTTGGCGGCCGCCAGGCAGACCACCGCAGCGCAGGTCTCATAGTTTTGCAGGCGCGATTTCGGCCCATAGATCCCGCCATCGTCGTGGATGTTGCTTTCCAAGAACTTCAACCCTTTCGCCACGAGCGGATCGTTCGTCGGGCGGCCAATCCGCAACAGGGCGGTCGTGTTGATCGCCGTGATTGCCGGCATCTTTTGCGCGCCGTACGAGCCATCTTCGTTTTGCGACTTTTGCAAATAGCCGATCGCCTTGTCGGCGACCGTTTGGAAGGCTTTGATCTGGGCCGGCGTCGCCGTCGGCGGATTCGCCGCGTAGAGCCGCGCCGAGAACGCCGTCAGCACGCCGGCTAGCAATGCGCCCATTCCAAAGGAGCAAAATTTCATGAGAGGATTCCTTGGGACAAAAAAGACGGGGCGAACGGGAACGCGTCACGCAACGGCGCCAAACTCACGATCAGCATTGTAAACGACGGATGCCACGGGCGGAATTCCACCCGTGGCATCGCGTCCAACCATTCAAGCTAGTCAATCTACGAAGGGAGGTTCTAGTTAGTTCCGCGGATCGCGCGAAACTTCATAGTAACCCACAATGTCCTTTTCGGTCGGCTCGAGTTCATCGTCCTCGAGCGCGACGCAAGCGACGAGCCGCGCACGCTCGGTCCGGCCCACTTCCTTGCCCCCGACCAGGTACACTAATCCGACGCGCGAATAAGTATTGTCGGGAGTAAAATCCTTCTTCTGCGAAACCGACAGCGGCGCATCTTGCACAATGTTTCCGACCATCGAACATCGCGGACCAACGCCGACGACCATGAACGTCGCGGTCGGATCCGCGTTGATGATGTTGGTAAGCAAACCATTATCAATTTTCGTGGTGTCCAGTTGGGCGACAAACGTGCTGGCAGCGAGCGTCGTTCCGGAGATTCCCGCGCTCGTGTCGTCTGGATACGGGTGACGCGTCGGGTGGAAATTCGGCGCGGTATCGTCGTCGGCCAAGGGCTGCCCGACGTTGATGCCGACATTGTTCAAAGCATCCAGAGCGCTGACCGGACCCGAGTCGAGAGTGGATAAAGCAACGGACTTTACATAACCGCCAAAAGCACCGGCAGTTGACGTCGCGCCAGGGACATAGGCTGGAAAGCCACCCGCTGTTTTGACCAACAAGTCGTAATTGTCCGGATAGCTGTAATAGGCGGCTTGATAGAGTTGGACGGCCTTGTTCAGTTCGCTCGTTTGCGTCGCGTCGGTCGCCTTGTGTGCCCGCCGCAACAAGTTGGGCATTAACGGGACAAGAATGCTGGCCAACCCAGCCAAAATTGCCAACACGACAACCAATTCAATCAACGTCAAACCGGCGCGCGGGCTGCCCGACTGAACTTTCGCCTGTTTTCTACTCCACGACGGCATGGTGCAACTCCCAAAAGAAACCTGAAAAGAAACGCGAACGTCACGCGGTTTCCTTAGCAGGCGGCATGCCAAATGATCGCCGCGCCGCGTGAGAGCCGCCGTCCGGCACCCGCTGGCGAAGCGGACGTTCAACCCCTTGCAGCGGCGCGAATGCAGCGTTTTTAGCGGCTTTACGCAATCTCGCGAGTTCAACTCGCGCTCGGCAAAGCGAGCCGCAGGAGCCGCATTTTTTCAGAAGAATTCGGCGGCATAGGCCACAAGCTGGCCCGTCGAAATCGAAGCCAGTGCCGTGCCGTGGCGAGCAAAACGCCACGCGCGGCTAAAAATTCATCCCCCTCGCCTCGCGCGGCGCCGATCGCCGGCAGGATTCTCGGATGCGCGTGCCGCCGCGCCCTTCTTGGAACGCCCGAGACCTCCAGCCGGCGTTTGCTCCGTGCGAAACATTTGTGATTGTCAAAGGTCGAGGTGCGATTCAGTATCACCGCGCGACTTGCGGCGGCTTTGAACGACGTTGACCAGTGGCGCGCCGGGGTGCAGAAGGCCCCGGAAAGTTCCTATCCGGAACAGAAGCCACGCCGAAAGAAACCGTAGCTCGAGCCTTGTTGGGAGCTTTTCGAGAACCATGCAGGCTGCGGAGTGGGCGATGAGGGACTCGAACCCCCGACATCCTGCTTGTAAGGCAGGCGCTCTAACCAACTGAGCTAATCGCCCGAGACGATTGATCCTAATGAGCCGCAAAGCGTGCTGTCAACGTGCGGCGCTCGGTTTCGTCGGCGTTTGCCGTCGCGGAGCAGCCATTCCCAAGCGGATTCGGCCGTCGATTCAAACACGCGGTGGCTGCTCTCGATTCAAACCGCCAACGGAATCTGCTAAAGTGCGCAGATTCAACCCCGTTTTGAACTCAACACGCTGGTGCCATGAAAGCTGCTTTCATCGAACAACTTGGGCCGCCCGAGAATATCAAATACGCCGACTTCGCGGACCCGATCGTCAAAGGGACCGAGGTGCTCGTCAAAGTCGGCGCGGTCGCGGTCAACCCGATCGACACGTACATACGCAGCGGCGCGATCCAGATGCCGATCCCGCTGCCGTACATCCTCGGCTGCGACCTGGCCGGCGAGGTCGTTGACGCCGGCCCGCTCGCAATCCGCTATAAGAAAGGGGATCGCGTCTGGGGAAGCAATCAGGGCCTCTTTCAGCGCCAAGGGACGTTTTCCGAACTGGCCTCGATCGACGAAGGCTGGCTTTATCGCACGCCGGCCGATGTTACGGACGAACAGGCGGCCGCCGGGGCACTGGTTGGGATCACGGCCCATCTCGGCCTGGTTCGCGATGCGGCCGTGAAAGCGACTGAGGTCCTGTTCGTCAACGGCGGCAGCGGCGGCGTCGGTTCAACCGTGATCCAGATGTGCAAAACGCTCGGGGCGCATGTGATCACGACCGCCGGCAGCGATGAGAAATGCGCCGAGTGTCGCGCGCTCGGGGCCGACCATGCAATCAACTATAAAACGGAGGATGTCGAGGCCGAAGTGCAGAAATTCGCCCCGCATGGCCTCAATATCTATTGGGAAACGCTCCGCGAGCCGGACTTCGACCGCGCGGTGCGCCTGCTCGCGCCGCGCGGCCGCATGATCATCATGGCTGGGCGCGACGCGCGGCCGCAATTTCCGGTCGGCCCTTTCTATGTGAAAGGCCTCACGCTTCGCGGCTTCGCCATGTTCAACGCCACCCCCGAGGAACAACGCAGCGCCGCCAGCGAGATGAACCTTTGGATGAGCGCCGGCAAGCTGTCGCCGAAAATTGGCAAGGTGTTTCCGCTATCCGAAGCCGCCGCGGCGCACCGGCTTCAAGAGGACAATACGCTCCGCAAGGCCGGCACGCTGTCCGGCAAGATTGTCCTTAAGCCGTAGCCAGCTGACGCGGACCTGGAAGTTCGGCTCACCGGTTCGCGAACTGCGGACCGCTGGTCTCAGCCAAGCGACTTGGCGCCTAGCAGGCATTTTAATTCCGCGCCGCCTTGCGCGCCGCTGTGAGCCATTCAGCGAACAGCTTCTTGTTTGGCCGGCCGGCGGTAAGGCTCATACCCGTAGTATTTCGGCCAATCGTCGAGACGAACATGCAGCCAAGACACTCCCGCGCCGGCGGTGCTCAGCCAGACTGGCTTGGGTCCCACGCGCCGTGCCAGCGCCGCGCCAACCTCTTGCCAGAGCGCATTCCGCTGGGCGGCGGGAGCGGCCCGGACGAATGCCGCCAAATGGCCGTACGCCGTGGGCTCGCCATGCGGACATGGAACGACCAGGACCGCATCGCCCCCAAGATTCGAAAAGGCCGCTATATCGCCGCGGGCAGTCGCGAAATGCTCCGCAAACGCGTCGGGGTCGGGATGCTGAGCCAACCCTGGACTGTCTAACAAGACAAACTCAAACGCCCTCGAAGCGAGTTCGTCCGTCACTGCGGGCGTCTCCCAGCGAAACGCGGCATACGGCGCCTCCGCCAACAGCGAATTAAACAGCGATCGGAAGCCGCAGTCGTCTTGCCAAGCGCGAATGACGTCGGCGTAGGTCGCTGGGCGAGAATCGATCGTGATGCGGAACCGCAGGCCGCGCCTGCCGGCAAGTTCTTCGCTTTGGCTCGCCCACATAGTTGGCCCTGCTTAGACGTGTTCATGTCGTCTCGCTGCCGCACGTATTTGATTCCAATAAGATGCGGCGATTCCGTCTCGTAGAAAAAGGAGCGCCATGATCGGCCATGGACAACGCAATGGCTTGCTACTCGCGGCGGACCGGAGTTCGATCCGACGGCGGGCCGCTGCCATCCGCGCCGAGCACGGCCGCTGCTTCCCCCCGCAGCGCCTGTTTGTGCGCTTCGTATAGATCGTACAACGCAAACAGCGTCTCGCGAAGGTCGCCGTGCTCTGAGCGCAGCAGACTGGCGATTTGCTCTGGCGACGGGCAAAAACCGCTGGGCTCGTCGCGGAGGAGCGACTCGACCAGCGTTTGCGCCAAGGCGGCAGTCGTGGCGGTGCGAAAAACCTCGGCCAGACGAACCGGCCGATGAGCGGTGACGAGCAAGCCGCAGTCCGCCCGCCGCACGCGCCAGCCGAGTCGCAGCCGCGCCCAGCCGCTCAGTTGTTCGTAACCGTCGATGACGACCAGCGCCTGGCGATCGAGCCGCTCGGCCGGAAACGTCCCCTTCGGAATGCTCCGTTGGCCGTCGTGAAGATTGACGCGGTAGACACGGCGAGCCGGCGTCGGCGGCTCCGCCTCCAGTCGCAATAACAGAGCCGCCAGCAGCGTCGATTTGCCTGAGCCGTGCGGGCCGACGATTGCGCCGCGCCAAGCCTGCGCGCGCAATCGTGCCAGCACGTCGTCGAGCGTGTCGCTGGCCACGAACCGATACGGCAGCGCGCCCGGCTGGACCCGGCGCGTGCAGAACGGGTTGTCGAAATCGCGCGGCGGAGGTGGCTCAGGATGCATGGTGCGAATCGGATAAGATTGTCAGGCAGTTGGCCTTTTGAACCGCGTGTGGCCGACGCTCCACGCCGATTCGCTTCTTCGGAGGCGATAAATAGGCACGTTCCGCCGGGGCTGCCCGCGCGGACCAAAGCCCTCTATTCCGCGAATCGCTCGCCTGTTCAGCGGAACAGCAATGAATGGGCGACGATTTCGTGCTCCGAATGCGTAGTCCCTCAGTCAGTCCAATAATAAACCCCTGGAATAATCTTTTCCCCGCGAGTAGACGCATTTACATTCGCTAAGCAACGAATTACCCAATGTTGAAATCCGCCGCCAAATATGATTTGAGCCTCGGACGATGTAGCGAAAACCCAC
>DASRSE010000029.1:0-6439 GCA_035656655.1 Pirellulales bacterium
CACCTTTGAACAACTCCTGGCCGGTTTTGCCGAGAATTAACACTCGATTGCCCTGCCGTAACCCCCAGATCCACAAAACGGCCTGGGACCAATGGAAAACGTCGTTTTTTCGGTGCTTTTTCCGAAGAATTCAGCGATTCTAACGAAAGATTCCATGATTGCAAGCATTGCACTGAATTGCGCGTAATGGCCGCGAAATGCCGTAGTCTCGAACAGCGGCCCTTTGATCAAAACAGTAGTCCGCAGCCCATTCGAGGGCGTGGTGCGGGCCGGCAAACCGTCGCCGCGATTTGCGATCGCGGATCGTTCAAGGGCCCCTCGTTCCCCGGGAAACGAGGGGCCGCGACTTGGCCTGTAACTGCGCGGCGATCGTCTCGCGAGCCACGCTGCGACCGTGCATCAGCATGGTCGCGACGCGGCGAATCGCAGACCAGTACTCGGCCACCATCTTGGTCGCGCGGGGTTCAAGCGTCTTCAGCAGCCGGGGCTGCAAAATCCCGATTGCTCCCGCTGGCTCGCAAAGCCCCATCACCAATTCGCGGTCGGCAGCGCCGGCGGCCGTCGGCGCTTTGCCGTCAAAGCGCGCGGTTGCGGCCTCCCCCGCGAGAATCGCCACGATCATATTTTGGATTTGCCGCGGCGATGCGCTGCCATCGACCGCGGCGGAGGGCGTAAAGAGCGGCAAAGTCTCTTCGGGCGCCGCTTCGTTCAGCGCGAGCCGCTCAAAGGGGACATCGAGCAGGACGGCAATCGCGGCCTGGCTGGCATGGTAATGGGCGATCGCCATCAAGCGCTCGAGCGGAAAGACCCGGCCGATCAATTCGTTGCTGAGGTCGGCCATGTGGGCGGAGCTGATCGGCGCGGGCCGGCCGCCGACATTTGCGGCGGGGGAAGGCGGCGCCTGCCGCAGCCTGGTTTCCGGCGCGGGCCAATCGATATCCGGCACCCGCGTCCGCCGGAGTTCGATCGCGGTCCTAATCCGATCCAAATCCCAGTCCGAATGCAGGCCGGCGAGCAGGTCGCAAGCCCAGGCGGCGTCGGATCGACCTGGCGGGGGCGGGCGCTGGCGCCGGTCGAGAACCGACTGCAAGTAATCGAGTTCCGTCTCGGAGGCGGTTTCGCCGACCAGCGCCAGGATGGTTTCGACCGGGTCGGACATAAAGGCATTTCCTCCATAATACGCGAATGAAGTCAGGCAGGCGTCCGATCGGGATTCGGACCCGTCGGCGGCGACGTCTTCTTGGCGGTCATGATCCTCTCGGTCAAAAGGGCGGTGCGATTCGATTCGGCGACATTTTGTTATAACCTCGGCGGCGGCCAAACCTCGACTTGTCGGGGAGCCACGGCTGCCCCGCTCGGAGAGTCGTCTTTGAACCGATGTAAATGAGCGACCGCAAAATGGTCGTCGCCCGTTTCGTAAAATTCTTCGCGATCCCCCCGCGAGGCGAAAACCCACTTCGCGCCGCCGCTCCAATAATCGTCCAGGCAGTACTGCGGCCACATTTCTCGGAGCGCCTGGGCCGCGGCTCGAAAGGTTTTGAATCCCCGTCCTTTGGAATCCGACCGGCAGAGGTAGACCACGTACGCGGGCGGCGTGTTGTGCGGAGTGGGTGCTTCCATGGGATCCGTTTGGGGTTTGCGATTGACCCGGAGCGGCTGCATCGCCGTGATCCGGTCGGCTTCAAATTCAGGCGCCGGCCGCCTGGGCGGTCCGCGCTGCCGCCAACTCCTGCCGGCGGCGGTTAACGGCGCTTTGAATGCGATTCAGGTCCGACGCGGACTCAATGTTTTCCAGCAACTCGCAAATCTGATCGATCGCCGCCAGCGGCGCCATGGGGACCGCGGCCGCCGGCGGGACTTCGCCCGGCAGCGATTCGGCCGCGGGCGGGGCCAAGTGCTCCTTGACGCCTTGGGTGTCCTCGTCGATCGGGGCCACGTGCTCCTTGACGCGTTCGGTTTCCTCGCCGATCGAGGCGGCGGCCGTCGGCGACGCCGCAGGCGAGGTTCGTGGCGGCCGCGGCGGAGCTGCCGCGGCGGTACCGCCCTTGATCCGCTGCGCCGCGATGATTGCCACCGATCGCTCAAACGACTCGCTGGTCGCCCAGGCCCAAGGGTTGTTCACCATGTCGGCCGCGATCGCGGCGAGCACGGCCGGCGAATCGACGTGGGCAAGGAGCGCTCGGCCTTGCCGCTCGGTCAACTCGCCCCGGATGAGTCTTTGCTGCCACTCGTCCGGCAACCGCAACAATCGGATAAGATTCCGCGCCCAGGAATCGGATCGCCCGAATATCGCCGCCGTATCGGTGAGTGATTTCCCCGCTCCGCCGGCCTCCAGGGGCTGGCAAAGGCGCTCGAGCATGCGGGCGGTTTGAATGGCATTCAGGTCCCGGCGCTGCAGATTCTCGATCAGCATTTGCACCAGCGTATCAGCGTCATTCAACACGCGCACAATCGCGGGAATGGTCGACTCGCCGGCCGCCCGAGCCGCTCGCCAGCGGCGCTCGCCGGCGACGATCTGAAAGCGGCCGCCGCGGCTCTGCCGCACCACGATCGGCTGGACGATCCCGCTTTGCTGGATCGAGGGAATCATTTCATCGATCCCGGCCTGGTCGTCGTCGCGAACGTTATC
Source organism: Pirellulales bacterium (assembly GCA_035656655.1). Taxonomy (GTDB): domain Bacteria; phylum Planctomycetota; class Planctomycetia; order Pirellulales; family DASRSE01; genus DASRSE01. The sequence goes on from DASRSE010000029.1 coordinate 2,630, forward strand.
CGGATGCGGGTCGATCGACTGGATCGGCAATTGTTCCAAACGGTCGGCCAGCGGCGCTAAGGGCGAATACGGCGCGCGGCGGGCGGCCGAAACGGACGTTTTGCTGTGCTTCTTGATGGTGGCGGTCATATTTTATCTCGCGGATGGGGAAGAGGGAAAATGGACGCCCCGCGCGCTGGCAAACGGGCGCGGGGATGCTTCGGGCGTGATTCCGGGTGGGGAGGTTTTAGTATGTTCCCGGGAACATACCGCCGGCGGCCGGGCCGCATCGCCGATTGAGCGCCGTCTCTATTTATGCTTGGGGCCGCCTTTCCAAACAGGCGAGGCGTCGGGGGATTGCCATTTCTGGCGTCCCGGCTGCCCGCGCCGGCTCGCGCAGGAGGTCCTCCGCGCGCGCGATGAATCGTGCGATGATCAACAGAAATTCCGCGGCTCGGACGGCCTCGATGGCGACTCCGTGGGCGGCCCGATGGGCAAACCGGACTTGCTTTTTCAGCCCGACGATCGTGGCTTGGTCGAGAATCCCGCCGCGCCGCAAAGATTCGATGACGTCGGAGATTCCGCCGCCGGCGGCCTTGGCCGTCGCAAAATGTAATTGCAAATCGAGCAGGCAGCGTTCGATCGCAATCCGGCCGGTCACCACGGCGGCCGTCGTAAAACCGATTTGAAACAACCGCTGCGCCTCGTCAACCCACTTCGCCGGCGGGAAATGCGCAGCGCCGCGGAGCGTCGGTTCGTCGAACGTGCGACCGTGGCTGACGACGGCCAGGAATTGCGTGGCATCGACGCCGGGCATTTTTGAAACGTCGATGTAGCGCCGCGTCACGTCGAGATTGCTATGCCCGAGGAACTCGCTGGCGGCCGATAACCCTCGCTCGCGCGCCACAATCGTCGCGGCGGTCCGTCGCATCTTGTGCAAGCGATGGGGTCCGCGAGTTTTGCCACTCTTGGCCGACAGGCCGGCCGCGGCAAAAATTCGGTCCAAGCGACGATAGAACCAACCGGCGCTGCCGCTGGGAAAAATGAGCTCGCGATTCGGGCGGCGGATTTCAAGCAGCGCCGCGATCGCATCCGGGCCCAGCCGCAGCTTTTTTCCCACGCGGTTCTTCACCGCCTGCCCCGGCACATTGAGCCAGCCGGTCGCCAGGTCGAGGTTGGACCATTTCAACTCCAAGAGCGAACGGCGGCGGAGCCCGGTCCAATAGGCGACCAGCAACAGCGCCCGCCAGTACAGGGCCTGGGGAATGCCCCGCACCGGCTTCAGCCATTTGACCTTCGCCGCCGCCTCGATCAAGCGCAGAACTTCGGCTTCGGTCCAGGCGTCGGGAGCATCCGCGCAGACAGGCATTTTTCCGACTCGCAGTTTCTGCGAGGCCAGGCCGCGGCGGACCGCTTCATTCGTCAAGGCCAGCAGCAGCCGGCGGTACTTGTTGATCGTGCCCGGCTCGCGGGGCGATAGCCACTCGAAAAAGTCTGCGGCCCGCGAGTCGGTCAAGTCCGCAAACGTCAGATCGCGGCCTCCGAAATGATGCAGCGCACGGAGCAGCCGCTGGTAATCCTCAATCGTCTTCCGGGCGCGGCCCATGAGCTTTTGGGGCCGATAGGTCGCTTCAAAGAATTGGCGGATCGAACCGTCGGGCGGCGTTGGGAGCGGCGGCAGCCGCTGGCGGGCGTCGGGGAACATTTGCGGATCGAGCGCGCGCGCGATGCACCGCAAACGAGTCAGCCCATGGCTGACGAACGCCGCGGTGTGTTTGCCGTAGCGCTGCCAGTAGATTCGGAACGCCTCCAAATGCTCGCACAAGTCGGCCGGGGTGCTCGCGCGGCCCAAAAACGAATCGAACGCCGTCACGGCGGCTTCGTATTCGTTGACCTGTCTGAGCGGCTTGCCGGTGTTGCGCCAGAGCGGCCGGAGAATCTCGCGCACGGCATGAGCCAGCGTGCCCGGCAAGGCGACCGGCCGCGCCGCCGGGCGGCGGATTCGCAACTCGTGGGAATCCGAAATTGGTCGCCAATGCGGCAGGAGGCCGATGCGCCAGGCGTGTTTTGCCAATTGCGAGAGGGCCGATTTGACCGCTTTGATCGCGCTGGCTTGAAAGCCCGCTTTCGCGATCCGCGCTTCGACGGCCTCAATGTTGGTCGGCGTCAAATCGGTCACCACCGGCGGCCGGCCCATCGCTCGCTGGAGCCAGGTCGTCGCCCGCTCGAACGTTTGCACGCGCGTGGCGGCTCGGTTGCCAAGCCGGGCCGCCACGAAATGGCGCTCGAGAAAATCGCGGATGAAGATCTCGCGGCGCTCGCCCGGGGCGAAGCCGGCCGGCAGGCCCGACTCCGAGTCAACGCGGGCGGCCCGCTCCGGGTCGCAAGGGGTTTGATCGTTCATGGCCATGGGAGCCTGCAGACGGGAAAGAAACGGGTTTCAGCCGCGAGCGTCAGACCAGTGCGAGATCGGAGGGCGGGCCGGCCCCTGCCGCGCGGGCCGGAAAGATTTTCTCCGCGCCCCACTCGAAGGCTTCAGCCGCCGCCGCCGCCGGCGGCGTGGGCCACGCTTCCGGAAAGAGCGGCTCGCAGATCGGGTGCGCGAGCCCCCGCTTGATGTTCCGGTCCAGCTCGCTGAGCGTTGCGCCGCTTGCGTCGACGAACTTGACCGCTTGGAGGTTCTTTCCCCGGTAGATGTTGACGTGGTAATAGTCCCGGCCGCCGGCGGCCCGATTGCGGCTGCTGATCTGCGCGGAGAATGAATACCACACGTCCGGCACGACCGTCAGCCGCTCGAGCTTGTCGAGCATCGCGTCCACCGTCCAGCGCTCTGCCATGCTGCACCTCCTGCACGTTGGGGAATGGGAATGGGTGATCTTCGTTTCGCGCTCGAGTTCATTCGTCGCCGTGTTCAAGCTCCGCTCGGCGGGCGCAGATTGCCCGCGATTCAAACCGGGAACAAGGGAACGCGAGGGGAAGTCGGCCCCCCGCGCCATTTTATAGGTTTGCTATAAAGCGCGGCAAGATGAATTTTCTAGGTTTTCGATAAAAACCGGATTAGCGCGGCGGCAGCAGATCGGCGATCGCCACGTGGAGCACCTTCGCCAGAGCGGGGAGGGCATTGAGCTGCGGGTCGAGCGTGCCGTTTTCCCAGGCGTAAACGGTCGAGGTCGCAATTTTGTAGCCGGCCCGCGTGAGCGCATCCGCAAATTGCGGAATCGTCAGGCCGGCGTCGCCGCGGCGGGCCCGCAGCCGGAGCGCGAGCCGACCCGCGTAGGTCGCGGCGCTGGGGAGCTTCGATTTGGGACGGGGGGCCATATCGGGCGGAATCTCCGGGGAGGCGGCCCGATTGTGTCGGTTTTTCGTCAGCATGTCAAATCTCCAGATGAGGCATCGCAGCGGGCAACGTTTCCTGGGAAACGCTGGGGCAAACATCGGGCCGGTCGGCGGCGGGGGTCGCCGCAGGGTCAACTCTTCACGCTCGCCACAATCCGCTGGTCGCCGCTGACCGCTTCGGGCGCAAGGATCGAGAGCGAATAGAAACCCGACAGATCGCCGGGAACTCGCTGCCACTTGCCGGCGACCACGGTGAGCGTCACGTCGGCGCCGAGCCTGCTGGCGCTCGCCGGCTCGTCCTCCGCGTCCGCGGCGCCGAGCAGGGTCACTTTTACGTTATCCAAGGCCGCCGGAAATTTCAGGTGGACGAATCCCGACTCGGCGACGATCAGCGGACTGGAAAGGGTCGCGCCGTTGGGGATGGTGCAATAGAGCAGCCCTTGCCGTCGTTCCAGTTGTGCCATAATAAAAGTTCCTAAGGAATCTCCCCGCGCG
>DASRSE010000030.1:0-30336 GCA_035656655.1 Pirellulales bacterium
CATTGGCGCTCGCCTGATTGCTGCCGGTGTACGGTCCGAATTGGCGATAGGCGATGATAAAATCGGCCAGTTCCGGATCGATGACCTGTTGCAGATCGGATTGCAATTGGGCCAAGTCTTGACCGTTGAGGTTGATCCGCGGCGTCACGCCGTCGGGCTGCAAATTGGACTCGTAGCTATTGAGGGTGAGATAGCCGGCCCACCCGCGCACCATGGAGCCGCTGTCGTCACTTGTCCCTGCGATGGAATCGGCCGCCGGTTCGTTCCCGTCGACGACGCCGTTGCGATTGGCGTCCACGCCGAACAGGAGTTCCGGCGTCACCCCGCGAACTTGCAGCAGCTCTTCGACCGTGTCCAAGGGGCCATTTTTGGGCGCGTAGGGGGGCGTCATACCGGAATAGTAATCGCGCTCGGCGCCGTATTCGCGCTGGTCGTCGTCCGGATCGAGCCAATCCAAAATCGCATCGGCGATGTCGTCGGTCATGCCTGGCAGCGACATCAGCAGCGTATGGCCGGAGCCAGGCGAAACCGTGTCCATGTAAATGAGCGTATTGAGATTAAACCGGGCCGATTCGTTTTCGAGCCCAAACCGCACGCCCCCCGCGCCATCGCCTGTGTCTTCCTTCGGCGCGACGATGGAAAAGTAGCCGCGCTGGCGCGGATCGTCGCCATCGGTCACTAATTGCGCCCGGAACCGCGATTCATTGTCGTATGCTCCCCCTTGCTGCTCCCGATCGTCGGGCGACTGGGACAGAAAGGCCTCGATCGTCGCCACTCCGGAATTGGTCAAAGCGATGGCCTGGGCTTGGCGGCCTTGAATGCGGGCGGACACGCGTTCGGTCATCATCCGATCGGAGAACTGAAAAGCCCCCATTGTCAGCACCGAGAGCACGATCAGGACGATCACGAGGACAATTCCGCGGCGCGGTTGGGCACGACGCGCCACGCCGCCGCGCGGTTGGCGGCCGCCGGCCGCGAGCGAACAGAGATAATTGGCTCGATTCAACATAAACGAAGACAAGCTCGCCCCTTAGTTGCCGGTCGTAGTCCCCCCGGTCGTGCCGCCCGTTGTGCCTCCGGTCGTGCCGCCGGTCGTGCCGCCCGTGGTCGTCGTGCCGCCGATATTACGGACTCCGCCACTGGTGCCGCCGCCGCGGGTGCCGCCGCGTCCACCAAACCCGCCACCGGTGCCCCCGGTACCGCCGCCGCGTCCGCCGAAGCCGCCCCCCCCGGTTTGCGAACCACGGAAGCCGCCCCCTGCGCCGCCGGCTCCACCTCCGGCGCCGCCGCGTCCGCCTTGACCGCCCGTTTGCGAACCACGGAAGCCACCCGTTCCGCCGGTGCCGCCCGGAGTTGTTTGCGACCCTTTGAATCCGCTCCCGCTGCTGCCGCTTTGCGATCCTTTGGAACTGCTGCTGCCGGAGCCGGAATCGCTGCTGCCCGATTGCGATCCGGAATCAGTCGCGCCGCTGCCGCTGGAGTTCGATGAGACAATGGGGCTCAAACCGCCCGATTGGAGTTGCACCATCATGGTGTAGGTGTGAACATCCGACCCGTCGCCGTCGCCGCTGGCGACGCCCAAAATGATTTCCACCGCCAGCGGCAGCCCCGGACTCGTCGGGCCTGCCACGGCATCGCCGCTGTCGGAGCTACCGCTTCCCGAATCGCTGCTGCCGGAGGTGCTGCTGCCTGAAGTGTTGCCGCTTGAAGTGCTGGTGCCGGAGCTGTCGCTTCCGGAACTGCTCGTGTCGGAGGTGTAGCCTGGGGGCGGCCACGTATCTTGCATGGTGGTTCCATCGAAGTAATGAAATTCGATGCTCGTCACTTCGGGCGCGATGCACTTGGCTTGGCTATTGAACTCGTCGGTCGAGCCATTGTCCTCGGCGTAGAGGGCTGCCGCGCGCGGCAATTCGGCCATCATCAATCCGCCTGGCGTGTTGCCTTGCGGGGGCGCCAGATAATAGCGAATCGTCTTCACATCGGATGGCGGCATCAGCGTGCTGCCGTCGGCCGCGGCGGCGCCGTTATACTCGTCCAAGCGTGGAATGCGCGCCACGTCGATTTGCAGCGAGGTCAGGTCGCCGTACAAGCCGGGCGTCTCGGTCGGATTGGTCGAGGCGGACTGCGTTGACGAGGAACTGTTCGAGTTGCCCGAACTGCCGCTGCTCGAATTGCCGCCGGTTGAACCGCTGCTCGAGGAATTGCCGGCTGTCGAGCCGCCGGAAGAGCCGGATTTTGAGCTGCCGGAGCTGGAGCCTCCGGTCGAACTGCTGCCCGTAGAAGTGCTGCCGGTAGAGGTGCTTCCCGTCGAGCTTTTGCCGCTAGAAGAACCAGACGAGCCGCTGGTCGAGCCGCCCGAGGAGCTGCCTGACGTACCCGAGGCGGCGGCCCCATTTAAGGCGGCCTGTGCGATCGCGTTGGCGGCGGAAAACGTCTTGCTGGTCAGATTCATGCCGGACGTGTCGATCGGCTCGTAACGAATCGTGCCGCGAACGTCGTCGCTGATCCGTTTCAAGATCGCATGCGCCAGCCGCGCGTCGTCGAGACCGCTCCGCCCGGAGTCGATCGCCCGCGATTGCATTTGAATGGCCATTCCAATGGCCACCAGCAGCAAGGTTGCCAACGACAAGGCCAGGATCACTTCCAACAGAGTGAATCCGCCGCAAACCGCGCGCTTCTTCCTGAAGATCGTCATTTGCTGCTGCCGGTGGAACCGGTACTAGAGGATTTGGACGAACTGGAACCGCCCGAACTGCCAGAACTAGGGGTTCCGCTCGAGCTATTGCTCGAATTAGAACTGCTGTTGCTGCTGCTACTCTGTGCGTCAGGATTCGAAGCCGCCGCGAGAATCGACGGATCAATCATCCACTGTTTCAAGGAAAACGAGACAGGCTGCTGGCCTTCCGCCACCTCTTGCGTCACCGTGACTTCGATCACCATGAAGTTCGGAATATCGAGGTCATCCATGGCGACGGTATAGGTCCAGCCGGGATAGTTATCAAACGGCACGCCCGACGCTGCCGCCGGGGGCGTCACCCCGGTGGTGAACTCGCCCAACTTTTCTTCGCACAACATTTGCGCATAGGTCGAATCGCGCGCAATTCGGCCGTTCGATTGAGCGATCCGAATGGCTTCGCTCAACACGGCCAAGCCCCCCGCCAGAATCGCCAAGGCGAGGATAATTTCCAACAACGTAAAGCCGTTCGCGGCGCGGCGCGCAGGACGACGAACGGGCGGCGGACAGCGGGTCATTGCGCGCCTCCGCCAGCCGAGCCTGCGCCGTACGATCCGCCTGCGGCCCCGCTCGCGGCGGAGCTAGACGGTCCTGAATCCATGTTTGGAACTGCGGACAAATCCATCACTTCGCTGATCTTGGCGGTGCCGTTGAGGCCGCGCAGTTCGAGAATCACGGCGCGATCGCGATCGTTGACCAGGCAGAGCCGAGCTTCGGAGGTGGTTCCATCGGCAAAGAACAGGATCGGCGGCGCCGTGTTGCCGGTGTCGCTCTTGGAATTGGCATCGGTCGACAAGACTTGATCTTGGCGGCTGTCGCCGGTCGCCTCGCCGCAATGAAACAGCACGCCCCCACTCAGGACATGCGGCTCGACATTGCCATAGGCGTCGAGCGTGGTGTTATTGGCCACCATCACCGTCACGTTGGAGCCGCTCGATCCGCCGAGACCGCTCCCTCCTGCCGGAGCGCCGTTGGCTGCGCCGGAACCCGAACCCGCAGCCGCCGAACCGCTACCAAAACCGTTGTTGCTGGCGGCGCTTCCTTCGGTGGCCGCTTGGGCGTTCGCTTCGTCGCCGCTCCATGGCTGAATGAGGTACTCGCCGGTTTGGAGATTGTAGCGGAACAGTTGTACTTGGCCGGTCGTCATGGCGGCATTCCGCGCATCGCCCCAGGCGGCGCGGACCTGATCGGCCGCCGCCTGCAAGCGAAATCCGCCAAACGCCCCCTTCACCATCGGATACGCCATCGCCGAAATCGCCGCGATAATCGCCAACACCAGCAGAATCTCAATCAGCGTCATCGCGCGCCGCCCGCGGGTACTCCCGCCCAGCAACCCGCGGGTACTCCCGCCGAGTAACCTGCGGGTACTCCCGCCGAGCAACCCGCGACATGCGCATCGCTCCCGACGCGTTAATCGATTCTCGATGGTGGGACAGATGCGATTCACAAACGGCTTTCTGGGGCGAGATCGGAGCGGTTGCACTCGGTCGGAAATTACCAATTGCCGATCACGTTCGCGTCTTCAACCCCGTTGGGTCCGAGCGAATAGAGATCGTACGAGTCCGGATGGTGCTGGCCCCCCTTGTGATACTGATAAGGGTTGTTCCACGGATCGAGCGGAACGTCGTTTTCGATATAGGGCGGCGCGGCTTGGCCGTTCGGACGGGCGGGCGGATTGCGCAGTTGGCTCAGGTCGTCCGGATACTGGTTGTAATCATTCAGATACATATTGATCGGCGTGGACAGCAAACCGATCTGACTCTTCGCCGAATCGATATTGGCCTTCATTTTTGCATTGCCGAACGCGAACACGGCCAACGAACCGAGGATCACGAGGATCGCCAAGACGAGCAACACTTCCATCAACGTAAAGGCGTGCCGTTGCCGGGCACGACGCACACCGCGAGACCGAATCATGACTCATACTCCGTAAAAAAAGAACCGTGGGTTTAGTTTGCCAGCTTTGTCCGAACGTTTTATTTTGGCCGGTCGAGGCCGGCCTGACAACTCATATCGAGGTGCTCATCTTCATGACCGGCAGCAGCAGGGCGATGGCCACCAGCAGCACCACCCCGGCCAAAATCAACAGCATCAGCGGCTCCAGCAAGCGGACCGCTAAGTCCAGTTGCCGCCAGGTCCGCTTGTCCAAGTCGTCCGAGATGTTCGTCAGCACATTTTCCAAGTTGTTCGATTCTTCGGCGACGCTGATCATTTCGCAGACATTGCGCGGGAAATGTCCGCTGGAGGCCAATGGCTTGGCCAGCGACTCGCCCGCGGAGATATTTTCGGCCGCTTGGTTGATTGCGCCGGAGAGGACCTTGTTGCCGGTCGCGCCGCCGCTGATTTCCAAGGCTTTCAAAATGGGCACGCCGTTATGCAAGAGCGTCCCCAGCACGCGGCAAAACCGCGACACCGACAGACTCAAGAAAATATGTCCGACGATCGGCAGCTTGATCAACACCCGGTCCCGGAAGATCCGCCCCTCGGGCGTTTGCAGCCGGCCTTTGGCAAAGAAAAACAAGGCGACGATGGCTCCCGCCCCGAGCCACCACCAATGATTCAAGAACTCGCTAAAGTTCAGCAGCCAATCGGTCAAGAAAGGCAATTCGCCTTTTTGCCGCATCCGCCCGAACATATCCGCGAACTTGGGCACGAAGAAGACGATCAAGAAAGTGACAATGAGGCTGCCGAAGAAACCCAAAAAGAGGGGATAAGCCATCGCGCCGATCGTGCGGCTTTTCAAATCTTGTTGCTTTTCGGTGAACTCAGACACACGGTCGAGCGCGTCTTCCAAAAAGGCTCCTTCGCCCCCCGCGCGAATCATGCTGATCGACATTTCGCCGAACGCCCGCGGATGGTGGGCCATCGCCTCGGCCAAGGTCGAGCCCTCTTCGACCTGATCATGCACGTCGGACAAGATCGACTTCAAGCCGCTATGGGACGTTTGCTCGCGGAGCACATTCAGCGACCGCAGCAGCGGCACCCCCGACCGGAGCAGCCCAGACAATTGACTAAACATGTTGGCGATGAGGAGCGGCTTGACTTTCCGCGATTTGCCGGCGGCGAGCTTCGGCAGCGGATCGCGAACCTCCATCGGAAACAGCGATTGCTTCGTCAGCAGGGCCAGCGCTTCGCGCTGACTGCCGGCGGCAATCATGCCCGATACTTTCGAGCCGGTAAGGTCGCGAGCGGTATAAGCGAAGTCAGGCATAAGCAGCGAAAAACAAGCAGCGTTGCATGTTTGAGCGGCGGCCGGTTCCACAACCCGCGCGCCGCCAGGATTGGTCACAATCCTTCATTATTTACAGGATTGGTCACAATCGTTCGTTATTTAATGGTGTCGGTCTTCGTCGTGGCGACCACTTCCGCCAGCGACGTGCTGCCGGAAACGACCTTGCGCCAACCATCTTCGCGCAAGGTTTTCATGCCGCACTTCAAGGCGGCGTTTTTGATCGCCCAGGTCCCCGAGCGGTCGTGCACGAGCTGCCGGATCGGATCGGAAGTCACCAGGAGTTCAAAAATGCCGTGGCGACCTTGATAGCCGGTATGGCGGCACGCGCGGCAGCCGACCGGCTGGAACAGCTTTCCGCCGACCGCCTCGAGCTGATCCAGCGGAAAATCGGCCGGCAAATCCTCCGCGGCCGGGCGATACGCTTGTTTGCACTGTTTGCACAAGGTACGCACGAGCCGCTGCGCCATGACCGCCTCAACGGTGCTGGCGACCAAGAACGGCTCGACCCCCATATCGATCATCCGGGTATAGGCTCCCGCCGCATCGTTGGTGTGCAGCGTGCTGAACACCAAGTGGCCCGTGAGCGAAGCTTGGATCGCATTCTCGGCGGTCTCCAGATCGCGAATTTCGCCGACGAGGACGACATCCGGATCGTGACGCAAAATGCTGCGGAGCGAAGCGCCGAAGGTCAGCCCGATCTTCGTATGCACCTGAATCTGGTTGACCCCGTCTAGCTGATATTCGACGGGATCCTCGGTCGTGATGATCTTGGTCGATTCGTCGCGAATTTCGAGCAGCGCGCTATAAAGGGTCGTCGTTTTACCGGAGCCGGTCGGCCCGGTGACGAGGATGATGCCGTGGGGCAGCCGGATCAGGTCTTCAAACAGGGCGTACTGATCGGCTTCCATCCCCAGCGAGCGAAGTTCGAACTTCATCCGCCCCTTGTCCAAAATACGCAACACGATCCCTTCGCCGTGGATCATCGGAATGACCGAGACGCGAACGTCAACCTCGCGGCCGGACACCTTCAGCTTGATGCGGCCGTCCTGGGGCAAGCGTTTTTCGGCGATGTTCAGCCGGGCCATGATCTTCAAGCGGCTGACAATCGCCGCTTGAAAGCGAGTGATCTCTTGGCGAATCGGCTGCGAGTGGAGCATTCCGTCAATGCGGTAGCGAATCCGCAAGCCGGAGGGCTGCGATTCCAAGTGGACGTCGCTCGATCGGCTTTCGATGGCCTCGAGCAAAATCTCATTGACCAGGCGCACGACCGACGCCTCTTGAGCCATCTCGGACAATTCCGAGCCGTCGGATTCGATCTCCTCGAGCAATTCGACTTTGTCCGAGGTCTGCGCGATCATGTCGCCGATCGTCTCGCTGCCCACGCCGAGATGCTGCTTGATCAGCTTGCTGATTTCCGCGCGGCTGGCGAGCACTGGAATCACCGAGAGCCCGGTGGCGGCGGAGATTTCGTCGAGCGGATAGAGATCGAAGGGATCGCTCGTCGCCACAATCAGCGAGCCGTTTTCGCGGCGGAGCGGAAACATGTTTTGGCGATGGATCAACTTCTGCGGAAAGTTGCCCAGGATCGAGGGGTCAACTTCCGCCTCCGGCAAATCGACAAAGTCGATCCCGACTTCGGCGCCGAGCGCCTTGAGCGCCGACTCTTCGGACAAAAAGCCCATGTCGACGGCAATCTGGTCCAACCGCGTTCCGTCATTTTGCGCGGACCGCGACATATCCAGTTGCCGCTGGTTCAGCAGACCGCGTCGCAGCAGAATTTCACCGGCTTCCATGGCCCACACTAACTACGGCGAGAGGATTGAACCAGCAGGAGAGAACGCTTGAGGAGGGAGGATTGGTAGGTTCCTCTATTGTAATCAACACCGGCCGAGAACAAGAAGTCTTCCGCAAAAAGGGTCGAAATCGAATTTTTTTGGCTGCGGAAAGTCGCAGTCAGGGGCTGCGGTTTCCCGAGCGAGCCCCGACAGACCCTCCCAAGCGGCATCGCGGGCCCCTGTTTGCAAAAAACGCCGCGGTCCTCCGAGACTGAAGCTCAGAAGACCGCGGCCCAAGTTCCACGAGAGATTTTGGCCGCTCCGCCAGACCAGGAAAGCATTCCAGCCAGCAGAGCGGAAACAGCGCTGGAGACCGGCTTAGAGGGTCTTCTTGTCGTTGTTGTTTTGGTTGCCGCGATTGCCGCGGTTACCACGGTTGCCGAACAAGGCATTCCGATCGATGTCGATCTTCTTGCCTTGCATCTTTTCGAACTTGTCCTTTTGGTCCGAGGTCAGAACCGCCAGCATTTTCTCGTCGCTGCTCTTGCGGGCATCGGCGATCTTGGTGCGGATCTCATCGCGGTTGCCGGCGTTCCCTTGGCCCCCTTGGAAGAGGTCGCGCATCGCGGTCCGCGAGGCTTCGCTGGCCGTCTTCAACTGGGTCTTTTGATCGTCGCTCAGGCCGAGCGAAGTTTGGACTTCGTCGTCCATCAAGGCGTTCGTACCCTTCAATTGGAGGGCGATTTCCTTCAGGCGAGTCTGTTGGGCGGGGAGCAAAATGTCGTTGATCTTCTTGTTCACGTCAGCGGCTTGTTCCTTCGCCTTGTCGCGCATTTCGGCCAACTTCTTGTCGCGATCTTCTTGCGACAGGTCGCGGAGGCTTTGGCGATTGCCGCCGTTGGCCCGGGCTTGCTCGCGGATATCGGTGCCGAGCTTTTTCAGGCTTTCTTTTTGCTCGTCGGAGAGTTCAAGCTCCTTTTGGACTTGTTCCAGGCTCACCGTATTGAGGTTGCCTTGTCCGCCTCCCCCTTGGCCGAAACCGCCCCCTTGGCCGCGGCCCCCTTGACGTTGAGCATGCGCAGGCGATGTCGCGACGAGAACGAGCACCGCGGGGACGCACACGGCCAGCAAACCAGAAAACAAACGAGACATGGGTCGAACTCCTGACGATGAACTGAAAAGATTGGATGGTGGACTCTTAATGTATCCAACACCGGCTGCTATCGAGGGTTTCGCGGCAAAGGGGAGCGAAAATGCCGGTTCCGAAAAAAAATTTCGGTTTCCCGTACTCCTCCCTCGCGGTTCTCCGTTTTGCCCGAAAACGGGCGAAACTGCCGCACCGAGCGATCCGCCTAGCTCGCGAGATCGAAGAAACCTCAAAAAAGGGTCCAAAAACCGCGAAACGGAGACACCGGGCTAGGGGTTTAGTATAGTGAAAGGGTCTCGTCACAATCCTTCGCATGGTTCTCGGTTCGCATCTCCCGATCCGCAGGTGGAGTCGCCCCCTATGATCTCAGCCCGGAAATTCGCCAAACTGTTCGGTTTTCTGGTCGTCCTGGTGACCATGCAAGCTTTGCCCCTGCTGGCTCAAGGGCCAGGCGGCGGAGGCTGGGGCGGCGGAGGCGGAGGTTGGGGCGGCGGGGGTAATGGGGGTGGAGGCTGGGGCGGAGGCCGCGGCGGCCGTGGCGGTGGGGGCGGGCGTGAAGGAGGCGGCGGCGGGCGTGAAGGAGGAGGCGGCGGGCGCGATGGCGGCGGTGAAGCCGGCGGCGGCGGTTTTCGTCGGCCGAGCGCGGATGACATGATGCAGCGCCTGGACCCGAACAATACTGGCGTCGTCGACCTCGATAAAGTCGAAGGCCGCTCGAAGTTTTTCGCCCAGCGGATGGCCGAAGAGGCAGGCCTCGACACCACCAAACCGATCCCCGTTGCCAAACTGAAAGAAGCAATGGAAAGCCGGCTCGGCGGCGGCCGCGGATCCGAAGCTCGGTCCGGCGAGAGCGGCTCGAGTAGTTCTAGCGGCAGCGCGGACAAAGATAAGCGGTCGGGCACGAAGTCCGACAAAGAGAAAGCCAAGGAAAAGGACAAGGAAATTCAAAAAGAGCGCGCCCGGCTGGCGGCCTTGGTTCCCGGCTTCGGTTTGCCCGACGACGCGGCGTTGGTCCCCGGCTTTGGCGAGCCGCTCGCCTTGGGGGGCACCGTCACGACGGTCACCAGCAGCGATGGCCACAGCAGCACTTCGAGCGCTGCGGCCGATCCCGAGGAGAAATATCGCAAATATGCCGAAAGCATGATGCGCCAATACGACAAGAACAAGAACGGATACCTGGAAAAGGACGAGTGGAAAGAGATGCGCGGCGAACCGGAAAAGATCGCCAACGGCGACGGGATCATTACTCTGAACGCCTTGACCGAACATCTTCGCAAGGCCAATCAAGAGGCCGGCGGACTAGCAAGCTCGGAACATAGCAGCAGCGGTGGCGGCGGCTGGGGACATCATTCCACCAGCAGCAGTTCCAGTTCGAAGAGCAAGAAAATGTATCCAACCGCGGCCGATCGTTTTCCCGAGGGAACCCCCAGTTGGTTCATCCGCGCTGATGTTGACGAAGATGGCCAAGTCTCGATGGCCGAATTCAGTGCGACTTGGAGCGACTCCAAGGTGGCCGAGTTTGCCAAGTACGATTTGAATGGCGATGGCTTCATTAGCGCCTCTGAAGTCCTCAAGGTCGAGCGCCCCGAAAAGCATCGGTAAAGTAAGTACAAACGGTTTCCAGCCGCTTAGGGACTCTGGAAAATGCTCGGGATGCGGAAGATTCTGCCCGCGTGCATCCAATGGCGATCATCGCCTTGAGCCGTAGATCATCCCTTTGAGCCGCGGGACGTCGTAGCGAACGCTCGACGCGGCAAGATGCCGCGTGTACTTTGAGTCCCGGCCGCGCCAATGTACAAGCGGCTTCCAGCCGCTTAGGGTTTCCGCTAGACGCTCTTGGTGCGCGAGATTTCTGCTCGCGAGCGTCCACTGTGATCATCGCCTTGAGCCGCAGATCATCCCTTTGAGCTGCAGGCCGCCGTAGCGAACGCTCGACGCGGCAAGATGCCGCGTGTACTGTGCGCCCCCGGCCGCGCTAATGTACAAGCGGCTTCCAGCCGCTTTGGGATTCAGTAAGACGCCCCTCGAGTGCGCAAGATCACTGCTCGCAAGCGTCCGATGGCGAACATCGCCTTGAGCCGCAGATCATCCCTTTGAGCTGCGGACCGTCGGAGCGAACGCCTGACGCGGCAAGATGCCGCGTGTACTTTGCGTCCCGGCCGCGCCAATGTACAAGCGGCTTCCAGCCGCTTAGGGATTCTGTAAAACGCTCTTGGTGCGCGAGATTTCTGCTCGCGAGCGTCCACTGTGATCATCGTATTGAGCCGTAGATCATCCCGTTGAGCCGTGAGCCGTCGTAGCGAACGGTCGACGGGGCAAGATGCCGCGTGTACTATGCGTCCCGGCCGCGCCAATGTACAAGCGGCTTCCAGCCGCTTTGGGATTCTGGAAAACGCTCCGAATGCGGAAAATCACGCTCGCGAGCGTCCCTTGCCGATCATCGCCTTGAGCCGCAGATCATCCCTTTGAGCCGCGGGCCGTCGTAGCGAACGCCTGACGCGGCAAGATGCCGCGTGTACTTTGAGTCCCCGGCCGCGCCAATGTACAAGCGGCTTCCAGCCGCTTAGGGTTTCCCCGGAAAGAGAACCCCCTCGCCCGCGGCTTGGCTGCGTTCGCCGATACCACAGCGAGTTGTGGCGGGAATGAACCCCCGGGTGCATTTCAAGTTTGACATTGGCCAGTTCGGTCGTCTATAAGTGAGACGATCCGCTCTTCTCTTTTGGTCGGCATTCTCGAACCGGGGCCGGCAGACGACTCGTTCTACGGCGATAGCTCCGCCGAGTTCTTGTGGTCACTTAGCTCATTCCACTCTTTGGGGCGCTATGGACGCTGCTCATTCTAAGCCGACCTCGGTTTCCTTGCCGCAGGCAGACATCGAGGCGATTGTCGATTTGGTGGCCGATGTCGGCAACCCGACGCACGAGTTAGGTTTGGTGGAGCGCCGGCGGAAGTTGGCCGCGGGCCTAGTCCGGTTGATTGAGGGGGACACCTTTTTTTGGTCGTTCGGATATGCGAACCCCGACGTGCTGGGCGATGCCATGCCGACGAGCTTTGTCGATGGCGGTTGGAAAAACCAACAGGAGCGAGACGATTTCTTTCATTTATTGATGACTTCCAAGGCGGCGCATAAAGCGGCGAGTAGTCTCACCGAGCACATTTTCGGCGGAAATTTGCGCACGATCGTCCGCAACAACGTCATTTCGGATGCGGAGTGGCCCACGTTGGCCGCCGATTTTCACGCCCGTGGGATCGGCGAATTTCTGATGAGTATGTATCCGCTGGGGGGCGGCGGGTTTAGCGCGATCGGCATCCATCGCCGGCTTGGCAAGCCGGCTTTTGCCGAGCGCGAACGCGCGATTGTGCACATCGTATTTCAGAACGTGGACTGGATTCATCGCGACGGCGCGGACCTCGCTTTGGCGAAAAAGGCCGTTCGCTTCGCCCCGCGCGAGCGTGAGGTTCTGCTCCTGCTTTTGCGCGGCGACTCTCAAAAACTCATCGCCAGCAAACTCGACCTCAGCCAACACACGGTCGGCGACTATATGAAACAAATCTACCGGCATTTCGACGTCAATAGTCGCGGCGAGCTATTGGGGCGCTTCATCGCCGGCTCGAACGCCCTGGACTGAAGCGGTCTGGCGCCGGCTACTACGCCTGAGGAGGCGCACTCGCCGTCCCATGTTTATGGGGATAGACGCGATTGCGCGGCGGCGTACGATAAAAAGAAACACTCCAGACGGCCCGCGTTCGCATCCATCGCCGCGGGCCGGTCATCGCGGGGCGGCTGGCGTTGCGGAACGCCCGTTCTCGGCATCCGCCTTGATCTGTGGGCAATTCTACGTAGTCATCTCGGGCAGGAACCGTGGGCAGGAGCGACGGCGAGTCAGCGGCGTTTCGTCGCTGACTCGTTGTTGGCTCCCGCCGCGCTTGAATCGAACGTCCGTCGATATTGCTGGAGCCGAGGCCAGCCGGCTACTTCCGGATTAGCCGTTCGCGGCTTCAATCGGCTTTCAGCCCGAGCGCTTCTTGCGCGGCGGCCAGCGCGTCAATGACGAACTGCACGTGCGCGTCGTAGTCGACGCCGAGATCGGCTGCGCCGCGGGTAATGTCGTCGCGATTGACGGCCGCGGCAAAGCTCTTTTGCTTGAGCTTCTTTTTCACGCTCGCGGCTTGCAGTCCGTTCAGTTTCTCCGGCCGTACGGCTGCCACCGCCACGATAAAGCCGGACAGTTCGTCGCACGCATAGAGGACCTTGTCGAGCTGTGATACCCGCGGACAATCGGGCAGATAGTCGGCGTGCGACTTGATCGCATAGATGACTTCTTCCGGATATCCGCGTTCGGCCAGAATCTTCGCCCCTTGCAGCGGATGGTCCGGCGGATTGGGCCACCGCTCATAGTCGAAGTCATGGAGCAAACCGACGATTCCCCACGTCTCTTCGTCCGCGCCGAAATGCCGCGCATAGGCGCGCATCGCCGCTTCGACCGCGAGCATGTGCCTGCGCAGGCTCTCGTTCTGCGTGTATTCACAAACCAGTTCAAAGGCCGCGGCGCGGTTCATAGCAATCATGGCTAAATAAACGGGAGCAGAAACTGCGAACAGGCAGAGGTTCAGCACGAGCTAACGAAAACGGGGCGACGCTTACTATAGCACGGACCTGTGCGCGCCAAAACCTCACGGGCGCCGTACCCATAGCGCAACCGCACAGCGCGGCCACAGGCTGGCCATATCAATCGAACGCAATCGTATCGAGCGGGCGGAAGTCGCCGACCTCGTGTTGCAAATCGGTCGGTTCTACGCTGAGCGAAAGAGGGAGTTCCCGCGCCCTTGGCCCATCGCCGAATAGCCAGTTCGCCGGGCGGTCAGAGACCGAACGGTCGAGTTGCCAGCGGCAGCGTCGCGCGGCGTCTCATTTCCAGCCCATCTCATTTCTTGCTGCGAGGTTATCGTCATGGAACCCACTGTTCCCGCTTGTCCCAAATGCGACGGTCATAATCAGAAGATTATCAAGTTGCCCCATCCGCTGTTAATCCATTGGATTGTGAATCCCGCCTTGGCGATCAATGAATTGCTGCTCGGTCAGCGGATTCCAAAAATTACGGTGGAATGCCGCGATTGCAAGCTAACGCGTCCGGAGCGGACCTATTTGTATTGCGCCCATTGCGATGCGCTTCACGATTGCCGCTGCTGGACCGGCAAACAAGCTTTCGGAAATTGGCTGGGATTCGTCTGTCCGGCGTGCGGCGGCCGAATCGCCTGTTTGTGGAACCTGTTTTCGCTCTTGATTTTGGCGATCACACTGCCGCTCTGGTATCTGCCCGTCCGCCATTATCGGGCCCAGCACCTGCCGCAGCGGCCGGTGCTAAAAACGGAATTCAAGCCCCTGAATCTGCGGCGGGCTTTTTGGATCCAGAGCCTCGCCTTCGGCTTCCTGATGTGGGTCATCATGGCCTTGATTCCCTTTGTTGCACAAGGACTTGAAGAGGGCGAATGGCGACTCGGTCGGTTGTTGATCTCGGCGATTACCGATGGCATCTCCGGATTCGCCTTCGGAGGGTTTATGACTTGGTATTTGTCGCGAAAAGGGATTCAGCGGACCGGCGAGGCCGCGACCGGAGCAAGTGCGTAGCCGCTGGCTGGCTGATCTCAGCGGCGCTGGCGCTTGCACGTAGGCAAGCGCCAGGGCACTTTTGGCGACCGGCAACTCGGTGGATCGCTCAGCCAACCTCAACGATCCGCCCGACTGGCGGACCTAAGCCTTTTCGCTTGTGCGGTGACCGGCGACCTCTTTCGCCTTTGCCGCAACCTCCGCGGCAGCGTCGCGCCGGACGATAGCGCTGCTTCAAAGGCGGCAAAATAGCCGGAGTTTAACGCCGCGGGAGTGCGCCGATTGGCATTTTCTGGCAACTGAAATCGCCAAATGCGACCGACCGACATAGACGCCATTCGGGCCGGTTAATAAGATAAAGGAAGTGCGGCGGCGGAAGACTATAGCTGGCCAAGGTTTGCAGTGATTGGCCCGGCTGGGGAAAAGCCGTTGGCAGGAATGATCCGGAGAGCCTCAGGAACTTAGCGCCGCTCGGTTCTTGTCGCGGTCGGATTGATTTCGCCGGCGGTCCACCGCGCGCCCCATGCCAGGTGCAGCAATCGTTCAGCCTTCGCAAATCTTCGCTCGTTTTTTGGAGCGAGAAGGAACTGGGCTGAAGATTTTCTGCAGCCGGTTCGAATCTGGTTTCGTTTTTGTAATGTGTCATCATCGCGACCCCTTGAGTGCGTAATGTTGGCTGTTCCACGGGAGCTTTCGTCGCAGTTGAGCTTCATCCGGGCTCGAATCGACGCAGCATTGGACCAATTCAGCGATCTGCCGTCCGGCTGCCCGCCGCGCCTCAAGGAGGCCATTCGTTACAGCTTATTGGCGGTGGGCAAGCGGTTGCGGCCGATTCTGGCTCTGTTTGCGGCAGAAGCGTGCGGGGGCGAAATGGACGCCGCGATGCCGGTCGCTTGTGCGACGGAGATGATCCATTGCTATTCGCTGATCCATGACGATCTGCCGGCGATGGATGACGACGATCTGCGGCGCGGCCGGCCAACGTGCCACAAGGCGTTTGACGAGGCCACGGCGATTTTGGCGGGAGACGCTCTTTTGACGCTGGCCTTTGAAGTTGTGGCGAAGCATACGCAGCCGCCCGAACTGGCCGCGCAGTGTTGCGCCGCGCTGGCCGAAGCAGCCGGCGCCACGGCGCTGGTCGGTGGACAGGCGGACGATCTGGCGGGCGAGTTTTCCGGCGGAGGGCTGGCGGCGCTGGAATCGATCCACCGTCGCAAGACCGGGGCGATGATCAACGTCCCGTTGCAGTTGGGAGGGCTTGTCGCCGGCGCCGCGCCCCGCGAATTGGCCTCTTTGGCCGATTATGGCCGTTGTCTGGGGCTGGCGTTTCAGATCACCGATGATTTGCTCGACGTGCGCGGCACCGAAGCGAATCTTGGCAAGCGGGTGCAAAAGGACTCGCAGTTAGGAAAGCTGACTTTCCCCGGTTTATTAGGTATCGAGGAAAGCCAGACGCGAGCCGCGGGGCTCGTGGGCGAGGCGATTGCCGCCTTGGCCCCGTTGGGCGGTCGAGCGGGCGCATTGGAAGCCCTCGCCCGGTATGTTCTCGAAAGGAATCATTAAGATGTCTGCGTTTTTATCCCACATCCAATCGCCGCGCGATTTGCAAAAGCTGTCGCTGCCGCAACTGAAACAAGTTGCCGCGGAAATGCGCGAGGCGTTGTGCACGCTGGTGACGAACCGGTCGGCTCATTTCGCCTCGAATCTGGGCGTGGTGGAACTGTGCTTGGCGTTGCACACGACGTTCGATTTCAGCCGCGATCGGCTGATCTGGGACACGGGCCACCAAATCTATCCGCACAAGCTGATCACCGGCCGCTTCGACGATTTTCCCACGATCCGGACCAAAGGGGGCCTGATGGGCTATCCCAATCCGGCCGAAAGCCCGTACGACCTCTTCATGACCGGCCATGCCGGGTGCAGCGTCTCGACCGCGCTCGGCTTGAAAAGCGGCGATGACTTACTCGGCGAAGAGCGGCATTCCGTCGCGGTGATCGGCGATGGCGCGTTTCCCTCGGGCATTGTCTTTGAAGCCCTGAACAACACCGGCGGCTTGAAGAAGAAAATGCTGGTGGTGCTCAATGACAACAAAATGTCCATCTGTCCGCGGGTCGGCGGCGTGGCCGATTACTTCGACCGCCTCCGCGTCAATTCGCTCTATACCAATCTGAAGAGCGACGTGCAAAAGCTCCTCCGCAAGGTCCCCTTGATCGGCGACCAAATGGAAAAGCTCTTGTTGCTGGTCAAAGACTCGATCAAAGCCGGGCTGCATGGCGGGATGTTGTTCGAGGAACTCGGTTTCCGCTATATGGGTCCCGTGGATGGCCACGACTTAAGCCAACTTCGCCGCTACTTGAAGATGGTCAAGAAAGTCAACGGCCCGGTTCTGCTGCATGTCGTCACGGAAAAAGGGCACGGGTTTAAACCGGCGGCCCAGGACCCTGTTTATTTTCACACGCCAGCCCCCTTCGAGCGGGCGGCCGAGAAGGTCATCCATATCCGCAAAAGTTCTGCGCGGGCCTATACCGATGTCGCCAGCGAAGCCATCCTGCAGCAGATGAAAAAGAACAAGCGGGTAACGGTGATGACCGCCGCTATGTGCCAAGGCAACAAGCTCGAGCCGGTGCGCGACGCCTTTCCTGACCGCTTTTTCGACACGGGAATCTGCGAGTCGCACGCGGTGGCGTTCGCCGCCGGCCAAGCCAAATCTGGCCTGCGTCCGATCGTCGATATCTACAGTACGTTTCTCCAACGCTCGTTCGATCAAATCTTTCAAGAGGTCGCCCTGCAAAATTTGCCCGTCACGTTTATGCTCGACCGAGCCGGAGTGGTCGGCCCGGATGGCCCGACGCATCACGGCGTGTTCGATCTGGCCTACATGCGGGTGTTTCCGAACATGGTCGTGGCCGCGCCGGCGGACGAATGGGACTTGCAACAGATGTTGGCGTTCGCCTTGAAGCACGATGCGCCGGTCTCGATTCGCTATCCAAAAGCAACCGCCGAGCGGATCGATCGGCAACGCGACAAAGTCGAGTTGGGCAAGGCGGAAGTGCTCGACTGGGGGCATGATGGCCTGCTCATCGCCTGCGGCCCGCTGGTGAACACGTGTTTGCAAGTCGCCGCCAAATTGCGCGAGGAGGACGATCTCGATCTGGGGATCATCAACGCCCGCTTTGTCAAACCGCTTGATCAAGAAACGATCGTCCGCGCGATCGGCGATTCGCCGTTCGTGGTGACGCTCGAAGAAGGTTGCTTGCAAGGCGGGTTTGGCAGCGCCGTGTTGGAAGCCGCTTGCGATGCGGGCCTGGATACAAGCCGCATTACGCGACTCGGCGTGCCCGACCGTTATATCGACCATGCGGAGCGGAGCGAGCAACTGGCGGAGTTGGGGCTCGATTTTGCCGGCATCTTGGCGACCTGTCGCCGGCTGGCCAATCGCACCGAAGTATTCGACGGCCCGGCCACGCGCCAGCTAAAATAAGCGGCCGCGAAATGCCCCTCGCGGCACGACTCGAAATTAGCTGCGTCCGCCCCATGAAGCCGCCCGCTCCTTATGAGTTGCTCGATTTTGGGGCGGGGAGAAAACTGGAACGCTTCGGTGCGTTCGTGCTCGACCGGCCCGCCCCCGCTGCGGAAGGAATCGACGTGGCGGAGCCTGCTCTCTGGCAACAGGCGACCGCGCGCTACGAGCGCCGCGGCGAAGTTGGACATTGGCTGCCGCGCGCGGCGCTGCCGGAAACTTGGCCGCTACAGTTCGAGCCGTTCACCTTGGAACTGAAGCCGACCGAGTTCGGACACCTCGGCATTTTTCCGGAACAAGCAGAGAACTGGGCCTGGATTGCCGCCCAGGTCCGAGCTTCGCCGCAGCCCTGCAAAGTCCTCAATCTGTTTGCCTATACTGGCGGCAGCACGCTGGCCGCGGCCGCCGCGGGGGCCGAAGTCGTGCATGTCGATGCGGCCAAGAACGTGGTCGCTTGGGCGCGCCAGAACGCCGAGCGGTCAGGGTTAGAAGCTGCGCCGATTCGCTGGATCTGCGAAGACGCGGCCAAGTTTGTGCGCCGCGAGCGAAAACGCGGCCATCGCTACGACGCGGTTATTCTCGATCCGCCTAGTTTCGGCCGCGGCCCGGCAGGCCAGTTTTGGAAGCTGGCGGAAGACTTGCCTCGTCTGTTGGCGGATTGCTGCGCATTGACCGGCGGCACGCCGCGGTTCATGCTGGTGACGGCGCACACGACCGGCCTCGAGCGCAGCCAACTCGCCGGCTGGCTGCACGCTGGCCTCGGTCAAGAAGCCGCGCCGTTGGAATCGAGCGAGTTGGCCGTGAAGACCCAAACGGGCCGCGCCTTGGTTTGCGGAGTCTTGGCGCGGGTTGCGCGGTAAGCGCATTCAATCTTTTAACGGGCTGTTCGGCGGTTCGACAGCAGCGGTCGGGGGTGAATCGCGTGCCGGTCCGTGGACGAGCGTCGAAAGCGCTTTGAGCAGATATTCCTTTGACGACGGATTAAACGGTCTCTCGTGCTCATCACTAGCGTGCAAAATCCGCGAATCAAAGCAGCCGCCAAATTGCGCGAGCGGCGCACCCGCGACCAGCTCGGCCACTGTCTGATCGATGGGGCCCGCGAGATCGAGCGGGCTTGGCAAGCGAACGTGCGGCTGCTCGAAATCTTCGTCTGCGAAGAGCTTTGCCACACGTCCGCGGCGGCCGATCTGATCGCGCGATTGTCGGCGGCTGCGGCGGCGAACTTGGATCAAGTTACGCCGCCGGTCTTCGCAAAATTGGCGTACGGCGAACGAGCCGAGGGAATCATCGCGGTGGCTGAAACGCCGCGCCGCGCGCTCGGCGATTTGAAACTGCCGCCGGACGCGCTGGTCGCCGTGGTCGAAGGCTGCGAAAAGCCAGGCAATCTCGGCGCGATCGTGCGCAGCGCCGACGGGGCGGGAGTCGCCGCCGTCATTGCCGCCGATCCGCGGACCGACCTGTATAACCCCAATGCCATTCGAGCCAGCTTGGGAACCATCTTTGCGTTGCCTTTGTGCGCGGCAACCAGTGCGGAAACGCTCCATTGGCTGCGCGAGCGGAACGCCGAAATCTTCGCGGCGCGGGTGGATGGCGCGCGGCTCTACACGGCGGCCAATTTTCGTCCGATGTCGGCGATTGTCCTCGGCAGCGAAGCCCGCGGCTTGTCGGAAGTGTGGCAAGGTCCGGACATCACGCCGATCCAACTCCCCATGCTCGGCTGCGCCGACAGTTTGAACGTCGCGGCGACTGCGGCGGTCTTATTCTATGAAGCCGCTCGCCAGCGCGCAAGCGGCGACTGAGGTTCGCGCACTTCGGACCGCGCGGATTCCGTTCATGGCCGGACCGGCAAGATCGGCGCTGCGAGTCACCCTTTCGCGCCTGAGGATCGCCTCGCTCGACGGCGATCTCGACCGCTACGCCGGGACGGCTGCTTCGGCCCCTTGTTCCACCAGACCGACTTCAATCGAGAGCCGTCCCCACGGCGATTCAAACGGAATGCATAGCGGGGGCACCTTCGAGGGGAACTCGATCCGCACATCGTGGCCGACGATGACCGTTGGAATCGTCATCCGCATGTCGAACTGCTCGAGCTGCGCCTTGGCGCCGCCGGCCACCATGTTGGTCACTTCGCCGATGGCGTCGATCGTGGCCGGCGACATGCCTTCGGTTTTCTCTCCCAGCAATACCTCGGCAATCGCCATCGCCGTCTGTTGCGACATGCTTAGCACGACGGTTCCGCGCGCCTTGCCCGACAGGCCGATGATGGCGCTGACCTCGAGCGAGACTTCGCTGGCGGCTTTCAAATAGAGTTGGCCGCGCGCGAGCTTGACCCCGAGCATCGTTTCAAAGACGGTCAACGCCGAACTGATAAAAGGGTTAATATGCGCTGCGTTCATGGGGTTCCAGTCAGAGAGGCCGAAATGCGAAAGCGATCCGGGGAAGCGAAGGCCCCGCGATCAAACAAACTTGGTCAGCTTCGCGCGGAGCGCGTCGGCGGTGAAGGGCTTAATCAGATAATCGCTGACGCCAGCGGTGACCGCTTCGATCACGCGCGGCTTTTCGGCTTCGGTCGTGATCATAATGATGGGCAAGGTGCCGCCGATGGCGCGCACGTCCTTGACCAGTTCCAGGCCGTTCTTGTTGGGCATATTCCAATCGGTCAAAATCAGGTCGAAATGATCCTGTTTGAACTTGGCCAAGGCTTCGTTTCCATCGCCCGCTTCGGCCGACCCGGTGACGCCGACCGCCTCCAATGAGCGAATGATGATTTTGCGCATGGTGCTCGAGTCGTCGACCACAAGAACTTTCATATTCATCGCAGGGCCCCTGTAACAAGGCGAAAAAAGGATGCGGAATTTTCGGTCCGCTGCCGTAGCGGGCCGGGCTCCTCAAAACCGCCTTTAACCCTAGTTCACGCTTCATGGGAGCGGGATTCTAATGGCTGACGAGATTACGCCAACCACGGAAAACGCGAGTTCTTTTTGCCGGAATAATCCAACTTGCAGCCAGCCGCTTGCCAATTCGTGGGCTAGAGTTTCTCGATCGGTTTTCTTCCAAAGCAAAAGCGGCTCCAAGGCGGAGGCGCCGGGCAGCGAGACTTCCATGGTGGATTTCAAGACGACGCACGTGCCCGAGGTAGACGGCCAATCGCTCCACGCGGCGCTGGAAAAACTCCAGAAATGGGACGACAAAAACGCCGGGCACCAAAGCGAAAAGCGGTCCGGCGAACGCTTCGGCTATAAAAACCGGCCGGTCGTGATCGTCGTCCCGGCCAGCGAATCGGCGGCGCGCGGCCGAGAGTGCGGCGAAGCGAGCGTCTCCTTTCCGGTTTATACGCGCAATCTCTCACGCTCCGGCCTCAGCTTTTTGATTCCGCGCGAAGTCTTTCCGCGTGTTTTGACCGATGCGGTCTTGCCGGTCTATGTCCAAGACTTGCTGACCGTCGGCCGCGAAATTCAAGTCGGAATGCCGATGAACAACGGCGAGGTCCTGTGGGTGGTCAGCAAAATAATTCGCACGCGCTTGATCCACGAGGGCCTCTCCGAATGCGGACTGCAATTCGTGAGCAAAGGCCCGGCCGAGAAAGTCAGCGAGCAAACCTAGCCAACCACGCGGCGAAATGGGACCGCGACGAACCTCGGGCCGCCGCGTCGCGGCGGACTTCGCGGCACGACAAAGCTCCTCTCGGTCCACCGCTTGGCAAATGCGCCGCGCGCGTTTAACCGCCTGTTGAAGCGGTCGCAGGCCAAGTTGGCCTTCTCGCACGAATTCGCTTGCTCGCGAGGAAATTGTTGTTTCCCGCCGCCGGCGTGATTAGAATCACGCTTTCGTCCCTCCTGCCACTCGCTCGCCTGGAAGAATCGATCATGCTGAAAACTTGCTCTACTTGGTCTGCGCGTCGCCTGCTGGTTGCCGGCGCGGCGGTTCTATTTTGCTCGGCGCTCGTTGCTCAGGCCGATGAGCCGGCCGCGAAGGGCAAATTACTGGAGCCGCAACCGATCGTCGCCGGAGACAAAGTGGTCACGCTCTTTCCTCCCGGCCATCCGGCGCTCAAGACACTGGCCGACTACGACAAGCCGGAGAACGTCAAACGCGGCAACGATGGGCATGTCCTGAATGTCACCAACATCCACAACCCCTCCATCGAAGTTCACCTTCCGCCCAAGGACAAAGCCAACGGCATGGCGGTCATCGTCGCGGCGGGAGGAGGCAACACGACGCTGTGGGTTGGCCCTGAAGGAACCGATGTCGCCCATTGGCTCAATCGTCTCGGCGTCGCGGCCTTTACCGAGCGGTATCGTCTGCAGCCGTATAGCTCGGCGGTCGACGCGCTGGCCGACACGCTCCAATCGGTGCGGATGGTACGGGCCCATGCCGCAGAGTGGGGCGTCGATCCGAAGCGAATTGGGATCATGGGCTTTTCGGCCGGCGGCGAGCAAGCTGCCCGCGCCGCTCTCTTTTTTGATGAAGGCAAATCGGACGCCAGCGATCCGGTCGATCGCGTCAGCAGCCGACCCGACTTCGTGGTGCTCGTCTATGCCGGTTGGAAAGAGTTGAACCTGAGCCATGTTCCGAAGAACGCCCCGCCGGCATTCTGCACGTCGGCCGGCATCGACGATGCGTTCCACGCGAAGGAAACGGTCGACTTTTATAACGCCTATTTCAACGCCAAGATTCCGGTCGAGCTGCATATTTATGGCCACGGCGGCCACGGCGGAGGGCTCGGTTCGCGGCAAGGGATTCCATTTGGCACTTGGCAAAACCGGTTCGTCGATTGGGCCGTGGACCTGAAGCTGATGCCCAAGCCGGCCGTCGGCCAGGACGCGAAGTAGCAGCCGCGGCGCAGCGCCGGCGGCCCGCGGTTGTTCGAGCGAATGGTAATGAACCGGCGGCGCTGAGCCTCGTTGGCCGGCGTCTGAACCTTGGGACTGCGCTCGGATCGGCCGCACTCACCGATGATCCATGGACGCTCGGCGCGTTATCGCGCGGCGTCCTCAAAATCGTGCCAGCGGCGCGATTCGCTCGCCTCGAGCTTGCCGTCCACGTTGCGGAACAGAAGGGCTGCGGCCCCCGGCGTTTTTTCAATCAGGGCAAAGCCGGTTTGGGGGCCCATGATGATCGGCGGCTTCGTGTAGGAGTCCGCGCGGATGCAGTCGGGCGCGATGACCGTGACCGCGCTATGGATCGTCAGGCCCAAGCCGGTGCGCGGATCGACGATGTGCGAATAGCGCACGCCGTTGATCTCGACAAATTGAAACGCGTCGCCGGACGTGGTCACGGCACAGTTGGCGACATTGACGTAGCGCGTCGCCTTGCCCTCAGGATTGTCAAGCTTGGCGATGCCGATCCGCCAATGGGTTTTGCCCGGCGGCGGATCGCCGACGCCGATGTCTCCGCTGCCGTCGAGCATGGCGCGGGTGAGGCCGCGCTCGCGGAGGATGCGGAGCCCTTCGTCCACGGCATAGCCACAGGCAATGCCGCCGAAATCGAGCCGCATGTTCGGCTTCAAAAGCCGCAAGGTTCGCCGGACCGGATCGAACTCGACCGCCTTATAACCGACCGCCGCGCGAGCCGCCTGAAGTCGTTCGGGGCTGGGCAATTCCTTGTGGCGCCGCGACCAGCGCCAGAGATGGGTTAGCGGGCCGATCGTCACGTCAAACGCGCCTTCGGAGGCGGCCGAGAGCTTGAGCGCGGCTTGCAGGACTTCGCCCATTTCGCGGCTGACGGCGACCGGCTTGTCCATCGGCGCCGCGGCGCTGAGACGGCTCGCTTCGCTCTCGGTTTTATAGTCGCTAAATATCAGATCGAGCTGGTGAATCCGCGCAAAGACAGCATCAGCAGCCTGGTTTGCAGTCGTTTCATCGGCGGCATACAATACGAGCTTGTAAGGCATGGCCATCTCGACGCGCTCATATTCATAGCGCGTCAGCGCCGGTCCTTCGGCCGCGACCAACAACAGCGCGGCACACCACGAGATTGCTACCATCGTTCGCCAATCTGGCGTTGCCGCCGGTTCAATTTTGGTCCTGCCGATCTGTTTTCTTTCGCCCCCAATCGCTATGTCCCCTTCCAGCCTACTTGGCGCGATGGTTCGCTGGCAACCACGGCGCGTCGTACTTTGCGGCTTCTTCGTCGCGGGCAGCCTGATTTGCTCGCCCGCGCTGCAAGCCGCCGAAAAAAAGCCGGTTCCCACCGAGGTCAAGGACGCGGTGGCTAAAACCGAAGCCGAGATGCAGGCCTACACCGATCAGATTCCCGGCACCGAAGTCAAATTCGAGATGTTGCCGATCAAAGGGGGCAAATTTCTGATGGGCAGCCCGGCCCACGAGCCGCACCGCAATGCGGACGAGGGGCCGCAGCACGAGGTGCAAATTTCCCCTTTCTGGATGGAGAAATGCGAGCTGACTTGGGATGAGTACGAAGTTTTCATGTTCGTGCTGGATGTGCAGCGGCGCGAGTTTCAGAAGATTCCGGCCCAGCCCAACGATGTCTTTGCCGACCTTGTCGCGCGACCGACGAAGCCTTATACCGACATGAGTTTTGGAATGGGCAAGCGAGCCACTCCCGCCCTCTCGATGACGCACTTCGCGGCCCGGATGTATTGCAAATGGCTCAGCGAAAAAACCGGCCGCTATTATCGGTTGCCGACCGAGGCCGAATGGGAGTATGCGTGCCGAGCCGGCACCACGACGGCGTACTACTTTGGCGACGATCCGAGCAAGCTCGCCGAAAATGGCTGGTATGAAAAAAACTCGGACGAAAAATATCACAAGGTCGGCGCCAAGCTCGCCAATCCGTGGGGGCTGCACGACATGGCCGGCAATGTCAGCGAATGGGTGTTCGACCAATACGAAGCGGACGCGTATCAAAAACAGCAAGGGGCCCAGGCGATCAACCCAGTCGTGCGGCCCGAAAAAGAATATCCACACGTCGTCCGCGGCGGCGCCTGGGACGACGAGGCGGCGGCCTGCCGCAGCGCCTGCCGGCGGTTTTCCAGCCCCGATTGGAAAGACCAGGATCCGCAATCGCCGAAGAGTGTCTGGTATCTGACCGACGCGCAGTTTGTCGGCTTTCGCATCGTCCGCCCGTGGCACGAGCCGACGGCCGAGGAGAAAGCGCAGCTCTGGGAGTATGGCCTCGACAAAGTGCAATTGAAGGCGAGCAATCCGACGGGGAAGACGGCCAGCAAGTCGCCGAATTGAGCCTCTTTTAGCGCCGCGCACGGCCTGCGACGAGGCGCGCGGACACGAGAAAATAATTGCGATTTCGCGGCGTATCCGTTAGGCTAAGAGATACTTCCCGGTTCGGGATTTCTGGCGTTTGAAGAATTCTCGCGGCTCGGCAATTGGAAAAGCAAGAAGCGGCCGAGCGATCCCCTTTCCCACCCTTGGATTCGGAGTTTGAACATGAAGCAGAATGCACAGCCAACGAGCGGCACCACGCGCCGCGATTTTGTGAAAGGTTCGACCGCGGCGGCGGTTGGCGCCTCGCTCTTGGGCGGTTTGAGCATTTCGCAGACGGCCTATGCCGCCGGCGATGAGACGATCAAGATCGCGCTCATCGGTTGCGGCGGACGCGGAACGGGCGCCTGCTCGCAAGCTCTGCATAACAAGACCGGCGGCGTCAAGCTGATCGCCATGGCCGACGCGTTCAAGGATCACCTTGAATCGAGCCTTAACAACCTCAAAGGCGAACCCGGTCTGGCCGAGAAAATCGACGTGCCCGAAGAACGCCGCTTCGTTGGTTTCGACGCTTACAAAAAGGCCCTCGAAGCCGGTCCGGATTTGGTGATCTTGGCGACGCCGCCCGGCTTTCGCCCAATCCATTTTGAAGCGGCCGTGAACGCCGGCAAGAACATTTTCATGGAAAAGCCCGTCGCCACCGACGCGGGCGGAATTCGCCGGGTCTTGGCCGCCGCGGAAGAATCGAAGAAGAAAAACCTGGCGGTCGGGGTGGGCCTGCAGCGGCACCACCAGCAGCCGTACATCGACATCATGCAGCAAGTCCATGACGGCGCGATCGGCGACATCACCTCGATGCGCGTCTATTGGAATGGCACGACCCCTTGGATCCACCCCCGCGCCGAGCTAGAAAAGCAATACGGCCGCAAGCTGACCGAGATGGAGTACCAACTGCGCAATTGGTACTACTTCACCTGGATCTGCGGCGACCATATTGTCGAACAGCACATCCACAACTTGGATGTCGCCGCGTGGGCGAAAAACGGCTATCCGATTCGGGCCAATGGCATGGGTGGATGCGAAGTGCGCAAAGGCAAGGACACCGGCGAAACGTTCGACCATCACTGCGTCGAATTTGAATATGCCGATGGCAGCCGCGTCTTTAGCCAGTGCCGCCATATTCCCAATACCTGGGAAAGCGTCAGCGAATATGCCACCGGCACCAAGGGAACTGCCGATCTCTCCGGCCACTCGCTCCAAAAATATGACGGCAGCAAGTGGAAAGCCAACGGCGGCGGCGGAAACCCCTATCAGGTCGAGCATGACGATTTGTTCGCCAGCATTCGGGCGGGCAAGCCGTACAACGAAGCCGAGCGCGGCGCCAAGAGCACCTTCATGGCGATCTTCGGTCGGATGGCGACCTACAGCGGACGCGTTGTCCATTGGGACGAAGCGCTCGCGAAAGGAACCGACATTATGCCCAAGAATTTCGCTTGGGACGCCAGCATGCCGGTAAACCCGGACGCCGAAGGAATGTATCCGCGGGCCGTTCCCGGCAAGACGAAGGTGATCGGCTAGGACGGCGACCGCGGTCCGTGCCTGGGCAGCCTGTTGAAGTATTCAACTTGTAGTACTCAACAACTGCGTCATCGTTCGCTGAAACTTTCCCACAGAGCAATCCACCACGAACCCTTGGCCGACTGCGGCCAAGGGTTTTTATTTCGCCGCAGCAATTCAAACGCGGTGATTCAGCGGTCGTGATTAGGAACCGGCTGCGACAATGGGCTAACCCTCCGCTCGCGCACCGCGATCGGGGATCAAAACATACCATTTGCCAGCCGTCGCGGGTGCCGGCTGCGGCGGCGCGGCCGCGTTTTGCATGCGACCGTCGCGCGCCGCAATATCCGCGGCCGCCGATTACTTCTCCGACTTCTTGGCTTCGATCGGCTTCAATTTGATGTTGCGGAAGGCGACGCTGCCGTGATCGCCTTGCAGCGCGATGTAGCCGAGATCGGCCTTGGCGAAATCGTGCATCCCGCCAAACTTGCTTTTGGCCACCCGCGCGTTGAAGTCCTCGCTGTGCAGCACGTACTCGAAATACTTCACGCCGTTGATTTCGTGAAGGCATTTCTCCGGCGAGATCACCAGGCGGACGTGGTTCCATTCTCCGACCGGCTTGGTGGCGTCCAGCGTCTTGCCGGTTTTCGGATCGATCGGCGGTTGATAGAGGGCATACAGCCAACCGCAGCGGACCGGATCGGCCGCCTTCTCATTATCCTCGAGCTGAAATTCCGGGCCGGTCGCCCAACTCGCGCCTTGCTTGTCCGTGACGTGATACATGATCCCGCTGTTGCCGGCGTGGGTAATGTTGTAATCCAATTGCAACTCGAACCAATCGTATTGACCATCGGTGCACAGATCGCCGGCGTTTTTCGGATCGACGCAATCGATCGTGCCGTCCTTGATCTGCCAGCCGGGCCGCACGTCCTTGCGCTTGAAGGAATGCCAACCGTCCAAGGTCTTGCCGTCAAAGAGCAGCTTCCAGCCGTCCTTCTTTTCCTCGGCCGTTAGCATGTTCGCTTTAGCGTCCTCCTTCGCGCCGGCCGCCGGCGCCGCGTCCGCCGCCATCGCTCTACGCGCCGGGCTCGCGAGGCTCAAGGATCCGATCGTCAAAAAAGCCAGGCCGAGTCGGCCAAAAATGCGGGTCGTCATGGTCGCGGAATCTCCATGGTGTGAAGTTCTAATGTGAAGTTCTTCGTGGTGGGATAATGCTTCGACTGCCGGCGCAGGGTCCGCTGAACAGCCCGGTCTGAGCGGCCAAATTCAGGGCAGTCTGTTGAAAATACCATCGTGACATTTTTCAACCTCGCCACGTATAGAGCAGACCTCCGCAGGGCTCGCAAAATAACGATTCGCGTCGCTATTTTGGCATCGCATCCATGCGATGACGCAGCTTGTTGAATATTTCACCGGGCTGCTAGGTCGCAGCAGTGCAACTTGGGCCGGCTCAGACGCCTCCATTGTGCGGCGGTCGGCAGCAGAGTTCAAGCCTTCGCCAAGAGATTCTTTGCCCGACGGGCCCGTCCTTTCCGTCTCCAGCCCCCTCGCTCATCGCCTGTGACCGCCGCTGCGCGTGGCTCAGTGGCCGCAATTCCTGGTCCTGACGTTCCGCTGAAGAACTCAGCCGCTGCGCCGTCGAAGGTATGCGACGCCACAATCAAAACGCAATCCGTTATGCCGCGAGCCGTGCGGAGCGATGCAGCGTGCTGGGCGAGATTGAAAAATGCAACGATATCATCTGGTCCAGTTTTCGGGGTCCATTTCACTTCTGGAACTAGGCGAGCTTATCACGACCGAAATCGGCCACATCGGTCCAGGCGTTGCAATCGCAAATGGCGGCGCACAAGGCGACGAAGACCAACTCCCTCAGCGGATAATTCCGCCCTCGATTGACGCGGGTATCGGTAAGATTGACAAAATGTTTGTAAATTTTACCAACGAATACGGTCGCCGCCGAATTCACCTCCGGGCCAACAGGTTGCTAGCATCGCGATCTCACGCGAGACCACTTTCCCGGAAGCTCCTCTATGCCATAATTGAACCCGCGATCCGACACTCGATTGCCCTGTCTACCCGCCGGAGTTCCAAGTCGAAGTCGCCAGCGTGGACTACCATGAGGTTCCCCGGTCCGATTCTGCAATGGCGGCGTTGTGAAGAAGCGACCGCGATTAATTTGCGAGCCCTGCGGGACCGGGCTGCGCTGGGCGTGGCATAAAAATGCCGCCGCGGCATTTTCAATAGGCCGTCAGTCGGACACGGCTCCGCTCGCACTGCCCGTCTTGGTGGATGGCTCTTGGCATTACAACGGTCTTAGCGTTGCGACCGCTTGACATTCTTGGTCGCGGCCATTAGAAGCGGGCATGGAACGCAAACTCGAAAATCTGCGGAATATCGGGATCATCGCCCACATCGACGCCGGCAAAACGACCGTCACCGAGCGGATGCTCTATTACACCGGCGCGACCCACCGGATGGGCGAGGTCGATAAGGGGACCACCACTACCGATTTCGACCCGGAAGAACAAGAACGCGGAATCACGATCTACTCCGCCTGCGTGACGTTTGCGTGGAAGGGGATCGATGTCAACCTGATCGATACGCCGGGCCACGTCGATTTCACCGCCGAAGTCGAGCGCTCGCTCCGAGTCCTCGATGGCGGCGTAGTCGTCTTTTCCGCTCGCGAAGGGGTCGAAGCCCAAAGCGAAACCGTCTGGCGACAGGCCGACAAATACGGCGTCCCGCGAATCGCCTTTATCAACAAAATGGACCGCGAAGGGGCCGATTTTCACGGCACCTTGGACCAGATCAAGCAACGCCTCTCCGCGCATCCGGTGGCGATCCACATTCCGGTCGGGGTGGGACCGCCCCACGTGAACAATCCGTTCCGTGGCATCATTGACCTGGTTTCAATGAAGTTTTTGACCTTTAAACAAGAAGTGCTCGGCAAGGAAGTCGTCGAAGAACCGATTCCGCCCGACCTGACCGACGAAGCCGATCTGTATCGCGAACAATTGCTCGGCGAATTGTTCGCCCACGACGACGAACTGGCGGCCTTGGTGCTCGAAGAACAACCGGTGCCGCAAGAACTGGTCGAACGGGTCCTGCGCACGGCGACGATTGCGCGGCAGATCGTCCCTGTCTTGTGCGGCTCGGCGCTCGACTACATCGGCATCCAGCCCTTGCTCGACGCGGTGAAGCTCTACTTGCCCAGCCCGGCCGATGTTCCGCCGGTTCGCGGAATCGACCCCAAAACGAAGGATCGCGAGGAGCAGGCGCTCCTTCGCCAAGCTTCGGTTGACGAACCCTTCGCCGGGTTGATCTTCAAAATCCAGCCGGAAAAGCATGGCGACCTGTTTTTTGTGCGGGTCTATTCCGGCAGCTTGAAACAAAACAGCCGCGTCTTTAACCCTGGCAAGGACATCAAAGAAAACGCGGCTCAACTATGGCACGTGCAAGCCAGCCGGCGGCAACAGATTCCGCTGGTCGAGGCGGGCGACATCGTCGGGCTGATTGGACCGCGCAACTCGATCACCGGCGATACGCTGTGCGATCCAAAAGAGCCGATCTTGCTTGAATCGA
>DASRSE010000031.1:0-1742 GCA_035656655.1 Pirellulales bacterium
AAGAGGGTCGGCAAATGATCGCCTCGAAGGGCCGGTTGAGCTCTACGGCATGCGAATCAGAGAAATCTCTATCTAGAATCGTACTTTTCTCGCCGCGGCCCGTCAATCGGCCGCGTATTCCCAGGATAATCCAAGACGCGAGCCCTTGGCAGGCCGTGGCCGCCCGAACGACTGCGGGCCGCGGCAAACGCCGTCGGCCGCGGCGGGGCCACTGCCGCGAAATCGCGGTGGCGAAAACTCATGCCGCGAAAACGGAGCGGCGCTAGCCCCCCATCAGGTGATCGAGAATATAGAGCTCGAGCCCTTCGTAATCGCGCTCGGCACGGAAGGCTTCGACCTTTTTCGCGTCGACGCTACGAGCGAGTTCGACCAACCGATGAAACATCGCCAAGCTATTGGCCAGATGCTTCGTCTGATCGGCTTGTTTGGTCGTTCGCATTGCCTTCACATCGAGGCCGATGACTCCGGTGTCGTAGAAGCCGGCCCGCTCGAGCACCCAAACCTGGTTGAAGGCGCGGCGCAGATCGACCGAGCCGAACGTTTTGTCCTGATCGTATTTCAGGCCATTCTGGTCGTTCAAGTGAACTCCCCAGAGCTTCTGATGCCAGAGGGCATAGGCCATGTCGTCGGCCGGATCGAGCCCGGCGAGGATGCTGTGCGCGCTTTCGATGAGGACGCCGACGCGGCTCGGATCGACGGTTTTATAGACGAGCCCCATGAAGTGGCCGACGGTCGGACAATACGATTGATCCATCGGCTCGTTCGGCTTCATCTCGCCGGCGATGCGGATTTCCTTGTCGTAGTTGAGAAAATTGTCGAGCGCCTCGACGAGCCGACCGACCGCCAACGACGCGTCCTTGGCCTCGCGGATGTAGGTTCCTTCGCGGGCCGGCCAGATCACCATGAAGTGAATGCCGAGCAAGTTCGCGATGTCGATCGTTCGCCGCGTGCGCTCGATCGCATACTTGCGATTGGCGGCGCTGTTGTTTGTCCAGCCGCCGTCAATTGTTTTCGGATCTTCCCAGAGCCGCGGCGCGACAAACTCCGCTTGCAGCCCCTCGCTATCGAGCAGCTTCTTGATTTTCTTGACCCCTTTTTCCGTTTGGATCGGGTCCCAATCGGCGGGGACGACATCATCGTCGTGAAACTGGACGTGCGTGAAACCCAGCTTCCGATACTCGCGAATCTTGTTCGCGAACGGCACCTCCTTGCGAACCGCCGGCCCAAACGGGTCGGAGCCAGTCGAAATATTCCAAGGGCCAAAGCTGAAGCGATATTGTCCAGGTTGTTTTGCCATGTTGCGTGCCACAAGAGTGCGGTTCAAAGGTAGATGAATTCGGGCGCTGCGAGGCGCGGAATGCGGCCGGCAAAACGGTACGAGGCCGGCGAGTTTCAATTAGTGTAGCCGGAGCGCGCGAAGTGTAAAGCGGCCGTGGGCGGCGATCGAGGATTTGCCAAGCCAGCGTGTTCAACCGCTCAGCGGCGTGAAGCAGAAACCGGCGATCACGGCCGCAAGCAAGAGGGCGCTCGCACAAGCCGAGCAAAAAGTACCCGAGCGCGTAATAAACCCTGCCACAGCAGAGTTCTCATTAGTCACGCGACCATCGGGTTATTCGCCCGACGTACCTTTCTCTGGGCGGGGGAATAAGAGGCGGCTTGTCTGCACGCCGGGCGGATTGCTGCACGCCGGGCGGCTTACCGCTCGCGAAACGTGATGCGGCCCTTGGTCAGGTCATATGGCG
>DASRSE010000032.1:0-25089 GCA_035656655.1 Pirellulales bacterium
CTTCTCCAAGCCGGGAATCTCTTTCAGCATCGCGTCCTGAACGTCGCGCGGGAGGCTGGTCGAAACTCCGTTGACATACACCTCGTGCGTGTTGCGCCCCTCGGGCTCGAGAAAAATCTGGTGCCGCTCCTTGTCGGCGAAACGCACCACCTTATCTTCAATCGACGGACAATAGCGCGGGCCGCGCGAATTGATCTGGCCCGAGTACATCGGCGCCCGGTGCAGATTCGCGCGAATCAGGTCGTGGACCGCGGCATTCGTATAGGTGATCCAACAAGGAATTTGCGCCCCGCGGATCTGGTCGGTCAGAAACGAGAAGGGCTGCGGGTCCTCATCGCCGGGCTGGATTTCCGCCTGCCGATAGTCGATCGTGCGACCGTTGAGCCGTGGCGGCGTGCCGGTCTTGAAACGGGCGAGCTGAAAACCGGCGCGGCCGAGCGCGCCGCTGATGCCTGCGGTCGTTCCTTCGCCGGCGCGGCCGCCGGGCGTTTTCATTTCGCCCGTGTGCATCAGCGCTTGCAGAAAAGTGCCGGTCGTCAGGATCACGGCGCGTGCCTGATAGACGGCGTCTCCGCGGACCCGCACTCCGGTGATGCGCGAGGTTTCGCCCCTCGTTTCGATGAGCAAGTCCTCGACGGTCTCTTGCCGCAGCACGAGATTGGATTGTGCTTCGACGATGCGCTTGACTTCGAACTGATAAGCCTTCTTGTCGGCTTGCGCCCGCGGACTATGCATGGCCGGGCCTTTGCGGCAATTCAGCAAGCGAAATTGGATTCCGGTCGCATCGATCACTTGGCCCATCGCGCCCCCGAGGGCGTCAATCTCGCGAACGATCTGGCCTTTGGCGACGCCGCCGATCGCCGGATTGCAGCTCATCTGACCGACCGTGTCGCAATTGGTGGTCAGAAGCCCGGTGCGCGCGCCCATGCGGGCCGCTGCCAAGGCCGCCTCGGCGCCGGCATGTCCGGCGCCAATCACCAGCACGTCATAGTCATAAACAGAACGCATGAGGCGATTAGAACAAATTCTTCGCCCGCCGTCACGCCGCGGCGCGGGACGGAAAGCAAGGATACACACCTTAAACGAATGCCGGCTGCAGGCGCCGAAAGCGGCGCGCCAGCGGACAGGACCGCGCGAAAATCGCCTCTTCCGCCCCGCCGCGAACCTTTCGCGGCGCGGCGGCGGGCGGTAGCATGGTCGCATGCGCAAGAACAAGTCCCGAGCAAAGCCCGAACCGGCGATGGCCGCCCCAAAAGTCACTTGGGCCGTCTGGCTGGCCACCGGCTTGGGCATCGGTTTTGCGCCCGTCGCGCCGGGCACCTGGGGAACTCTGTGGGGATTGCCGCTGGCCTGGACCATCGCGCGGCTGCCCGGCGTGGTCGTTCCGGCGCTGGTGGTGATCGCCGTCAATCTGCTCGGCATTCCGCTCTGCACGGCCGGCGCGCGGTGGTTTCAGAAAAAAGACCCCGGCTCGGTCGTCTTCGACGAGATCGGGGCAATGCCGATCGTCTTGTTTCTCGTGCCGCTCGATTTTGCGCGGCCAGCGCAAACTTGGCTGGTGCTAGGGTTGGCGTTTATCTTGTTTCGCCTGTTCGACATTTCCAAAATTCCGCCGGCGCGCCAGTTGGAGCGGCTGCCGGACGGGCTCGGGATCATGGCCGACGATTGGGCGGCGGCCGTCTATGCGGGAGTGGTACTGCGGCTGATTCTGTTATGGAATCCGGGCGGGTTCTGGGGCGGCTGACAGCGGCGGCCTGTTTGCTACAATGCCGTTGCGACGGTTCGCAACAGGGCGAATAGCAACCCCTGACTTTTTGGACGCGCCCTCTTTAACCCCGCCCTCATTGTGACTGCCTTATTGCTCGACGGAAAAGCCCTCGCACGGCAGATGCAGTCGGAGATCGCCGCCGAGGTGGCCGAGTTCATCCTGGAGAACGGCGAAACTCCGCATCTCGCCGCGGTCCTGATCGGTGAGGATCCGGCCAGCGAAGTCTATGTCCGCAACAAACGGCAAGACTGCCAGCGGGCCGCCATCGAAAGCACGCTGCACCGGCTGCCCCCCGCTACGACGCAAGAAGAACTGCTCAAGCTGCTCGCCAAGCTGAACAAAGATCGGGCCGTGCACGGCATTCTCGTGCAACTGCCGCTGCCAAAACAGATCGACGAATCGCGAATTTTGCAGGCGGTCAGCCCGCTGAAGGATGTCGATGCCTTTCACCCGGAAAACGTCGGCCGGATCGTGCAAGGAAAGCCGCGCTTTCTCCCTTGCACGCCGCATGGCATCGTGCAATTGCTCGTGCGCAATCAAATTCCGATCGCCAGCCAACAGGTGGTCGTCGTCGGCCGCAGCGACATCGTCGGCAAGCCGGTCGCGATCATGCTGATGCAAAAAGGCTACGACGCGACCGTCACGGTGTGCCACAGCCGCACGAAAAACCTCAGCGAACTCACCCGCGCCGCCGACATCCTGATCGTCGCGATCGGCAAAGCCAACTTCATCACCGCCGAGATGGTTCGGCCAGGGGCGGTCGTCGTCGACGTCGGCATCAACCGGACCGACCGCGGTTTGGTCGGCGACGTCGATTTCGAGGGGGTGAAGCAGGTCGCCGGCGCGATCACCCCCGTGCCCGGCGGAGTCGGCCCCATGACCCGCACGATGCTGCTGCGGAACACGCTGACCGCCGCGTGCCAGCAACAAGAATAGCGAAAGGGGCGGTGGCATGGCGATCGTCTACATCCCTTCGCAATGGCGCGATCTGACCGGCGGGGTGGATCGCGTCGAAATCGTCGCCGCGAACGTGCGGCAGATCATCGCGGCGCTCGAGCGCCAGTTTCCTGGCATCGCCGCCCGGGCCGTCGCCGGCGACGCGCTCGCCCCGGGAATCGCCGTCTCGCTCGACGGTTCGCTCGCCAGCCGGCTCTTGACGCCCGTTGACGCGCGCAGCGAAATCCACTTTCTGCCGGCGCTCAGCGGCGGATAATTGCGACCGCGGCCAGTGGAAGTATTCAACCGCCTGCGCCAGCGCCCAGATGCGCTGCCACAACGACGACGCAAATCGTTATTTAGCGTGCGGTGCGGAACAATGCTCGGCCCTTTGCGAGCATGACAAAGGACACGACGGCCACAACGGCATTTTTCAACACGCAGATAGAGCGTGGGCGACGCGGCGGTCACTTCGTAGATCGTGTTGATCATGAGCGGGGTGTGGAATTCCACCAGCGGTCGTCGGCGGCAAACTGAATTCCCAGCCTGGCCGTATCGGCCGAGTCATTGTTGGCCGTGGGGTCCACCGTCGCGGAATAGGGCGCGCGCCTGGCGAGCGCCTTTAAAATCATTGTTAAGGGCCAATCCGCCGGCATTCGCCGGATACGAATCGAGCACCTGGATGCCTTTGTAGTCAGTAAGTTGCATGGACGTTTAGAAGTGAGAAAGGCCTAAACCCCGGGCAATTGTAGTCCCTGAGTAGATAGTAACAATACGACACATCGGTTCATCGCCCTTGATGTTTGCGATTGATCTGCTTGGCAAAATACCAAAGCCCATAAAATTGTGCAGTTGCCGCCAGCGAAACAACGCACAATCCTGGAATGTTATTAATGTTTTCCTTGAAGAACAGCAGTGTCCCCGCTTTTCCATATAAGACGGCACTGCAACAGACAAATAAGCCGACTAAGGCAATTGTTAAGACAATGCTTATAAGATGTGACCTAATGTAAACGGCCGTTAGTTCCCGCCGTTTCAGATGATAGGAGAAAGCGAACGTCGACCACGCAACAGCATCAATAATCATTGCCGCTACGGATAGGTATATCGATGTTAGCAACATTTGTCAGCCGCCGCAGGTCCCTGCTTGCGCTCCAATTACCTTCCATCCAGAACTCCACCACCAAAACCCTTTCGCGCGATCCGCGCAACATTTTTTCGGAGACAATGATTCGCATTTCAACGTCTCCGACCAAATATTCGAGCCATTATCAGCGGATAGTTCTCGCGTTCCTTGTAGTAATACGCCAGGAATTCCCAATCGTAGCGTTGACCGGTGAAGAGGAATTCGCAGGTGGGCTGGTCCGTCGTGCTGGCATCGTCCGGCGATCAGGCCGGCCACCGAATTACCGCTTTGCCGGGTCCCACGTTTCGACATATTCCATTTTCGCGTGCTCGGTTTTTGTGTCGAACTTCACCGGCAGCCAAAGTTGCGACGAAAACTCGGCGGCGATGCGCTTGCCATCGGGCCCGGTCAGCCATTGATCGTTGAGCGCAAAGAGCCGGTCGGTTTCCGCGATGTAACAAAACGAACCGACCTGACTGTTCCAGGTGTTCTTTTCGCTCATGAAACCTTTCACCCGATAAGGGCCCAGGGGCTCGTCGGCCACGGCGTAGGTCGTCTCGGTGGGGTTCAGGCCAGCCCTGCCGGAGCCGGCGAGCAGAACCTTGTCGTGATACCGAATCAAGGACAAGCCTTCATAGTTTTTGCCGTTGCTGGCAGGCAGACCGACGACTTCCTTGCCCACCGTGTTTAGATAATCGTCCGTGAGCTTAAGAATGAACCCGTTGCCGCGCCAATCGCCATTGGCCAGGAAGCCGGTTCCATCTTTCTCAACCAAGATCGCCAGATCACCGCTCGGCTCAATCGGCTGTTTGGGTTCGCCGACGATTTGGAAAGGGCCCGCCGGTTCGTCGGCGACCAAGATCACATCGCGGGCGCTCGGCGCGGCATGTTCTGGCGTGAGCAGCCGAAAAAACCAGAGAACATATTTTTTCGTCTTGGCATTGTACGCGGCGCGCGGCCGATGCCACGTTCCTTCGGTCAGCCACGCGGGCTGATTGTCGTAGGTGAGAATCTTGCGTTCAAATTTCCAATCAACCAGATTGCGCGAGGAATAGCACACCAGCGGGCAACGAAACTTGGCCCCCTGCGTTCCATAAATCCCTTGGTCGTTGCCATGATACGAGCGGCCGTACCAATACCAGGTGTCGCCTACCCGGAGCAGCCCTCCCTCGTGACAATCGATCGGCTGGCCCGCGGTGTCTTTCCAGAGCGTATGGTTGCGAATGAGAGGCGCGCGCGGCGCTTCGGCGCGAGCCCTGGCGCTCATCCAGAGCAGCCCGAGCGCTGCGGCCAGCACGATCGCGAACCGGCGCGGCCGGCGGACCACTGTCAATTTTGAGCAAGACCGCGATCGAGGTTGGCCCCTGCGGCTGCTCGCATGGCGAATAGCATTTGCGAAGTTCATGGCGTTTTCCATCGGGAGAGAGGGCAACTCGCGCCGCACCGCCTGAGGGCGGCGCCGGCGGTTTCCCCGACTTTTTATAATGGGCAGAAACGCCGAGGTCAATTTTTGGCGTGTGACCCACTCGGGCAGCCGGCCTCGATATCGGTTTGCTTCCAAAGTCTTTTGGAAGCCGGCGAAGGCGAACTCTCCGGTGGGACCGATGGCCGCCGCGTTCCATAAGACAATGGCTCGGCCATTGCCGGCGCTCCGGTCTCGCTATTGCCCCGTCACCGGCAGCTCGTAACAGGCGGCTTCCTCGGCGTTGCGCACCAGCAAATAGCGGCCGGCCAAGGTGGGGTTGGTCCAGGTCTTGTCGTCGAGCGCCGCAAAACGCGCGAGCTCCACAAACTGGTTCGGGTTGTTTTCCACCAGAGCGACTTCGCCCGACTCGGCCTGTACCAGCAACACATGGCCGCACAGCAGCAACTGGCCCAAGCCGTAGCGGCCATTGCGCCAGAGCCTTTTGCCGGTGGCCAGGTCGACGCATTCAAGAACCCCTTCGTCGAGGCCGAACACATGGCTCCCCGCGATCACGCAGTTCGAGAGCTTCGTGCGGAGGTTCGACCGATTGTGCCAGACGAGCGTCACGCGCCAGCCGTCCGCCGCCTGGTTCACCTTGAAGACCGCGCCGCCGCCGCCATAGCCTTTCGAGACGAAGAGCGTGTCCGGGGCGATCTGTTGCGTCTGCGGAGAGGTTGCGCTGCTGCTGCTCCCCCCTTCCCAAGGAAAGGTCCACAGCTCTTGCAGCGTTTGCGGGTCGTGGCCGGTGATGCAAGATTCGTTGACGATTACGATCTGCCGCTGGCCGTCGAGCGTGAAGAGGCTCGGCGAGCTATAGCTGATTTGTTGATGGCCGCCGGTCGCGACTTTTTCTCCTGTCCGCTGGTCGTACGCAATCAACGAGACGATTTTGGACTGGGCCGGGTCGCTCGCCGGAGGACCTCCGCCGGGCAAAATCACCCGCTCATCGACGAGCAGCGGCGAGCCGGCCCGGCCCCAAGCGACGGCCGCATGCTCCAGGTCGGGCGTGGTTCCCACGTCATCCAAGACGTTGCGCGTTTTCCAAAACGGGACGCCGGTCGCCAAGTCGAGGCAATTCAACCAGCCGGTCGAACCGATGGTATAAACGCGGCCGTCGGCGATGGTCGGAGTGGCCCGCGGACCATCGCCGCCGAGGACGGATGTGAAGCGGCCCGGATCGGCGTGCGCCCAGCGAACGTGGCCGGTTGGCACGTCGTAGCAGACGACCAATTCCTCGTCCCCTCGTTGTTCTTGGGTGACGGCCGCCGTGCCGACGACGGCAAACGACGACCAGCCTGCCCCGATCTTTTGCCGCCAGACCTGGCGTGGAGGATTCTTTTTCCAATCGGTCGCCAGCGTGACCCCGGTCACCACGGCGTGGCGATGGGCGCCCAAGAACGCGGGATAATCCGCCAAGCCGGGCATGGTCGCGTCGGCCGACGGTGCGCCGGGCGCGCCTTGTTCCGATAGCGCGGTCGCCGATTTCAGTGGATCGAGCTGAGCGTCCGCCGGCGGCGACCACCGCCAAACGAGCTTGAGGGGCCACATATTTCCCCCCACCTGCTCGACTCGGAGCACGGCCACGAACGCCAATACAACTGCCAATTCGCTCAGGCCAATCTGCTTGCGCAGGCGTGGAGCCGAGCCTGACAGCAAGGCGAACCAAGCACTGCACAGGACCACGGCTCCGCCGAGGCTGGCGTAATACATGAGGGTACACATGCCGCCGTCGGAGAAGATCGGAATCCAGTCGCCGCTAAAGGTGACAAACAGGGCGAAGCCGCCCGCCAATGCGCAGACCAGCAGCGGCAGTTTCCACGTGCGGAACCAAGCAAGTCGAGGCGGCGATGGCACGGCCGCGATGGCGGATCGATCCATGATCGAAAGAGTTCCTAAAGGGTTTGGCTATTCGCTGCGCTTCGTGACCTCGAGGAGATGCCAACCGAATTGGGTCCGAACCGGGCCTTGGACCTCGCCGACCGGCGCGGAAAAGACGACCTTGTCGAACTCCGGAACCATGCGGCCGGGCGCGAACTCGCCGAGATCTCCGCCGCTCTTGCCCGAGGGACATTGCGAGTGCTTCTTCGCGACGGCGGCAAAGTCAGCGCCCCCTTCGATTTCGGTCTTGAGCTCTTCGCATTTTTCCTTGGTGGGGACGAGAATATGTCGAGCGCTAGCGAGCTTAGCCATGATGCGATCCTTAAAGCATGAGGGGGAAGAACTTACCACGGGCGGACGAAGGGGCGAATGCCAGCTTTCAAGATACAAGGTTCGTTTCGGGTTGTCTAACGACGATCAGCCCAGGGAAGCATTCTAGAGGCTGCTTGATTGCCGGCGGCGGCAGTGCATTCACAGCAGCGGGAGCGGCATGACGGCCAGCGCGATGCTAGCAAGCCGAGCGCCTCCGCGCGGCCGGAGAACCCTTACAACTCGGACGACCGTGCGGTTTCTCGTAATGGAGTGGTCGCCTTGCGATTTACATTGACACCCCCGACGACCGCAAATAAAATCAAGCCATCGCCTAGATTTGTCCGATTTTTGCGGCGATGCCGGTCTTTCGGTTCCGAGGAATGCTACTGAGGCCGCTCGAATCTCTCCGCCAGATGAATGCCCTGGCTGCCGCTCCGCGCCGGTGGAACTTTGGACGCGGGCCGAACTCATTTCCGTTTTTGGCGGGTCTGAATAGACGCGCGGCCAGGCTGTGTTCTGCGTAAAAACGGCGCGCTCTGGTGGATTGCAGATTCGATCGCTGCCCCTTTTCTGAAAGTGCGTGTTGGCTGCCGGCGCCGGAACCGCCGGTCGGTCGAGTCGTCCTCGGAAATCTCCCGTCTGGTTTGAAGAGGTAAATCGTATGGTCCGTTGGTGTCTCGCGTTGGCGTGTGTCGCCTTGTTGTTGCCGGCCGCGCTGCGCGCCGAAGACCGCTCCTACGACGGCAGCGGAAATAATCTCTTGAACCCGACCTGGGGCATGGCGGGCACCGATTTTATCCGGATTGCTCCGGCGGCCTATGGCGACGGAATCTCCACGCCGTCGGGGGCCGATCGACCGAACGTTCGCGACATCAGCAACGCCATCGTGGCGCAAAGCGGCTCGATCCCGAACACCATGAATCTGAGCGACATGGTCTTTCAGTGGGGTCAATTCCTCGACCATGACATGGACCTGACGAATCAGGCGACGCCGGCCGAAAATTTCAACATCGTCATCCCTACGGGAGACCCGATCTTTGACCCCGGCAGCACGGGCACGCAGATCATGCCGCTGACGCGGTCACAGTACGACCCGACCACCGGCATTACGACGCCGCGGCAGCAGGTGAACTCGGTCAGCTCGTATATTGATGGCTCGCAGATTTATGGCTCCGATCCCGCGCGGGCCGCGGCGCTGCGGACCGGGACCGGCGGACAAATGAAGACGAGCCCCGGCAATCTGCTCCCCTTGAACACGCTGGGGTTGGCCAATGGCGACAACGGCGATCCGGCCGCCGACCAATACTACGTTGCCGGCGACGTGCGCGTGAACGAGCAAGAGGGGCTGACGGCGATCCAAACGCTCTTTCTCCGCGAGCACAATCGGCAAGCGGCCCTCTTGGCCGCCGCCAATCCGACCTGGACCGACGAGCAGATCTATCAGCAAG
Source organism: Pirellulales bacterium (assembly GCA_035656655.1). Taxonomy (GTDB): domain Bacteria; phylum Planctomycetota; class Planctomycetia; order Pirellulales; family DASRSE01; genus DASRSE01. The sequence continues at coordinate 8,934 of DASRSE010000032.1, forward strand.
CGCGCAAGATCGTCGGCGCCGAAATCCAATCAATCACGTATCAAGAGTTCTTGCCTGCCTTGCTCGGCTCGGCGGCGCCGGGCATCACGAGCACGTACAATCCGAACGTCAACGCGACGATCGCGAACGAATTTGCAACCGCATTTTTTCGGTTTGGCCATAGCATGCTGTCGCCTGACCTGCTGCGGATGCAAAACGACGGCACACCGGCTCCCGGCGGACCCCTTTCGCTTCAAGACGCGTTTTTTCCGCATCAAGGCATGTCGAGCCCCAATCAGGTGGATTACATCTTGAAAGGGCTGACCATGGACACGCAACAAGAGATCGACGTGCACATGGTCGATGGGGTGCGGAATTTCTTGTTTGGGGAGCCGACTCCGGGCAGTGGCCAAGACCTGGCCTCGCTCAATCTCCAGCGGGGCCGCGATCATGGGCTGCCGGACTACAACACCATCCGCGTCGCGTATGGCTTGGCGCCGGTGACGAGTTTTGCCGACATCACCTCCGACGTGTCGTTGCAAGCGCAGCTCCGCGCGGTCTATGGGACCACCGGTGGATTGGACAACGTCAACGACATCGACCCTTGGCTCGGGGCGCTGGCCGAAGATCACTTGCCCGGCATGGACGTGGGCCCGCTGATTGCTGATTCGCTCATCGATCAGTTCACGCGGCTCCGCGACGGCGATCGGTTCTTCTTCACGAATGATCCGGGGCTGACCCCTGACGAATTGTCGTATGTCGAGAATCTCAGTTTGTGCGACATCATCGAGGCGAACACCGGACTGACCGGCCTGCAAGCGAATGTCTTTCAGGCGGTTCCGGAGCCGAGCACGCTGCTCTTGGCGGGGGGCGGCTTGGCGGCGCTCGTCGGTTGGACGCGCCGGCGGCGCCGAGCAACCGCCACGGGCGCGAGCCGCGCCAGCTAGCAAGAGGCGCGCCGTTAAACTTGCCGTCATTTACCACCGATCCGCGGGCTTTTGCGCGGGCCGCGCGGCATTGTTTCGCGGGCTTTTCCATCTTCCGCTTGCCGTATTTCCGGTTCAAGCCGCAAGGGCGGCAACTCCGATACCAAGCCCTGGCGAGCCATTCGCCCGCGCCACTGGCGCGCTAAGGTTGCGCGAAGGACCCACCCGGCCGACCTCGGCCGAGCTTCGCGGCGCGACGCACGTTGGAACATCGGAGTTGGCGCGGACTGGTCCGCGCCGCATGCGGCCGGACCTGCCGGCCGCCGCCTGCCTCAATTTCCCACGCTTTGTCCCCGCCGGTTCTTTCGCGCATGGTTCAACGGAACAGCTGATTGGCCAAGGGGGGCCGCCATGCGCTGCAAAACGATCGCGATCGCGCTAGGATGGATCTGCTGCTGGGGCGCGCTGTTGCCGGCGCGCGGAGTCCGCGCGCAAGGAACGGCCGGTTTGCCCGAGCCCAAGCTAACGCGGCAATCGGTGTTCTCGATTCCGTTTCGCGTCACGCCGGCGCGGACCCCCGGCGAGCAGCCGGTCGAGGTGCAGTTGTTCGTCTCGATCGACCAAGGCCGCTCGTGGCAGATGGATGGCCGCGTCCTGCCCAGCCAAGGAACCTTCAGCTTCCGCGGCCAGCGCGACGGCGAATACTGGTTCAGCATTCGCACCGTCGATGCGCAAGGCCAGTTGCATCCCTCCGGGCCGACCGCGCCCGGCATGCGCGTGATCATCGACACCGTTCCGCCGCAGCTTGATTTGCTGGCCGAACGCGGCGCCAACGGCGAGGTACGGGCACGCTGGCAAGCGTCCGATCTAAACCTCGCTCAAAACAGCTTCAAACTCGAATACCAAACCGCGCCGAATCAGCCTTGGCAACCCGTTTCCATCGAGGCCCCTCGCAATCAGCCGTTGAACCAACTCGGCGGCGCGACGACATTCTGGCCGCAGCCAAATCCGCAAGGCGTGGTCGTCCGGGCCACGGTCCTCGATCGAGCGGGGAATCCGACCATCGCTCAGATCAGCGTGGACCAGCCGGCTCAGGCTGAAGCTCCGAACGCGGCGGCACCGCCGGCGCAAAACCCGCCATCGGTCGAGATTCCCAACCGCGGCAGCACCAGCCAAACGCTACAGTCGCTGCCTGCGGCCGGGCGCGACTTGTCCGACCGCACCACGCAGTCGCCGTGGAATGGGGCGGCGCCGCGAACGAACTCCGCGCCGACCAATGGCCTGCTCCCGACGAATAGCATCGCATCCGGAAATCGAGTGGCAATTCCCGCGGATCCCTTTCCCAGCAACGGCGTGGTCTCGAACAACCAAAAGTGGAACCCGAACACGGCCAATCGAAATCCCCTGGTTGTCGACAACCCGCTGGCGAAAGGGAACGGGGTGAGCACGATCGGCGGCAATTCAGCCGTCGGCGCGAATCCGCCGACCATGCCCGACCGTTATCCGATCGAGCCGCGCCGCGAAACGAGCCTCTTTACCCCTACGGCGAACGAACGGGTGGTGGGCAATTCTATAGGTGAACCCGGGAACGACCGCGGCGGAAATCGCGCCGCGAACCTCTCGCCCACGCAGGCCGTCACGCCAGGCGTGATCCATCCGACCACGGAATCGCCGCCGCCTTTGCGGCCGCCGCTGGGCGCAAATGCGAACAGCGGCCCGCTCGGCCCGCAACTGACCGCCGGCGGCGCGAGCGGGGCGGCTGTCGAGATTCCGCCGGGCGAAGAACCGCGGCGCGTGAACTCCACCAAATTCGAACTGGCTTATGACCTGGATACGGCGGCCGGCGCCGCCCATGTCGAGCTCTACGGCACGCGCGACGGCGGCAAGACCTGGTCCAGCTATGGCCAAGCGCCGGCCAACAGCAGCAGCGGCAGCAATGCGATCACCGTCCGGGTGAATGAGGAAGGAACCTACGGCTTTCGCTTGGCGGCTCACAGCGCGGCGGCGGCGGGAGCCGCGCCTCGGCCGGGCGATCTGCCGGAGGTGTGGGTCGTCGTCGACACCACGAAGCCGCAAGCGCGGCTGACATCGGCGGAAATGGACGCCCCCAATAGCACTCTGACGATTCGCTGGGAGGCGAGCGACGCCAAGCTCTCGCCGCGTCCGGTGGCATTGTTCTTTGCCCCCAGCAAAAGCGGTCACTGGACGCCCATCGCGTCGGGCTTGGAAAACAGCGGCAATTACGCGTGGAAACTCGATCGACGCGTGCCAGAGCAAGCCTATCTCCGTTTGGAGGTCAGCGACGAGGCAGGCAATTTGACCGCGGTGGAATCCGCCGATCCGGTATCGATCGGCGGCGGCCAGCCCATCGGCCGGATTCGCGGCGTGCGGCCCCTTTCCGACGATGGCGCCACGGCCAAATGGCAAACGTGGCGATAGAAACAGGCGCGGCGCAAGGGCCCGGCGAACGTGCTCAGCCGGCCGACCCTTTAAGCGGGCGATGGCTCTTGAGCCCGCTTGCGGCGCAGAACGAGAAAGAAGCCGGCCCCGCCACAGAGGAGCAGCACCAGCGAGCCGGGCTCCGGCGCCGCGGCCGTAATGTGAATCGAGCCGTTGGTGATGGAAGCGGGAATGATGGCGAAATCGGTGTCAGTCGCGCCGCCGTTCAAATTAGCCAGCTTAAGGTCGAACGTCGTAACCGGACCGGTGGCGAAAAAGCCGGTCGTGTCAAACGTCAGCGTGGCTAGCAAGCCGTCGGCCGGAACGGTGCCCGCGGCCGTCGTGGTGGTGGCCAAGGCATATTGGCCGTTGGACGAAATTCCGGGGATGCTCGGGTTGTTGTTCCCGGCAAAAATCGTCCCGGAAAAGATGTCGACGTTTGTGATCTTCGGGGCGACGATCGTGCCGCCGAGCGAAGTGCCGCCGTCGGCGACTTGCACGCTGAAGTCGAGCCCTTGAACCGATTGGCCGCCGCTTACGAAGATTTGCACCATCTGGTTCGGAGTGTTCTCCACCAGATTGTAGTTGCCCACGACAATCACCGGTTCGGGGGCGGCCTGCACAAGCGACGGGGCGCCGGCTCCGAGCAACAGGACCGCGAAACCGACCGCTAACGAGCGACGCATGGAATGAAGCATTGCAATGATCCGGGGCAAACCGACCCGGCCTTCTGTATCGAATTTTAAAGCGTTAGCAAACTCACTTCCAACGAACCAAAACAGGCCCGCAAAAAACGCCTTTGCGGGATATTCCTTCGATTGTAGTTGAATCGGCCAAAAAAGCCACGAAAAAACCCAGTTCACAAACCGGCCGGGCTGCCTTGATTCTCAAGCTGATTTCCCTGACGGTCCGGCGTCGCCATTCGCCCCCCCATCGGCTGAGCCAATGTCGGCGGCTGCGCTGGTTTCCGCGGTGGCCGCGGAACTGAAGCCATTGGAGGCAGTGCCGGCGGTTGCCGTGTCTCCGTCGCTCTCTGGCGGATTGAGGCTCGCCGGGTCCACGGCCGGCGCAACGGAGGCGTCACTGCTCGACGCATCAAGGCTCAACCCATCAAGGTCCGTCGCCGGGAGCCGGTCGGACCGATCTTCTGACCGCGAGCCGGCTGGATCAACCCGCAACTCGCTCGCGCCGGCGTCATAACCCCATTCGGTGGACCGCATGGCGCTGGCGACCAACTCTTGAGCGGCCGGATTTGCCGCGGCCAAGCTGGCAAACGGATTGGGGCGGCTGTCGGACATGGCGCTCGACAACTGATAGGCCAAGGCGGCGGCGCGGAAATTATCGCTGGCGGCCGCCGAAACCGGCGCGATCGAGAGCCGCGACAGCCCGGCGAAAATCGCCGCATTCGACACCGACTGACCAATCGGATCGGCACTCGTAGCAAACGACGCCGGCAACGCCGGAGATACCGCTGTACCCAGCGCAGGCAACGCTGTACCCAGCGCAGGCAACGCTGTACCCAGCTCAGGCAACGCTGTACTCAGCGCAGGAGGTGCTGTACTCAGCGCAGATAATGCCGTCACCTCGGTGCTAAGAGTTGGAAGCTCATACTCGTTGTCCGCGAGTCCGCCAAAAAACCCTCCCATCGCCATGGCATGGGCGCTAGTCGGCGCGGTGATCAGTTTAAGCCGCCCATTAATGATCGCGTCGGCCGGATTGTTGCGAGCGAGGATCTGATCGACCGCCGTCACCGACATATCGCGGTTGAAATCATAGACGTCGGTGATCGAGGCCAAGCCGTGAATCGGATCGGCCGGGTTGTTGCGAGCGAGAATTTCGTCCGCCGTTGATACGTTCGTGTCGGTCGGCGAATTGCCCGTCTCGCCGATTTCCAAGCCGTAATAAAAATCGTCGGCGTTGGTCAGGCCGGTATTGGCATCGGCCTTGACGGTCACATGGAGCCAATTCTTGTTGGGGATGGCGTTATCGGCCCAGATGATCGTAACGCGATCAGCACCGCCGACCCCGGCCCCCGGACGCACGGTCACGCTGATCGGCGCGGCGGCCGCAGCCCAAGTTGATGAGTCGTCGACGTTGCCGATGGTGAAGATGAAGTCGTTCGCGGTCACCGTTCCCGGCAGATGGGTGATGTCCACCATGATGCCGTTGATGCCCTTGGAATAGCTGATGTAGTTCGCGAATGAGGCTTGTTGGCCCGGCAAGAGGGCCGACTTGTCGGTCGCAATGGCGCCGTCATCCGAGGAATTCGCGGCGACATTGTTGCCGTCAAAGGCCGAGTTGTTGTAAAAGACGAGCCGGGACGCAATCGTGCCAGAGGGCTGGCCGACGAGTTCGCTGCTCTTGGCGCTCGACCCGCCGCCGTTGCTGGCCACCACTTGGTAGTAATAGGTCACGCCGTTGGTCAGGCCGGTGTCGGTGAATGTCGGCGCGAGAATCCCCGTGCGATAAGCCGTGGTCCCTTCGCCCCCCGGCGTCAGGCTGCGATAGATTTTGTAGCTGGTGGCGCCGCTGACTGGATTCCAGTTGATCGTTGCGCTTTGATCGCCGCCGGTGACCGAGAGATTGGTTGGCGTGTCGGGGGGCGCCACCGGCACGGCGCCGGAAATCTCCGAGGAGAGCAGGCTTTCGCCGCTGAAGTCGATGGCCGAAACGCGATAATAATACACTTGGCCTGGCGTGACGCCATTGTCCGTGTATTGGCTGACGTTGTTGATCGTGGCATAAGGGGCAGAACCTTCGCCGCCAGGGCTCAACCCGCGATACAAGTTGTAGGCGACCGCGCCGACCGGGGCGTTCCACGTCAATTGAAGACTCCCGCCGACCGCCTGAGCCGCTAGCCCGGTCGGTTGGCCAGGCAGGGTGGTCGCCCCGGCGTCGTTCACAGCCGACGTTCCCGCCAGATTAATCGCCGCGACCTGATATTCGTACAACGTGCCCGACTGCAGAGCCGTATCCATGTAGAACGTCGCCGTCGCGCCCAGGGTTGTGACCAGCGTGAAGGGGCCGGTGCCATTCACGCGCCGCATGATTGACACGCCGGTATTGTTCGACGAATTGAGCTGCCAGTTCAACGAGATTGAATTGACCGTGACGCCGCTGGTTTGGAGGAACGAGACGGCGGGCGGAATGGTCGGGGTGGAAATCGAAATCGACGCCGCGGCCGAATCTCCGATCGTATTCGTGGCCGCCACGTGATACGTGTACTGCACGCCCGAGTCGAGGTCCGTATCGGTGAACGTCGTCGTGTTGTAGCCGACCGTGCCAATCAGGTCATAGACGCCCGTCGTGTTGTTCAAGCGATAGATATGATTGGCGAATGTGTTGTTGGTCCCATTGTTCGTCCACGAGAGCAGAACCGAAGAGCCATTTTGGGCCGAAGCCGTGAGGCCGGTGGGAGCGGCCGGCACGCTGCTGCCCTTGATGGAAATCTGGCTGAAGTTCGCCGTGCTGACGGCCGCCGTGTTATGGCTAGTGTCAGCCAGCCCGACGAAGATGTTCGTGTTCAACGTCATCGTGACGGTTCCGACCTGGGTCCAATTTACCCCGTCGGTCGAAACATAACCGGTGTAGGTGGTGCCGGCGCGCACCAACTTGACCCAGCTGGGCGCCGTATAGCCCGCCAGCGCGACGTTATTGGTGTTGCCCGACGTGTCGCGATATTGAAACGACGCCCCATTACCCGGCGTAATCACCATCATGACCCAAGCCGAATTGGCGGCCAAGGTGTTCCGGAACATGACTCCCGACTTCGCCCACGGGTCGGTATTCGTTTGCGAATTCACCTCGGCGATGATCGTGTTGCTGCCGCTGGAACTCTGATAAACAAAGTTGAACTGATCGCTCGTCCCATAGATGTCGGCGCCAGAACCATTGACGGTAATCGAGCCGTTGGAGTAATAAGCCGAACCGGCCAGCGGCGGCGAACCAATGTCGGCATCGGACCATGGCGGCGGAAGCTGAGCGAGGGGCGTGGCGGACGAAGTCACGGTTGGGCTCGAGTCTCCGGCGAGATTTTGGGCCACCACGCGATACGTGTAGGTCGTTCCAACCAGCAAGCCATTCGAGTCGCTATAGGCGTTCACGTTGCCGGCCACGGTCGTCAAATCGCTAAACGTCGCGCCGCCGTCCGTCGAGCGCTGAATCAAAAACGAATCGACGTTGGTCGAAGTCTCGGTCCAACCCAAATGGATTTGCGCGAGATTGATCGCCGACGCGGTAAATCCGCTCGGAGTGGCCGGCAAGGGCGGCAACGGCGTGGCCACGACCTCTTGCGAAAGGTTGCTCTCGCCGACGCCGTTTCCGGCGCTCACCTGATAATAGTACGTCTGTCCGTTCGTGACGTTGTTATCAACAAATGTCGTGTCCACGATCCCTTGTTGGTAGAGGACTTCTTCGCCGCTGTCGTCGTCCGTGCGATAGATGTTGTAGGTTAAGGCGTCGTCGGCGGGCGACCAACTGAGCGAGACGGTTCCATCGCCCGGGGTCGCCTCGACGGCAATTGGCGTTGGCGGCGCGGTCAAGGTCGGCGTCGATACAAACTCGGTCGAGCGGACCCCTTCACCCAGCGCGTTAACCGCGGTGATTTGATAGTAATACGGCTGATCGTTCGTCAAACCAGTGTCAACATAGCTAACGCCAGTAAGATTGCTGGCCACCAAGACTTCAGCGCCGCTAGCATCGCTGCGATAGAGGTTGTAGCTCGTCGCGGATGAGACCGCATGCCAAGCAATCGACACCTTGTGATCGCCCGCCGTGGCGGTAATCAGCGAGGGGGCAGCCGGCAGATCGGTCGCCGTGCGCGCCGTCGCCGACGTCTCCGAAGAACGCGCGCTTTCTCCGCCCGTGTCAACCGCAGTGACGCGATAATAGTAGGTGGTAAAGTCGGAAACGACATCCAAAAAGGTATTGCCGCTGATTCCCGTCTGATACGGGACGGCCCCTTCGCCATTGGGGGTCGTCGAACGGTAGATGTTGAACGTGCTCGCACCGTTGGGGATCGTCCAACTCAAGGTGATCTGCCCATCGGCAGGCACCGCGTCGAGTTGCGTCGGAGCGACCGTCAACGTCTGCACGTGGATGCCGGTAAAGTCGGTATAGCCCGCGATATTGCCCGCCTGAATGTGATAATCGTACGATACCCCTGGCGTCAGGCCGGCTCCATTGGGGCCCAGGTCCGTATAAGACGTGGTATTCGGCGGGAGCGAAGCGACAAAGATGAAGTTTCCGCCTGCCGCGCCGGCGCTGCGAAAAATGCGAATCGCGGTCGCATTGGTCGCATTATTCGTCCAAGCCATCGAGATGGACGTTGGCGTGATTGCCGTGACATGCGCGTCCGAGGGAGGCGCCGGAGGAATCGCCGGAGCGATGGTGACGGTATTGGAATAGTCGGAATTCGCGCGAAAGTTCGTCGCGCGGACGCGATAGGTATAGTCGGTGCCCGAGGCCAATTGCGTATCGAAATACGAACTGGTTCCGGCCGGCAAGAAGACGAGCGGCGCCCAGGCGTTGTTGCTGTCCATCCGATCGATTTCATAGCCGTCTTCGTCGGTCGAATGGTTTGTCCAAGTGAGGCTGATTTGGGTTCCGGACGCCGCGGTCGCTTGCAGATTGGTCGGGGCCGCCGGAGCGCTGCCAGAGAACAATTGGCTCTGCGGGACAATCGCCGAGACGGTATGGGCGCTGCTCCATTTCAATTGCGCATTCGCGCCGCCGCCATTCTGGTAATAGTCCATCTCGATGCTATAGACCTTGCCCGCTTCGAGCGTGATGGCCGCGCTGGTATCGGTCGTCGGACTGTGGTCGGTGAAATCGTCGATGACCAATTGGCCATTGATGTACAACCGCACGCCGTCGTCAGAATAGGTGCTGAAGGTGTAGGCTTCCGAGAATTGGGCTTGGATTTCGCCCGTCCAGCGAACTTCAAACGCGGTCGTTCCCAAAGGAGTGCCTGGCCCGACGGTTCCCCAGTCGAAGTTGACCGTCGAATCGACGCGCGAATAGACCGGCGTGGCGGTCGTGAGATCCACCCCGTTGCCGGCGTAGTATTGCGCGTAGAGGCCGTCGCCGCCGCCAACCGCCGGATTGCCTTCGGTCGAAGCGATCACGACATTCGTATAATCGGAATCGCCGATGATGTTGGTCGCATAGACGCGGTAGTAATAGGTCGTGAACGGCTGCACGGTCGTGTCGGAAAAGCTCATCGAGCTGACGCTGGCCGTGCCGACCAGAGAGAAATTCACGCCGTCGATCGAGCGCTCGATCTTGAACGAGCTTTCATTGGTGGAATTGTCGGTCCAACCCAAGGTGACCAGTGAGCCGGAAGTCTGGTTCACGACGAGATTCGTCGGCGCGTTGGGCGGCGTCGTCGGCGGCAGGTTCAGGCTGTACATTACGATCGAATTGCCTGTCCCCGCGAACACCTTGCCATCGGCGACCATCACCGACGTGAACTTCATCACTGAACCGAGTTGGTCGCCTGTCGTCTGCGCGCTTGAATACAACAAGGTTCCGAGCGCATCGGTCGAGTAAGCGCGGAGTTGGCCCGTCCCGCGGTCGAGTCCCCACACGATGCCATTGGCGGTGCCGTTGGACGAAATCACCGGCGAACCGTCGAGGTTGCCGTAGCTATCGCCGGTCGTCGTCGAGGCGGTCAGGTGAGCGTTGCTAATCGTGAACGAATCGATCGGGCCGTTGTAGCCGGACGTGATGTAGATCTTGCCATTGAAATAGGACGGCGTGCTGAGAATACCGCCGACCGTGTTCGCCAATTCTTGAACAATGTTGTCCGTGGTCGAGTTGAACTTGCCCATGTTGTCGCGGTCGATCAAATAGACCGAGCCCTGCTTGCCGCCGCCGACGAGCAAATGCGGATGCGCGGCGCTGCCGGCCGAGTCGGGCAAAATCGTTGGACCGCCCGACCCCAGATCGGTGTCGCCCGAGTTGAGCGAGTTTTGATTGTAAGGGGTGAAATAATCGACCACCTGCAAGCCCCAACCATTTACGTTCTGATTCGTCGGGCTGTTGTGGACCGTATCGACCGTCACCTTGACGAATGAATCGCCGTAGTCGCCATCGATGGGCATCCCGGCAGCGTTGAAATTGGACGCGTTCTGGTTGAACGAGCCGTTGCCCGTCTCGAAGAAGAAATTACCTTGGCCGTCGCTGATGATCGGGTCTCCCCCTTGCCAGATCCCGCCGAGCCCGCCGTTGGGAGTCGCGTTCAAAACGCCGGTCAAGGCCAGGTCGCTTTCGTTATACGTCAGCATCCAGCCGTGGTATGGACCGTTGTCGCCGTGCGAGGCGCTGCCGAGCACGACTTGGCCATTGACGAGCGAAACGCCTGGCCGAAACATCTGCCGCATCGAATTGAAATAAACGCGGCTTTGACCACTCACCGTGATCGCCCCGTCCCCCGTGCCAATCACATAGGGGCCGCTGTTGTAAGTATAGCTGCCATTGCTATTGTGCGTGGTGTCGGCAATCACGGTCCCGGTGAAGGTTCCATCATGGATGTTGACCTTGTACAGCGTGTTCACATAGTGCGGGTTGGACGTGTCCGTGCCGTGGACTTCCTTCGTCTTCGTGACGACATACAAAAATCCGGTGCTCGCGTCGATCGCCGGCGTATCGGTGATGCCGATTTCGGGGCTAATGTCTCCCGAGTTGATGTCCGACGACGGGACCGAAGTCACGGTGACGCCCGTATAATTCGTGGCAAACGCGATCTTCCACAATTGTTGTCCGCTGTTCGCGTCGAAGGCATACAGGCTGTCATGTTCGGTTGCCACGAACACAACGTCGTGAACCCCTTGGCCCGTAATCGTTAGGCCCGCCATGTACAATGGCTCAGCCAGCACTTGGCCATCGACCGTGATCGAAAACTGCTTGCCAAAACTGCCAGCGGTGACATTGGCCGGCGTCAAAACCGTTTCATTCGAGTTCAAGCCGGAGCTGCCAATGTCGTACCGATATTGGGTTCCATTGACTGACAGCAGACGACGGTCTTCTAAATGTTCAAAGCGGAGCGAACGATGCCGTGGATTCTTGGCCTTTGCGGCCCGGCGATGTCGAGCGGAGTTCGCGCCTGATAACGCTTTGATCCAATTGAACATGCGATTTCTCGTTCCTTACGGAGGGAGGCGCAACTTCCCCTAGCCGAAGCGCTTATGGAAAGCGCCGAGCAGGAGCAGCATTTTCGCCCGAGAGGAGTTTGTACGACGCCGAGAAGTTCCGGTTTCTCGCGAAGAGAGACGAGGCTCTAGCCACCGATGGACAATTTATCTTGTCAATTCATAACCAGTTTGTCCAGCGAATTCGGCCATAAAACGGGTAAAGTTTCTCCAGGCCGAAAAACCCCGGCAGGGGAAGGATTTTGCCGATTTACGGCCCCGTTTGATCGGCCCGCGATCGTTCCTCCCTGCCAGACGCGGAAGTCGGCTCGCCAAGGCGGCAAACCTCAAATGCCCGACGGAGTGTCCGTCATCGGCGATCCGCCGAAAAGGTGGTCGTGATCAGGGACAAGGGGGGCGGCTTCATCTGGTTCCCGCCGAGTACGGCTCGCTCTTGAGGTTGTTCGCTCGAAGGCGTAGCCTAACGGCCATGCAATTGGCCGAATTTCACCGTCAACTGGACGAAGTCGCCCGGCAGCTCGCCACCGACCCCGACGCCGCCCGGCGATTGCTCGCCGAAACGCTGGCCGCTGCGCCGTCGGACTCGACCGCGCTGGCGCGGGCAGCCCTGCTGCTTCATCGCTCTGGCCGGACCGAAGACGCCTTGCGCTGGATGGAGGCGGCATTGACGATGGACCCGCGCGCCGAACTCCAGAACGATTATGGCAGCTTGCTCTTGGCCAGCGGCCGGCTTCCCGCGGCAATGGACGCCTATCAGTCGGCGATTCGCGCTGACGCCGGTTATGCGCTGGCCCATGTCAATCTGGCCGATGCCCTCAGTAGTCAGCACCGCCACCAAGAGGCCCTGGGACACTACCGCCGAGCCGTTGCCTTGTCTCCTCGGTCGAGCGAGGGCCACTTCGGGATTGCCTCTGCGCTGCTCAACCTGGGCCAATCGGAGACAGCGCTGGCCGCCTGTCAAACCGCCTTGGAGCTGCGGCCGGGCGATGCGGCGACGCGCCATTTTCTCGCCGTCGCGCTGACCCAAAATGGCCAATTCGTCGAGGCCCGCGCCGCAATCACGAGCCTTCTGGCCGAGCGCCCAGACTATGCCAAAGGTTGGCACACGCTGGGCAATATCGAGGGCGAATTGGGTACTGCGGCGGCCGCCCTCGCTGCGTATCGCCGCGCGCTCGAACTCGATCCGCAACTCGAAGAAGCCCGCTTCGATATCGCGGCGCTCGGCGCCGCGTCCCCGCCCCCCACCATGCCGCCGGAGTATCTCGTGCGGTTGTTTGACACGTATGCCCCCAACTTCGATCGCGAGTTGGTTGAGAAACTCGACTACCGGGTGCCTGAAAACTTGCTTTCACTGGTCCGCGATCATGCCGCAGGCATGCAGCCGCGCTGGGAAATCCTCGATCTCGGCTGCGGGACTGGCTTGCTCGGCAAGCAATTTCGCCGGCTCGCCAGCCGGTTGGTTGGGGTCGATCTGTCTCCGGCGATGCTGCGCCGCGCGGAGATCTCCGGACAATACGACCGGCTGATTTGTGGCGATGTGACCGCGGCCTTAACGAGTCAGCCGGACACGTACGACTTGATCTTGGCGGCCGATTTGTTGATTTACGTCGGTGAGCTGCGCCCCCTCTTTGCCGCCTGCGCCCAGCGATTGAAGGCGGCCGGCCGCTTGGCCGTGTCGATCGAAACGGTCGAATCGGCGGAGCCGTACGTGCTGCGCGAAACGCGTCGTTACGCGCATACGCTCGAGTATTTGCAGGCGCTCGCGGCGGCGAACGGCCTGACCCTCGTCGAAGCGCGGGCCACCTCCCTCCGCCGCGCCCCAACGGGCTTCGTCCCCGGCCACCTGATCCTGCTGCAAGTTCCGAGCTGACGTCACGTTGGCTGAATTCTGAGTTTGACCGCCTCTGACCGTGGTTGCTTCTTGCATACCCGAGACGAGGTAACCCTCGGCGCCCTCGATGTGAGGCCGCGTTCGATTCTATGCACTTGCGATCTCCTCGATTCCGGATGTTGCCAAATCGAGTCTGGAAAGATCTGGTTCCACGACGATAAAAGTCGTATTCACAAAGGAATAGCAAAGGGAACATTCTGCTTTATTGGCGACGTGGAGGCTTGTGCATATTCTGAGAAAATGCAAATAACAATGCGCACTTCGGCGGACGGCCTGTGGATCCCCATGCTTGAGCAAGTAAGCGAGAAAACATATGTCATCTTGACGCGAAGCGATAGTTAATAGAATCCGAGAATTATCTATGATCATAAAACACTATTGGCCATTCGATCTGCCCGCGTCCTTTCAACCGTCGGCTGAACATCGCGCTGCGTGGGAATTTTGTCAGAGTTACCAGAAAGCGGCAGCACAACTCAAGGCGACTCGCTTCAAGTTGGACAACTGGCGAGTTGACACAGACTCTGACGCGAGAAAAGATAGGGCAAATTAACAATGCATTAGTTTCGCAGCAGATCGAAGCGGGGATGCAAAGCATCCTTTCCAGCGATCCTGCCAGGGCGACCGGCTTCCTTGCGAAAGAAGTGCAGTATCTTATAGACAGCGATTATCGATACGCCCAAGATGGCTGGATATGAAAGGCCACAAGATGAGTGACGATACATCGGAATATGAGAACTGCGTATTTTGCTCACTACACGCGAGTAAAACATCGCACGACACTGGTACAAAGCTCGACGCGTTGAACGATAATGTGACCGGGTATTTCAAGGATATCAGCCCAATCACCAGTTTTTATCTCTACGAGCAACGCCAGGGCCATTACATGGCTTCTGTGTTGTTCAAGAAAGACAAAGACATCTCATCGTTCGAAAAAAGTGGTTCGCCTCAAAAACTGGCCGACTACGTCTACGCGGAATTGGAACGTGCTGGGTTTGGAAGCCGCAACACTGTTTCGGTTCGTTTCCGTTTTGAATCGTCCGAAAGCCTTGACTCTCCCAACGGAAAGATTAGCATTCCAACCGATGAGGACTTTGCACGCGCTGACAGGCTTGAACAGGAGCGCTCTCGTAATCTCGACAGAGTATCCGAAACAGTAAAGAAACATTTCATGAACCTATGTCCGCTTCACAATGTCTACATACTTTGGCAAACAGCACGTTGACTTTCGGACCTACGTTTTCTTTGAAAAAGACGAGGACATCAAGGCGTGTCAGGGCAACGGCGTCATTCGAGACATGATCGGGTTCGTTTACGATGAGCTTGAGCGAGCAGGACGTGGGAAGCGCGGCGAGATAACCGTTGGATTTGAATTTGATTCGGACGAGAACGTGGCAGCCAAGTTCGAGGGTGATTACCTGCTGCGGCTTCGTTAGGTAGCTTAGGAGCGGTTGGTCTCTTCCTTATTCCGTTTCCGTGCAGCTACGTAGCACGTCTACCCGTCGGCGAGCCCCGTTGCGCGAGTTCCTACCGCAGGGCTGCCGTAACGTCGGCATCGTCGATACGCGCCTTGCGGAACGCCAGCACGAAGTCGACTAACGGATTTTACTGGCCCGATCCGCGTTGAGCCTTGGCAAGCCGTACGGCGGGGTCTGACGGCCTTCCAGGACTTAAGACCGACTATGCTCGCGGAGCGGACGCACAAAGTCCTGGTGCTCGGCGCGCTCTCCATCAGTCTTGATAGCGTTTGCCTTGATCTGCAAAACAACGGACTAATCGTGAATGACTAAGACGCTTCGCCGCGGGCCACGAACAGCGATCCATTGCCCGCCCCTGCCTGCCGGTTGGCACGACAACGGGCTTTTCATGGAGAATGCCTCGTGGAACCTGACCCAGCCCAGGGGTCGGCTTGCGTCGAAGCCGCCGATTTGCCATGATAGGAAAGCTTGGTGACGGCGGCTGAACCGTCGCTCGCAAGGGCCGCTTCGCCTCGGCGAATCGCTCCATTCGGCCCCCCGCGCCGCCACATTCGCACCCCTAGCTCAATTGGCAAGTAAGACTGCATTGACGTAACCCTTGTGCCAGCAAGGGTTTTTTAATGCGCCAATGTGCTTGACAAGTGCTCAAAATTACCCCAAAAAGACCGCCGTTTCCCTACATTTACTGCCAAATTTACTGCCAACCGGTCCAACGTTGGAGGCAGGCTAATTGAGATTGCTTGCGTCTTCGACTCCGTGACGGGTGTTGCAAACGATGCCGCTACGATTAGGCTTGGCGCCACCGGCGCTCGCGGCGAGAGCAACAAGTAGCGAACCTTCTCCCCTCTGCCACGGCATCCATTTACGATGCGTTTGCATTCGCTTCTCCTTGCTGGTTACACACTAACCGCGCCACCTCGGATTCGATTAGCGGAATCAAATCGCGGTTTGTTGTGCCCATCCAATAGATAAGCCGGTATGCGGTAGTACCCTGAACGATGCCACCCACGGCGAGCGCGCACTCTGGGGGATTTGGGCTGGCGCGATAAGATTGCTTCGGGTAGAACAAAACGCTTTCAGACCTCTCTCTTGGATAGGAAAGCGGTGGCCCGATCATGCAAGTCGATCAAGAAGACATTCGGCAAATCATGGATGACTTTGCCACTCTGGAAGATCCGCGCTGCCATCTCAATCGTAAGCATTTGTTGGGCGACCTGATTGTGATCTGCATGTGCGCCGTGTTGGCAGGTTGCGATGGCCCGATTGCGATTGGCAGATGGGCCAAGTGGAAGCAAG
>DASRSE010000033.1:0-21882 GCA_035656655.1 Pirellulales bacterium
TGACGCGAATGTTGAATGGATCTTCGTCGAACGCGGCTTTTAAGACCTGCTCGGCCTCGACTTCTTTGCCCAGCCGCATCCACATCAGGCCCAATTCGCTTTTCGGGCCAAGCAACTGGGGCATGCGGCGGCTGGCCTCTTCGTAGAACTGGGCGGCGGCCGGAAACTTCCGCACCGCGTCTAGCCCGCTGGCCAAGGCGAAATAGAAGACGCCGGCATGCGGATTGCGCGCGTCGACCTCGGCGGCCAGCTTGCCGGCGCGCGAGCCGGCAAGGTGTTCGGGCTGGCCATCGACGGCTGCATACGCCGCGGCCAAAGTCCCCAGCGGCTCTTCATCGAGCTTGTTGAAACTCGCCCGCTGCCGCGCCCGCTCGAGCACTTGGATGGCTTCATCGGCCGCAAAATTCGCCAAGTGCAAGCGCGCTTGCAACAGATAGGCCCGATTCAAGTCGGGGTTTAGCTTCAGCGCCCGATCAAGGTTCGTTTTGGCTTCCGCCAGATCGTAGCTCTGCAACGCAAGTTCCGCTTGCGCCGCGTAAACGACCGCCGCGTTCGGATTGATCGCCAGTGCGGCCTTGAACTCCTTGCTGGCTTCCGCCTGGTTGTACTTCTCCAAAAACAGGCAGCCTGACTCATAGTGGGCGGGCCAATAGTCGGCTTCGAGTTTCAAGCAATCAGGGTAAAGATCGTTCACGAGAAAAATGAACTGATCTTGGAGCCGCTTCCAGCGCGCGAATTGGGCTGCTCCCCACCCGATGATCCGCAGCGCGTCGGGCGACTTCTCCTCGTGGGCGTTGTAATAGTCGACGAACCAGCGATATTTTTTTTCAGCATCCGGCAGCTTCCCAACGACGCGATCCAGCTCCGCGTCGATCCAGTGGGCCATCAACTCATCCGGCTCGATCCGCAGCGCCTCGGCGACCTGGGCGCGAGCCAAATCTAGGTCCCCGCGAGCGAAGGCCAGCCGTGCGCGTTCGGCTGGGAAAACACCTGCCTTAGGAAACCGCTTGGCCGCGGCTTGCAGTTGTTCGTCGGCTGCCGTTTCTGCATTGGCCTGCCCGTGAGCGAGCGTGGCCCGCGCCAGCAGGAGCGCAGCGGCCGGATCGCGCTCGGCCAGCGGCGTGAGGGCGTCGATCGCTTCGGCCTCGTTGCCTGTCAGAAACAGATGCCGAGCGGCCGCCAGGGCGTTCGCGCCGGCAGCCGCGTCGGCGGCATGCAGCCGCGGCCATGGCCGGATGAAAAACAGCCCGCAGACGAACCCCACCGCGAGTAGGCTGCCGAGCAGCGTGCGTCTCATGCGTGCTCCTTCCGCCTCTGCGCAAAGCGGTGAAAGGCCGGGCGGATCGACCGAACTGGGATGCTCCGCTTGATTTACGTTAACGGACAAACGGCGAATGAACAAGCCGATTTTCGCAGTCCGCCGGGTCGTCGTAGCCGCTCCGAGTCGTGGTATGATAGAACCTGTGCTAGCACCCCGCTCCGTGCATAATCCGGCAATTTACTACGCAAACTGAAACCGCGGCTCGAGCGCGGCGAACCCTCCCTTTCCAGCAAACCGGCTTGCGATGCGACTAGCGAACCGCGAATCTCGGCCTGGTTCAATCGGCACTGGGCTCAAGCTCGGTCTGTGTTTGATGCTGTGCGCGGGTGGGAGCGTGGCGCAGGGGAACGGGAGTTCTACCGCGCTGGACGGTAAGAATGCGAAGGAAACGGTGGGAGAGAAAAGCGTAGGCGGGACGGAGCGGGAGCGCGCGGTGCGGGTCGACATTTTGCCAGGCGTCCCGGACAAGCGGAGTTGGACTTTCGCGCCGCCCGCCGTGGAAGAAAGCTTCACCGAACCGGCGTTCGCTTGGCCGCTCGTCCCCAAAAAGTATTCTCCGCGAGGAATCGTCGTCGATCGGGCGCTCCCCTTGCTCGTGCGCGGCGAGGCCGAGATCGCCTTGCCGGCAGGCGAGCACCGATTTTTGCTTCGGGCCATGGGCGCCGCCCGTTTTTATGTTGACGATCGCTTGCTCTTGGAAACGAAATTTCGCCAGCCGAACGCGGACGGGCACGAGGCGGTGCCCCCGTTGGCGAGCGACCGCGATCCGCAGCTTCGACCCCTTCCGCCAGGACACGAGGGGGTCGTCGCGAAGCGGACGCTCGACGGTCAGCCACACCGCTTTCGTTTAGAAGCTTTTTATGGCGATCAGCACCTGCGGCCCGAGCTGGGCGAACTGTCAGTCAGTGTTGCGGCGGCCGATGGCCCGTTTTATCTGCTCGCGGCCAAGCCGAGCATTCCGCTATCCGATGCCGGCTGGCTCACTTATCTGGCCGAAGTCCGCGCTCGCGACCACGATCGAGCGCAAGCCGCGCGACTTCAAGCCGGCGCCGAGGAAGCGGCCTATTGGCAACGGCGGCACGCCTTGGCCAAGCAGGCGTGGCAAGCCGCGCATCCGGCAGCGCTGCGCGCGGGCGCCGCGGCGAGCGACAATCCGATCGATTCGCTCTTGGCGCAGCAGTTGGCGGCAGCGCAAGTCCCGCTCGCGCCGCCGCTGGACGACGCGGCCTTTCTGCGTCGCTTGAGCCTCGATCTGATTGGCGTGATCCCTAGCCGCGACGAGGTGGAAGCCTATCTCGCCGCTCCGGCCGCGGAGCGTCGCCAACAAGCCCTCGACCGGCTCTTAAAGGATCGTCGTTGGGCCGATGGTTGGATGGGCTATTGGCAAGATGTGCTGGCCGAGAATCCTGGAATCCTCAAGCCGGAGTTGAACAACAGCGGTCCCTTTCGTGGTTGGCTCTATGAAGCATTCGAGGACAACCGCCCCTTCGATCGCGTCGTGACGGAACTGGTGCTGATGGAGGGGAGCGTCCAAGCTGGCGGGCCGGCGGGCTTCGCTTTGGCGACGCAGAACGACGCCCCGTATGCGGCCAAGGCGCAGATTCTGGCCAGTGCGTTTTTAGGAGTCCAGTTGAAATGCGCGCGGTGTCATGACGCGCCGTATCATCCGTACAAACAAGCCGACACGTTTCAACTGGCCGCGTTTTTGGCCGAGGGACCGCAGACTTTGCCGAAAACGAGCACGGTTCCGCGCCGCTCCGGCGGACGCCAGCCCGCGGTGAAGATTTCGCTCCAGCCCGGCGACCAACTGAAAGCGATCTGGCCGTTTGAGTCGCTCGCCCCGGCCGAACTTCCAGCCGCAATGTTTCGCGGCGTGCCGACCGACCGCGACCGGCTGGCCGCCATTCTCACTTCCGGCCGCAACGAGCGCTTCGCCCAGGTGCTTGTCAATCGTGTTTGGAAACGACTGATCGGCTGGGGCTTCGTCGAACCGGTCGACGATTGGAACGAGCGGCCGGTCGTCCTGCCCGAATTGCTCGACCGGCTGGCCGGCGAGTTTGTCGCGCACGGATACGATTTGAAATATCTAACGCGGCGCATCGTTTCATCGGAATACTATCGGCGGTCGGCCGTTCCCGCGGAAAAGAGGAAGGCCGGCGGTTCGCCCGGTTCGGCGATGGTGTATCCGGGGCCGGCGCGGCGGCGGATGTCGGCCGAGCAACTCGTCGATTCGCTCTTTCAAGCGGTCGACAAACCGTTTCGCGCGGAAGAGCTGAACTTTGATCCAGAAGGGCGCCAGCGGCCCGGCACGTTCAGCAATCTGGGCGTGCCGCAACGCGCCTGGCAGTTTGTTTCGCTGTCGAACGAGCGCGATCGGCCGGCCTTGTCCTTGCCGGTCGCGCAGAGCATTCTCGACGTGCTGGTGGCGTTTGGCTGGCGCGAGTCGCGGCAGAACCCGCAATCGGAGCGCGATCAACAGGCGAACGTGCTCCAGCCCTTGGTGCTAGCCAACGGCGTGGTCGGAGCGCGGATCGCCACGCTCTCCGACGATAACAGCTTGACGCGGCTCTGCGTGAGCGATCGTTCGCTGAGCGCGATCGTTCGTGCGACGTTCCTGCAAACCTTGTCGCGCCTCCCAACCGCGGCCGAGGAGGCTCGCGTAACGGCGTTGTTGGCGGAGGGGTTCGCCGCGCGGCGAACGGCCCAGCCCGCGGCCGTCGAGCGCGAGAACGCCCCGCGCACCGCCGTCTCGTGGGCGAACCATTTAAGTCCGCAGGCGA
Source organism: Pirellulales bacterium (assembly GCA_035656655.1). Lineage (GTDB taxonomy): Bacteria > Planctomycetota > Planctomycetia > Pirellulales > DASRSE01 > DASRSE01. The sequence continues at coordinate 4,102 of DASRSE010000033.1, forward strand.
CAAAGCTCAAGCTCGAGATGGAACGCGCCGCCCAGGCAGGCGACGCGCCGACCGCGCAATTGCAAGCGGATTGGCGCGAACGGATGGAAGATGTCGTGTGGGCCCTGGTCAATTCGCCCGAGTTTCTCTTTGTCCCATGATGATTGTTTCGTGATCTTTGTTCCGTAATCCTTGTTTCGTGATCTTTGTCCCGCGATCTTTGTTCCTCGTCCAGAAAGCCGGCCATGAAGTCTTTCTCGCGTCGCGAATTTTTGCAGCAGGCGGCCGCAGTCGTGTCCTCGAGCACTTTGGCCGGCACGAGTTTCGCCGCGCCGGGCACTGCCGTTGCTGCGCCGCCGGCACCGACCTTGGGCAAGGCCGAAGCATGCATCTTTATCTGGCTCGGCGGCGGCGCGGCCCAGTTAGATACGTTCGATCCCAAACGCAAAGGCGACGGCCAGAAAATCGCCGGGTCCTATTACGATGCCATCGACACGGCCATTCCTGGCGTCCAGGTATGCGAGCACTTGGCTCGGACGGCGCCTCTGTTCGATCGTTGCGTGCCGATCCGCACGGTTTTTCATCATACGATCGACGAACATGCCGCCGCGGTGAACCTCGTCCATACGGGCCGGCCCACCAGCGGCACGGTCGTCTATCCTTCCATCGGTTCGATCGTCGCGAAGCAACGCGGACCGGCCGGCGAGGGCGTGCCGACGTACGTCGTGATGGGCTATCCGAACGTGACTCGAGGACCAGGCTTTCTCGGCGCGAAGCACGGCTATGTCTATTTGCTCGAGACCGAAGCGGGTCCGGCCGGGCTGAAACGGCCTGCTTCGATTTCCGCCGCGCGGCAGGCGCGCCGCGCAGAGTTGCTGGATGCGTTCAAAGCGGATTACGTCCGTGACCATGCGGCCGAAGGAGGCATCGCCAGTTATGCCGACGCGATGACCGCGGGATTCAAATTGGCCGGGCCAAGATTCATGAACGTGTTCAACTTGAAGAACGAGCCCGATTCGCTCCGCAACGCCTATGGCTCGGAATTCGGCCAGCGCCTGCTCCTCGCCCGGCGGCTCGTGCAGTCGGGCGTGCGGTTCGTCGAAGTCTCTTCAAATCTGAACTTCATCAATGGAACGGGCTGGGATACGCACAACGAAGGACAATTGAAGCAGCACGAGTTGATTCGTGAGTTGGATCAAGGTTTTTCCACGCTGCTCGTCGATCTGGAAAAACAGCGGCTGCTCGACAAAACGCTGATCGTGATTGCGACTGAGTTCGGGCGGCCCGCCGAATTTGACGCTGGCGGCGGCCGCGGCCATCAGGCGACGTGTTTTTCCACGGTGTTGGCCGGGGGTGGAATCAAATCCGGCCAAGCAATCGGCGTGTCCGACGAGCTGGGCAAAAAGCCGGTCGAGCGGCCTGTCTCCCTCCCTGACTTGCATGCCACGATCCATACGGCCCTCGGCATCGACCCGAACGAATCGCTCTATGCGGGCGACCGGCCGATTCCGATCACGGATCAGGGCCGCGCCGTGGCCGAATTATTTGCGTGAGATAGTTTTTGGCTTCGGATTTTGTCCCCCTCGATGCCATCCCGACGAGCCATCCGGGCGGTGCGCCAAACTATTTCCCTGGGGTGCGAGTTTTGTTACGATGAACGGCGGTCGCGCCTCTCCTGTGGGTTGCTCTTTTCTGCGAGATTCGTTTCATGCCACGCTCTCCCCGCGGTTTTACCCTGGTTGAATTGTTGGTGGTCATCACGATTATTGGAATTTTGATGTCGCTGTTATTTCCGGCGATCAATTCCATAAAAGAGTCGGCTCGGCAGGCGGTGTGCAAGCAAAACCTGACGCAGATTGCCAAGGGCTGCGGCAACCATCGCGCGGCCCAAGGATTTTTTCCAACCGGGGGTTGGGGCTTGCAATGGGCCGGCGATCCGGACCGCGGCTATACGTTCCGTCAGCCGGGCGGCTGGATCTATAATCTACTTCCGTACATCGGCGAAGAAGAACTGCACAACGTCGGCAAGGGCCAGCCCGATGCGACGAAGCGCTCAGCCATCGCTCCCGCCCTCGCGCGGTATCTCCCCTTATTTCAATGTCCCTCGCGCGGACGGCCGCAAACGGTCAACTACACAAGCTCCAAGCCGTACAACAATATCATTGCGCCGACCCAAGTCTCCGTCAGCGACTTTGCGGCCAATGCGGGCGATCTCTTGCCGGGCACCGGCGCCGTGCCGACGAGCCTCGCCGATGGCGATAAAATGAACGAGCAGCAGTGGAGCCTCTGCGCCAGTTCCAAGCAGAATCCGGCCGGCCTGAACGCGGGAGGGTCATCGACCCAATCGAATATGCTGCCGACCGGAGTGATGTTCCTCCGCAGCCAAATCAAGACCGTGCCCGACGGCGACGTGTGCACCTATCTCGTCGGCGAAAAGTTCTGCCAACCAGTCGATTATAGCGCCTCGACCGCGCAAGGTTGGGACATTGGTTACGATCCGGGGATCTATCGCTGGGCGGGCCTCGACGCTAGCGGCGTGATGCAGCCGCCGTATCAGGATAGCCCGAATCAAAACTATCCGAATTCGTTTGGCAGTTTTCACACCAACGGCGTGAATATGGTCTTTTGCGATTCCCACGTGCAGACCGTCAGCTTCTATATCGATCCCGAGGTGCATCGGCAGTTGGCCAATCGCAACGACGGCACGGCAACCGATGTGACCAAAGCCGACTAGGAGCCAGTGACCCGCAAACTCGCTCGCGAGCCGATTCGCGTGCAGGCGCGACTCCATCTTGGAGCGAGGGCAACGGACGGTGGTCAGGCGGCGGAGAGGCCAGCAGCCTGTTGAAGAATTCATCAGGCTGCGTCATCGCCAGGATGCGATGCCAAAAAGACGACGCCAGTCGTTATTTTGCGAGCCGTGCGGAGCTATGCTCTGCACTTGGCGAGGTTGAAAAATGCCACGAGGGCATTTTTCAACAGGCTGTTAGACAACCGCGCCGAGGAACGCTTGAACTTAGCTTGAAACTTGCTTTTCGCCTCTGTAGATCATTCCCTGTGCGAGCGCGCCCGCGTTCGCCTCGTATTTTGCTCGAACGAAAGCCACCCATGTATGTCTCCCTTTGGAATCTCGGTCGAGTCGTTGTTGGCGCCGCTTGTCTGGCGGGAGTAGTGAGCGTTTTGGCGCCGGCCGCGGAGCCCGCCGTGAAGGAAGCCGGCGCGAAAGAGGCCGCCGCCAAGGAAGCCGCCGCCAAAGCGGAAAAAGCTGGCCCTGCCTGGACGAGTTTGTTCGACGGCAAGACGCTCGGCAAATGGAAACCGACCGAATTTGGCGGTCAAGGCGAAGTCACAATCAAAGATGGCGCGATCTATCTGGCTACCGGCAACGATCTGACGGGCATCACTTGGTCCGGCAAAGACTGGCCCAAGATGAACTATGAAATCTCTCTCGATGCGCAGCGCGTCGATGGCACCGACTTTTTCTGTGGTCTCACGTTCGCCGTCAACCAGGATCCTTGCAGCCTGATCGTCGGCGGCTGGGGCGGCACCGTGGTCGGCATCTCCAGCCTGGATGGCCTCGACGCGTACAACAACAATACGACCAAAATTGTCTCCTTCAAAAAAGGCCAGTGGTATCACATTCGGCTGCGGGTGACCCCGAAACAGCTTGAAGCTTGGATCGACAACGATAAAGTCGTCGATGCGGATACCACGGATAAGAAGATCGGCATTCGAGGCGAAGTGGACGCCTCCAAGCCGTTGGGAATCGCGACCTGGCAAACGACCGGCGCCGTCAAAAACATTCGCTTTCGACAATTGCCCGAGGAAAAAGCGCAGAAATAGGCGCGCGCTCGCGCTGGAGTCGCACGGACGATTCGCTGCGGCTTGGCTCGGCCGATCCGGCTTTCATGGTCGCGCTCATTTCCGGTGGCCGGCAATCGCAAAATCTTCTCCGCCGGCGCGGAGCCCTTGCCAAGGGCCGGTCCGCGGATTACGTTTCGGACCGCGGCGCGCCTCCGCGGCCGCCGCGGGATCGATTCCTGCTCGACTATCACCGGCAAAGAAGCAGCCCCATGGCCAAACTCAAAAAACTGCCCGACCGCCAGCAAGTCAAACTCGCCGACCGCTGGAATCTTGCGAGCTTGTTCGCCGACGACGAAGCCTGGGAAACGTCGTTCGAGATCTGGGAAGGACGCATCGGCGAGTATGAGCCTTTCGCGGGCAAGCTCGGCGACAATGCGCGCACGTTGGCCGCTTGTCTCGACTTCGACAACGAATTTGATCGGCAGGGCGAGCGGCTGGGAACGTATGCTTTTTTGAAGACGGCCGAAGATCAGGCGAACAGCGTCTATCAGCGGATGCTGGGCCGTTATCGGAGCGTCGCCAGCCGCGCGGCGCAGGCCGCCAGCTTTATCCGCCCGGAGGTGATGGCGCTATCCGCCGCGAAAATGAAAACATTTCGCGCGTCGAAAGAGTTGGCTCCGTATCAACTGTTGCTCGAGCGGCTGCTGCGCTACAAACCGCACACGCTTGGCAAGGGCGAAGAGAAATTGCTGGCCATGCAGAGCGAGATGGCCGACACGGCTAATCGCGTGTTTCGGCAACTGAACGACGCCGATTTGAAATTCGGCTTTGTCAAAAACGAGCGCGGCGAGCCGGTCGAATTGACTTCGGCGAGCTTCGCCTCGTTTTTGCATTCACCGAAACGGGCCGTCCGCAAAGCCGCCTTTCACCAATTCTACGAGCAATATCAACGGCACGAAAACACCTTGGCGGCAACGCTCGCCGGTTCGATCCAAGCGGATGTTTATTACGCCCAGGCGCGCGGCTATGCCAGCGCCCGCGAGGCCGCGCTGTTTCCTGACCATGTTCCGGTGTCGGTTTACGACAATTTGATCGCCGCGGTCCATCAGCGCTTGCCGGCCTTGTTTCGATACTATGAGATCCGGCGGCGCAAAATGCGCCTAACCGAGATCCATCACTACGACACGTACGTGCCGATCTTGAGCGAGCTGGAATCGCGGCACACCTGGGCCCAAGCGGTCAAGGCGGTGGTCACCGCGCTCGAGCCGCTGGGCAGCGAGTATTGCGGGGTGCTGGAAAAAGGCCTGAACAACGGCTGGTGCGATCGCTATCCCAATCGCGGCAAGCAGAGCGGCGCGTTCTCCTCCGGCAGCTACGATGGCGAGCCGTATATCCTGATGAACTATCAGCCTGACGTTTTCGACCATGTGTTCACGCTGGCCCATGAGGCGGGCCATTCGATGCACAGCTACTTTTCGGCAAAAAGCCAGCCCTATTGCTATTACAACTACACGATCTTCGTCGCCGAGGTCGCCAGCACCTTTAACGAGCAATTGCTGAGCCGCCACCTGCTGGATCGGGCCAAAGACAAACAGGAGCGCGCGTTCTTGATCAATCGCGACATCGACGCGATCCGCGGCACCATCATCCGCCAGACCATGTTCGCCGAATTCGAAAAAGTGACCCATGCGCTGGTCGAGACCGGAGAGCCGCTCACCGTCGACAAATTCAAGCACCTCTATCACGAACTCCTGACGCGATACTTCGGACCGGAGTTTGTCCTGGACGACGCATTGCAATTGGAGTGCTTTCGCATTCCGCATTTCTACCGCGCGTTTTATGTTTATAAGTACGCGACCGGCCTGTCGGCGGCGATCGCTCTGTCGACGCGCGTCTTGCAAGGACCGCGGCAGCACTTGGAGGATTATCTCGGCTTTTTGCGCGGCGGCTGTTCGCAAGACCCGCTCGATTTGCTCCGCGCCGCGGGCGTCGACATGGCCCAACCCGAGCCGGTCGATACGGCGCTGGCCTATTTCGAGGGGCTCGTCGAGGAACTCGACGGATTGCTGTAAGTCCGGCCCTGGCGATCGCATGCTCCTTCGCTGCCACCAGGCCCTGTTTCTGGCGTGGATCCTGCTCGGCCAATGCTAGCCGCTTGCGGCCCCTTCTCAAGCGCCGATTTTTTTGCCGTCCGCTTGACACGCGTACAGTATCGCTTTAGACTGCTCCCGGTAATGGACAAATGAGCACGCACGGTTGGCGGCTCGAGTCCGTTTTTCTGCTTGTTTCCGCGATCTGTCTTTCAAGGAGGAGCGAACCATGCTGGTCTTATCACGAAGGATGCAGGAAGCCATTGAAATCGACGGCGGGATCACCATTCGCGTGGTCGCCATTCGCGGCAACACGGTCCGGCTGGGGATCGAAGCTCCGCAGCAAGTCGGCGTGAAACGGAGCGAGCTGCCCACTCGGGCGCCGCAGCGCAAGCAGTCGCGGCCGATCTGCGCCGCGTAGGGCTCAAAAACCGCGCGCTGCTAGCAGCGAGGAATCGTCGTTAGACGGCCCTGCGGAGCGTGAGCAGTCGGTGGATTTTTCGCGCGATTTGGTTCCGCGGCGGCGGCTTGGCGGCCGCCGCGTGGCCTTGATTCGGCGAGTTGCAAACCTCGATCGAGCCAGCCTTTGGGATTAATCCAGCAAAGCGGCTGGGTCGCGCCGCTGCCCAGACTGCCGCCGTTCGCGCCGCCGGCCGACACTTGCTTGGGCTGGTGCGAACTATTACGATCACGAGAGATTCACGGAGTAAACTCGTTTCAACCCGACAGGAGACGTTTTCCGATGAGAAAGCTATTGGCAATTGCGGCGGTGGTGGTCCTTGGAATTGGCGCGACCGCTTGGGCTGAAGAGATCAAGAGCGGGCCGCAAGTCGGCGACGAAGTTGGCGCTTATGATGTGACCAAAGCGGCCGGCGCGCCGAACGACGGCGTCTCGGTTGGGATGAGCCTCTGTTATCGCTGCAAGCTTGGCCAGGCGCCGGTGGTCATGGTCTTCGCCCGTAAGCCGGACGCGAAGTTGGCCAAATTGACGCATGAGCTCGATAAGGTCGTGGCCGACAATGCCGAAAAGAAAATGGGCTCGTTCGTTAGCCTGTTGGGTTCGGATGCCGCGGCGCTCAAGAAAGAAGCGCACGAATTCGTCGCCAGCAATAAGCTGAAGAACATCGCCTTCGTCGTGCCGGACGACCAACCGAACGGTCCGAAAGAATACAACCTCAACTCGAAGGCCGACGTGACCGTCTTGATTTATCGCAATGGCAAAGTCGCCGCGAACCACGCGTTCGCCGCCGGCGGCCTGAACGATGAAGCGATTGCCAAAATCGTCGCCGACACGAGCAAGATACTGAACTAAGCGATTTTCGTTACTTCCAAAGACCGACGAATCGCGTGCCCCTTCGCTGAGAGTGGCTCGGAAGAAGACTGCTTCTTCCGAGCCACTTGTTTTTCACAGGCGGTTGTTTTGTTATCGTCCCCCGTCTTCTCCCACGGCGCCGGAAAAAAACGAGTCGCTGCTGCTGATCCAAGTGTCTTTGTCGCGAATGATCGCCTGCGGCGGCAAGGTCGGGCTGACCGTCGTGAGCTGCGGGATTTTGCGAACCGCGGTGCCGATGACCATGAACTCGAGCAACCCGTTGTATTCATGGATGTGCGTCTTGATCCCGATCACGTCGTCCGCCTTGATCGCGGCCGCTTCTTGCTGGATGAGTCCGATGGCATGTTCGCGGGCGTCGTAAATCAAGGAAGTCAGATCGCTAATTTCACCGCGCGCGAACGATTTGAACATCGCCTTCAGGCTCCCAATCACGCCGAGCGAATAGACCGCCGTTCCCATCACCAGCTTCAGCGGCATGTAGCCCATGTTCGTCAGATTCCACATCTCCTCGCACGTCAGGTCGCTCGTGATCGGCTCGTTGGTATGCTCGGCGGGCAAGGCGGAATTGTGCGAGGCCGTGCCGATCATGATCATTTCATGCACGCCTTGAAATGGCATGACGTACGTCTTGATGCCGACGACCGCGTTCACCTTCAGCGCGCGGGCTTCGGACACAATCCGCTGCAGCGCCAGATGCCTCGTCGAGTTGAAGATGTCGCTGAATTGTTTGATTTCGCCGCGGGCCAGCGTTTTTAACGAACCGAACAGCCCGCCCACCACGCCGGTCGAATAGGCGACGTTGCCAAACACAAACTGTTGCGGTATGTAGTTCGCGTCGAGTTGGCAGTACAGTTCTTGGCCATCGCCGGACGTGGAGAACATGACCCGTTTGGTGGCTTCGTTGGCGGCGTGCAACGTGGAGCCGACGCAGAGAAACTCCACATTGCCTTTGAAGTGGCGCAATTCGCTGGTGACGCCGGTGATGCCGACGCCCCCGCGCTTTTGCGATTCTTGCACGAGCCGCTGATAAGCTTGCAGGCGTCCTTCGTGAATGATTTGCGAAATCTGCGTGACCTCGCCGCCGAACGCCGATTTGAAGGCCGCGCCAATTCCGCCCACAAAGCCGAGCGAATAGACACTGTTGCCGATGACCAGGTCGCCCGGCGACAACCCCTTCAGCGCAAGGCAGAACATTTCGTTGCCCGAAAGACCGGTCATGACTGGCATGGCTACTGCTCCTGAATAGACGGTTAAGACCGCCTGACTCTAGCCCAGCCGTTCCCCAACTGTCAAACCGGGGCGGCCGCTCGTACCCGCCATGGTTGTTTCGAATTGGCTTGGAGGCCGTTCGTCATTCCCGCGCAGGCGGGAATCCAACGTGGCGCGACACAGTCCAGCCCGCTGCTGGTTCCGCGCCTGCGCGGGGATGACGGAGAAAGGCCCCAGTCGTCATTCGCGCCGGTTTGACGTTTCGCCGCATTCGACGAACTGTTTGCGTCGCAGGCGGCGAGCGCCTTAACGCGGTTGTTGCGCGAGTATGAAATCGACGACAGGCTGCAAGTTGTGCGGCGCGGTCGGATAATGGCCGACGCCTTCTTGTACGATGACCTGCACCTTGCCGCCCAGCTCTTGATAGCGTTTTTCAAACGCCCGCGCTTGATCTTGATAGGCCGGATCGAGGCTCCCGCAGACATGCAGGACCGGCACCTGCGCCTTGGCGAGCGGATCGAGCCGCTCCAGGACGGCGCCTTTGGCCATCGTGCTGGTCCGGAACCAAGGATTCTCGGCATACATGCACGCCACCTGGGTTGGGTTGGATTCGGCCCACGCATAGGCATCGCTGGCCGCGGCGCCGCTGCCTTGCAAGACCGGCTTTGCCGAAAAGCCCTTGTCGACGAGGTGCGTATAGACGGCATTCCACGAGGCGAGCGACGGCCCGTCGGCGTTATAAGGAACGGGCCCCGTGACGATGCGAAATCCCTTGGCTAACAAAGCCAAATCGACCGCCGCGCTGCGATCGACGAACTCGGCTCGCAATACCCAAGGATTGCCGGCGGCCGCTTTCTTCGGCTCGATCACAAACGTCGTTCCCTCCACGCCGCGCAGATCGAGCGCATAGCGCTCATACGAGCCGGAAAACACCGGCCCACGGCACGTGATGCGCAGGCCCTCCTGAGGAAAGTCGCGATATTGATTCTCGGTGCTATAAAACGCCGTCGCCATGCTCCGTGCTGGCACATAGTCGGGGGGCGACGGGCTTTTTTCTTTCACGCTTTGATCGATGAATTCGACGATCGGATGCGGATCGCGCAAGCTATGCGGATGATGCCCCGCCCCTTCCTTAATCATCATCGACACTCGCCCGCCGTATTGCTGGTAGATGGCCTCGATCGCGCTGGCCGAGCGGCCCAGCAGCGGATCGATGCTGCCGCAAACTTGCAATAGGGGGACGTCCGCTTTCGCCAGCCCGCCCAGTTTGCTGAGCACGTCCGGATTGATGCCCGGGTTGTCGGCATAAATGCACGAGACTTTGTCCGGGTTGGCCACGCTCCAGGTATAGGCGAATTCGCCGCCGCGGCTCATGCCGATAAAGGCCGGCTTCGGCGATAGCCCGTGCTCGGCGGTGAGATACTGGTACCACGCATCCCAATGTTTGCTGGGCCGCAAGTTCGCATTGGCCGAAATATAAGCGATGTGAAAACCTCGCTTCAGCAGCGCGATCTCCGTCTGCGGCTGATGGTCCCAATAGCAGCCGCGCCAACTCCACGGCCGCCCCGGAGCCGCTTCCTTCGGCACGACCACGATGCAGCGGCGCTCGCCCGGATCTGGGTCCTTCACGCCGAAGTGTTCATCGGCAGTTCCCTTCCAAGGCGAAATGGCCAACGTTTTCTCGTCCATGACAAAATCGAAACGTTGGTAACCTTCGTGCCAGACCGATTCCTTGCCGGCAAAGGGAACATAATCAGCCGCGGCGACCGACGCCGCGCTCAAGCGGCCGGCGATTGCGAAAAAACAGCAAATCCAGATTCGGTTAGCGCGGCTCATGGTCGGCTCATTCGTTCGAGGTGGTAGGGAAAGATCGGCCAGGTCTCGTCCATCGTCATTCGCGCGCAGGCATCCATCGTCATTCCTGCCTGCCGGTACGCACGAGCAAGTCTACGTGGAAGTCGCCGCGGGGGACGAGGGTGCGCAGGAGGCGACGGCCCGTTCGACGCGCGGCAGCAGGCGGCATCGTGGGTCAAGTCGCCGCGCGGCCGCCAGATATTCTTCAGCCTGCCGCGCGTCCTTCAGCTTGAGCATTGCCAGGGCGAGGTAACATTGGATCAACGCCTTGTGGGGCTTGAAATAGTGACCCCAAAGGGCATTCTTGAGGTGTGGAATTGCTTTTTCGACTTCATTCAACTCGACGAGCACGCTGCCGCGCGTCCCCATACACGAATAATTGTGTGGATCTTGACGCAGCGCCGACTCGGAGAGGAACGCCGCTTCTTGAAGGAGCAGCGGGTCGCCCAGATTCAGGTTGGCCCATGCCAGATTGTTTTGCAGGCCGCCATTATTCGCGAGCGCTGAATCTTTTTCCATCAGAGACAAAATCGCCTCGCGTCCTTCTTGAAAGCGGTCCTCGAACAGGAAAAGGACGCTTCGAGCGATTGCATAAATGGAGTCCGTTGGGTATCGAGACTCCCCCAGGTCAAGCCATCGATGGGCTTCCTCAGGCCGGCCGCATCGCAAAGCCCGTGTCGCTTCGAAACGATAGCGCGCGGACAACGAGCGTTCGATTTGCTCTGCCGTGCGACGAAAGGCGATCAGCAAGCGGCGTCCGTCATTGGAGGAGACTCTGCCATCATCGAACACCTTGGCTGGGAAAAGCATCAACGGCAAGCGAATCAGATTTACGGCCAAGACCGCCGTTGATATATAGAGCCACGGACTCTCTTTCGATGCTTCACTTGCCACCCCCATTGCCCCGATCAAGCAGCCGATATTACTTAAGGGGCCAGCCAACACGATCAAAAACTCGCGCAGCCGCGCCCAGCGGCGCGTTCGCGGTAAACAGATGATCGATCCTCCCAAGGGAATGGTTCCTACGGTTACCCTGCATCCAAACCATTGGCCCTCGTATGCGCTGCGGCTTCCGGATCCGATGGAAATACTGAATACCTGAACTCCGAGCATCCATGCTGCGCAAGCATGAGCGAGTTCGTGGACAAAATACTGCAGAATCCAGGTGATTCCAAAGGCGCCGAAAAATAGCAATTCGAAACCGCCTTGCGCGGGTAGCCCAAAGGTGCGCGGGGAAGCCCCAATCGCCGTGATCGCGAAAGCGGCGCTCGCCCAAGCCAAGAAACGGGTCTCAGCTCCACGAGCGACGCAGGTCGGGCAGGTATAAACGCCCTCCGACGAATGCGTCCGCCGGTAGGTGAACCCCTTTTCCGTCGGGAATTCCGCGCGGCAGTGGGTGCAAACGACTGACATCGCAATTCATCTCCACAGACACCTTCGGAAAACGATCAGGCTCGGCGCCAATCCACTCCGCCTGTCCTGCCCGCGCCGGCGCGGCGTGAATGTCAGCGACGGTCGTTCGGGCGGTGAATCACTTCTGCGGGACCAAGAAGCCGCGATTGCTCGCGTCGTGCGCATCGTCGGGCCGCGGATAGTCGCGCCACAGCCAACGAAGCATGTCAGGCATGATCGCTCCGCCTTGCTTGTTGGAGTGCGTCCCGATCCCCCAGCAGTAGTTCACGTCGTACTTTTTCTCGGTCAAGGCAGCCACCATTTTAATGTTCTGCGCGTGCCAGTCGCGCGTCGGATCGTACTTCGCATCGTCCCCTTGGCCGCGGATGCCGCGCAGATCGTTCGCCCCATCTTGCAAGAAAATGCGGATCGGCTTGGCTTCGTTTTGGCGGATCAGGTCAGGGTAGACATGCCCGCCGCGGATGTTCGTGAAGCTGCCGATTGTGCTGATGACTTTGCGAAACTGGTCGGGCCGATGCCAAGCGACGGTGAACGCGCAGATTGCGCCGGAGCTGGCGCCGGCGATCGCGCGATCATCCGGCTTCGGCGAAATTTGATAGTCCTTGCTCAGCGCGGGCAGCAGTTCGTCGACGATCAGCTTCGCATATTTGTCGTCCAACGCGTTGTACTCGACCGCGCGATTCGTGCCGTTGTCTCCCCAGTTCGAATCGGATGCTTCTTGTTGATCGGCGCGGTGCCCCGGGTTGATAAACACGGCGATCGTCACCGGCATTTCGCGGCGATAAATCAAATTGTCGAACACATAGGGGATGCGATAATCTCCTTTGAGGCCCATGAACGCGTGCCCATCTTGAAAGATCATCAACGAGGCCGGCTGCGCCGGGTCGTATTGAGCCGGCACGTAGACCCAATAGTTGCGCGTCGTGTCAGGAAAGACCTCGCTCTTGAGCGTCGCCGGACCGACAATCTTCCCCTCGGGGACGCCCGTATGTTGCTGCGAGTCGGGGCCAAGTTGATAGGCGTCGTCGGTCGCTGCGGCCTGGGCACGCGGCGCGGTCGCCAGCGCCGCGGCCAGCACCGCCAGAGCCAAGTGCAGTGGCCAATTCCAAGGGCGGGTGATCATCGTTTTTCCTCAGAGGGTGATCGCAAATGGACGAAAACAGGACGCCCCTAGCCGTGGCAGGGCAAGCTGGCCATCATAATCCATTGGATGGGCCGACGCGGAGGGTTTTCGATCGGTTTTTTTAGCCCGATTCCGCCTGGGCTAGCGCATGGGGCGGATTGTCTCGGTCGGTTTGTCGGCAAATGAGCGTCGGCGCAATTGCCGACCGCACGGCGGCAAGCCACAATAAAAGCTGGCGAGTTGCTTCGTCCGCGCGCTGGCGGTCGTAAACACGGCAGCCCAACCGCTCGGCTGCGGGCGATTCCTTACTTCGCGGCGCGCGAGTCCAGGCGGCATTTGCGCCGATCGCCCTTTTTTCTCCTGGGAGTCCGCCGTGTCCGCGGCAACGCGACCTTCGTGGCAGTTGCCGCGCGGCATTCCGCGCGGTGTCTGGGACTACGCGCATGACGCGGAGATTGCTCGCGATTACGACGCCGACCTCGCCGATCACCCGCTGTTCGATTTCGATGAACAGATTTTGAGTCAACATTTGAAAAATCCGGGCCGCGTGGTCGATTTTGGCTGCGGCACCGGCCGCGCGGTGATCCCGCTCGCGCGGCGTGGCTTCAACGTGGTCGCGGTCGATCTTTCGCCGGCCATGTTGGAGATCGTCGGCGAGAAAGCGGCGCGGGCCGGGCTAAAAATTGATCGGGTCCGCGCGAACCTGGTCGAGCTCGATTGTCTCTCGGCGGGAATGGCCGATTGCGGCGTCTGCTTGTTCAGCACCTTGGGCATGATCCGCGGCCGCGACAACCGCCAGCGCGCCCTTGACCACGCGCGGCGGATCATCAAGCCGGGCGGGACGTTCATCTTGCACGCGCATAATATCTGGCATAACTTTTGGAACCCGCTCGGCCGCCGCTGGATTGTGCGGCACGTGTGGCAAGCCGTACGCCGCCGCGACGTGGAGCTCGGCGACAAGTTTTTTGACTATCGAGGAATTCCCCAGGTTTTTGTGCATGCGTTTCCGCGGCGCGAATTGACGGGCTCCTTGCGCCGCGCCGGTTTTCGCATTCGCAAACTAATCACGTTGGACGTGACCGGCTGCAAAGCGCTCCGTTTTCCGGCGCTGTTCGGCCGGGCGCGCGCCTACGGCTGGATCGCAGTTTGCGAATAGCGGCCTGCCGCGCGGCGGTTATAATAAGTCGGGTGCTTTACTCAGCGCGCGCGAGCCAACGGCCCCTTTTTTCAAACCGATCGTATTCAGGTTGTCTATGTCTGAGCGTGTGACGGTTCCAAAATTCATCGGTTTCAAAGCGGCCAGACGCAAGATCACGATGCTGACCGCCTACGACTATCCGTTCGCGGCGCTCCTCGATGCCGCCGGGGTCGAGGCGATTCTCGTCGGCGACAGCATGTCGATGGTCGTGCAAGGCCACGAGAACACCTTGCCGGTCACGCTCGATGAGATCATCTACCATGCGGAGATGGTGGGCCGCGCCGTGCAGCGCGCGCTGACGATCGTCGACATGCCTTTTCCCACCAACTATCTTGGCAAATATAAAGCCGTCGAGTTCGCCGGCCGCATTCTCAAGGAAACGCGCTGCCAAGCGGTTAAGCTCGAAGGAGGCGCCGAACAGTCCGAAGTCATTCAGGCCCTTGTTTCGGCCGGAATTCCGGTAATGGCCCATGTCGGCCTGCGGCCGCAAAGCGTCCATCAACTGGGCGGCTATAAGATTCAGCGCGATGAGGAGCGGCTCTTGCTCGATGCGCAAGCGGCCCAAGACGCAGGCGCCTTTGGCATTGTCCTTGAATGCATTCCGGCAAGCCACGCCGACAAGATCACCGCCGCGCTGCGGATTCCGACGATCGGCATTGGCGCCGGCGCCGGTTGCGATGGCCAAGTGCTCGTCGCCCACGACCTGCTCGGGCTGACGACCGGCTACATTCCACGGTTCGCCAAGCCTTACGCGCAACTGGCCGAGACAATCAAGGACGCCGTCACGCGATTTCGCGACGACGTGCGCGGGGGCGCCTTTCCGGGCCCTGAGCAAACATTTCAATAAACCGCGCCGGGCCTCACGATCTATGGAGGTCTCGCGCCGGTGCTCGACAACGTGTTTATCGTCGAGGCAGGGTGCGGGGAGCAATTCTCGGAACCCTTAACGATCCTGCGGCACGGCGGCTAGTGCGGTCCCCTGAAAACGGGCCGCGGGCGGCCAAACACATCCACCCCATCCAAACCTGCTTTTGGCACCGCGCTTGGGTTCCTCTTCAATCAACTATGCATGGGTGCAGCGATCTTATAGAATCAACTTCGGACAGCCAGGGAACTGGGTATTCGACAATCCAGCCCAGGGAAATGCAGGCGATCCCGACTCGAGGGGTGAGACAAGCAACGACAAGTGGAAAGAGATTCCCTGGTCTCCGACCCAATGGATATGGGGTGCGGCAGACGGATCACCGCTACGAGTAAGAAGTGGTGGAAGAATGGGGTACTTACATTTCCGCCAGCGGCGCGTCTTCACTTCAACAAATTGAGTCTCGACTGCTACCGCAAACCAAAATCTGGGATGCTGCGGAGGCCGGTGAATATCGCACGCAGTTAAGTTGCGCAGAAGGCGATCGTGGCGGAGCGGTTGAAAGTGCAGGGAAAGTGTTATTTACGCTCAGCTGGGCTGGCGACGAGGAAAAGGACGGAAAAGTGAAGTGTGCCCTGAACAAAGCGAATGCACCTTGCAAGGGAACAGACTGATGGCTACCTCTACCACGCCTACGAAATGCCGCTGCTTGGCATGGCATGTTGGACAGTTGATTGTGCTCTCGATAACCGTGTTCTCATCAACTTCAGCCGACGCATTTACCCCAATCGAATGTGTCGACGGACAGAGCGTCAGCGACTTTGCGGAATCGCCGTTGATAATGATTGGACGGGTCGTTGGCATCGAGCGATTCAAGAGTGAAGTGAGTGGCCATCAACCCAAGGAAGATTACTTTTACTTAGCGACTATTTCGATCGGCAAAGTCCTCAAAGGCGATGCGAAGGCAGACGACAATATTCTATTTTTCATGGGCTTCAGTTACGGCGCTGAAGGTGATAACGTGCGCGCAAGACGCGTCGTTGTCGCAAATAACCATCCAGGCTGGCCGCTCGAGATCGACGCGTCCTATTTGATCTGTCTTCGCCGCAGCCGATATTTGGAACAAACTGAAATAGCTTCGGCGAAGGTACTGCGCGATGGGGAATGGCAAGCGGTGCCGAAGCTGAAACGCAAGGACATTTGGGAACCACGATCTTGCCATGCCAGTATCCACCGAATCATATCAACGCACGAGCCTTTGAAGGTCAGTTTGTCAATGCCGCTATCTATTTGCGATCACGACAAAACGTTGCCCCTGGAAGAGTTTATTACTCTGGCGTCGAAGCCGCTCTCGTCGACCATGCGACCTGCGCCAGCGAATGAGGGCGGCAAGACCCCGCGCGCTGCATCACGACATACTGGCAACTAGTGTAGTGATTTAGAAATACGGGAACTTATTGGGCGTCTTGTGCGTAGCATAGTTCATCAGGAGGATGAACGCATGCGTGTCGCACAAGCCAGCGAGATTTCCGAGCAGGATCGTCGCACTCTTCAGCGTTGGTCGCGCGGCCGAAGCGTGCCGGCGAGGTTGGTGTGGCGAGGCAAAATCGTGTTGTTGGCCGCCGCAGGCCGTTTGAACAAAGAGATCGCGTCCGAACTCGACACCGGGATGAAGACGGTTTGTCTCGAGCGCAACCGATTTGCGAAGTCTGGATTGGCCGGCATCGAGAAGGACGCGCTGCGGGGCGGACGGCCAGGAACCAGCCGGGCGGCAATCGCCGAGAAAATCATTCGCAAGACGACCACCGAGAAGCCACCCGCCGCCACGCAGTGGAGCACGCGAACCTTGGCCGCTCATTGGGGCACGTCGCCGACGATGGTGCAGCGGGTGTGGCAAGCCAACCGCTTGCAGCCGCCTCGCACCAAAACCTTCAAGCTTTCCAACGATCCGAACTTTGCCGACAAACTTCGCGATGTCGTGGGTTTGTATTTGAATCCGCCCGAGCATGCGATCGTGCTGAGCGTCGATGAAAAGAGCCAAATTCAAGCCTTGGATCGCATGCAGCAGAGCTTGCCTTTGTCTCCCGGCCGCTGTGGCACGATGACGCACGACTACCAGCGCAACGGCACGACGACCCTGTTTGCGGCGCTGAACGTGGCCGAGGGCATCGTGATCGGCGAGTGTATGCCCCGGCATCGGCATTAGGAGTGGATCAAGTTCTTGAAACGCATCGATGCCTCGACCGTCCCAACCTGGATTTGCATCTGATCGCCGATAACTATTGCACCCACAAGCATCCGAAAGTGAAACGCTGGCTCCGGCGTCATCCACGCTTTCACCTGCACTTCATCCCGACGAGTAGTTCGTGGTTGAATCTGGTGGAGCGATGGTTTCGCGACCTGACCGACCGCCGCATTCGTCGCGGCGTCTTTCGCAGTGTGCCCGCCTTGATCGACGCCATTGAGCAATACATCGAGCATCACAACGACACCGACCAAGGCTACCGCTGGAGCGCCAAGGCCGACGAAATTCTGGCTACAGTTCGCCGCGCACGAGCCGTCCTCGATAAAACCCCATCAGAGTGAATCACTACACTAGAGGCGGCGGGCAGCGATGCGCAGATCGAGGAAGTGGTGGCCGACAAAGGTTATCACGCCGATCAGACATTGGAGCTGGCGGGAGCACTCGGCTACACAACGTACATTCCCGAACCTAACCATCCACATAATCGCGACTGGACCAACAAGCCGGCGGGATTTCGCGAAGCAACGATTAACAATCGGCGACGCATGCGGCGCACGAAAGGGAAGCAACTCCAGCGCGCGCGGAGCGAACGGTGCGAACGGACGTTTGCCCACATCTGCGACACCGGCGGGTCGCGGCGGAGTTGGCTGCGCGGGATCGTCAACGTTACA
>DASRSE010000034.1:0-5870 GCA_035656655.1 Pirellulales bacterium
CTCCGAAGGTCCGGCCGTCGTTCCGGGCAAATCGTCCCAAAGTCTGCTCTTGCAAGTGGCGGCGCATCAGAAGCAGCCGGTCATGCCCCCGGAAAAGAACGAGCGCAAAGCGGTGAATTTCACGGCGGAGGAACTCGGCCTGCTGAAATTGTGGATCGACCAAGGAGCCAAAGGGAACGTCACCGGCGTGCCGACCATTGTCAAATGGCAAGCGGTGCCGAGCATTGTCAATCCGATCTATGCGGTGGCCATTACGCCCGATGCGCAATACGCCGCCTGCGGCCGCGCAAATCATCTCTATGTTTTTCACTTGCCGACCGGCAAGTTGGCGGCTGAGTTGGTCGATCCGGCGCTCGCCAAGGGAGCGGTGCCGGAAGCCGCAGCCCATCTTGATCTGATCCAGTCGTTGGCCTTTAACCCGCAAGGCGATTTGCTCGCCTCGGGCGCCTTTCGCGACGTCAAATTGTGGCGCCGCGCCGCCAATGTGAAACAAGGCGAAACGCTCGCCGCCGACGCCATCAAGTCGGCCGCCGTCAGCGCGAACGATAAATGGGCCGCAATTGGCGACAATTCTGGCAAAATCAAGGTGCTCGACCTCGCGTCCGGCAGCGAAACCAAAACGCTGGAGGGGCACGCCGGAGCGGTCACGGGCCTGCGGTTCACGGCGGACGGCAGCAAGCTGCTGTCGGGTTCGCTCGACAAATCGATCCGGTTGTGGAACCTGGCGGATGGCAAGCTGCTCGGCAAGTTGGACACGCCGGCGCCGATTAACGCGGTCGCTTTTTTAGCGAATGACGCCGCCATCGCCACCGCGCATGCGGATAATCTGATTCGGCTCTGGCCGATTCCCGCCAAGCCCGAGGGCGAGGCGCCGATGCCCTCCAAAGAGCTCAAAGGGCACACCGGACCGGTTAATGCCCTGAGTTTCGCGGCGAATCAGCTCATCTCCGGCAGCGACGACGGCACGGTCCGGTTTTGGAATCTCGACAACGGCCAACCAATTAAATCGTTCAATCATGGCGGCATCGTGACCGGGGTGGCCTTTCGTCCCGACGGCAAGCGTGTGGTCTCCGTCGGAGCCACGAATTCGGCCAAGCTCTGGAATGTCGACAATTCGCAGCAGCTCGTCGAATTGAAAGGGGACTTGCGCGCGCAACAGCGGAGCAGCGCCGCGGAGCGGATGCTGGCCATCTTCAAAGCCAAGCTGGCCGATCAGAACAAAGCGGTGACGGAAGCCCAAGAGCGCGCTAAAAAGGAAACTGAAGCGATCGCCAAGGCGGAAATGGCCAAGACCGCCGCCGAAAAAGCGGTGGCCGAAAAAATCGAAGCCGCCAAAAAGCCGGTCGAGGCGAAGCAATCCGTCGAAAAGGAAAACCAGGCCGCCCAGAATGAGCTCAAGCAAGAAACCGAAAAGGCCAAGGCCGCCAAGGAGGCCGCCGACAAAGACAAGAACAACAAGGATCTGGCCAAAGCCGCCGACGAGGCGAACAAGAAAGTCGCCGCCGCGGAAACCAAGGCGAAGGGGACAATGAAGAAACTGGAAGATGCCGCCAAGCCGGCGGACAAAGCTCTACAGGAACAAAAGACTGCCGAAACGGCTAGCCAATCGGCGGCGCGCGGGCTGGATGTCTCCAAGGAATCGGCTAAGAACGCCGCGGCCGCGGTCGACAAGGCCAAGGCCGATGTGTCCGCCTTGGAAGCCCAAGTGAAGCAGCACGAGGCCGACGCCGCAGCCGCCAAAAAGGCCGCGACCGAAACCGAAAAACCGCTCCGCTGCGTCGCTTTCGCTCCAGATGGACTGGAATTCTACGTCGGCGGCGATGACAAACTCGTTCATGCCTATGGCTCCGAAACGGGCGGCGCGGGCGCCGTTTTTGAAGGCCACACGGAGCCGGTTCTGGCGCTGACCGCGACTCCGGCCGGCCCCCTTTCGGGCTCGGCCGATAAAAACGCGATCCGCTGGATCGAAAACGCTCCTTGGACATTGGAACGGACGATTGGCGGGCCCGATTCTTCTGCCCAATTCGTCGATCGCGTCTTATCGCTCGACTTCAGCCCCGACGGAAAGCTGCTCGCGACCGGGGGCGGCGAGCCTTCGCGGAGCGGCGAACTTAAGCTTTGGAATGTCGCCGACGGTTCGCTGGCGCGGGAAATTAAGGATGCCCACAGCGACACCATCTTCTGCGTCCGTTTTTCGCCCGACGGCAACTCCTTGGCGAGTTCGGCGGCCGACCGCTTCATGAAGGTGTTTAGTGTGGCCGACGGCCATCTGATCCGCACATTCGAGGGGCATACGCACCATGTTCTGAGCGTGACCTGGAAGGCGGATGGCAAATGGCTGGCCACCGGCAGCGCGGATACCACCGTCAAGGTTTGGGACTTTGCGACGGGCGAGCAGAAAAAGACAATCCAAGGCTTCGGCAAGGAAGTGACCGCACTGGCCAGTGTGGGCAGTTCGCTCGACATTCTCACCGGGTCAGGCGACAAGAGCTTGAAGTTGATGAATATGGAAAACGGCAACGCGTCGCGGACGTTTGAAAATTCAGGCGATTTCGTCTTTGCCTTGGCGGTCAGCGCCGACGGCAAAACCCTCGTCGCCGGGGGGCAGGACGGGACGCTCCGCGAATTCAACATCGAGAAGCCGCAGCCGACCCAGGTGCTGCCGCTCCCCAAATTGGAGCCCGCCGCGAAGTAGGGAGCTGCGAAGTAGCGACCGGAGCCGTGAAGGTGAGACAGCGACATTCGCCTCGGTCACGGCCGAGCCGTGAGGGCTTTTTTCGACTATTTTCAACTTTTTTTCAAAAATTGATCGACACAACGGTAGTTTTTGATTACCGTAACCTCAAGAAGCGGTAAAGATTGCCAAGTTTACATCCCTGATTTGCACACGATATCGTTCTTTCTCAGCGAGTTGCCTTATGCCCAAGATTCGAGCTTTCGGTGCGTCGTTTGCCACGTTCGCGGGTTGTTGTGCCTTGAGCTTGAGTCTCGCGGCCATGTCGGCGGGAACCTCCGCCGCGGCGACAGTCACAGGTTTCTCGGGCTTCGCGCCGGTAAATGGCTCGGGCGGCTCTTACACGAATTCGCTCAATTCGTTTCAGCTCACCGACGGCGGAAACAGCGAGGGATCGAGCGGCTTTAATTCGACGCCGGTTAATATTAGCGCGTTCACGGCGACTTATACCTATCAAGCCTCGGGCGGCGCCGATGGCGCCGCGTTCATCATTCAGAACGATTCCCGTGGAACCTCCGCGGTCGGTGATGCGGGCGGCGCTCTGGGCTACGGCGGCGGCAGCGCAATTCAGCCCAGCGTCGCGTTTGAACTCAATTTGTACACTGGCGGCCCCGTGATGGGCGAAGCACTCGGAGTAAATGGCTCGACGGGCACGTACAATCCGGTCAATCCGGGACTGTCGCTCAATAGCAACAACCCGATCATGGTCAACTTGAACTATGACGGCGCGAAGCTGCTCGTCTCGTTGCGCGACACGGTTTCTGGCAACGGTTACACGACGACCTATACCGGCAGCTTGCCGACGTTTGTCGGCGGCTCAACCGCGTTGATTGGTTTTTCGGGCGGCACGGGGGGCATCACCTCGACTCAGACGATCTCGAATTTCACCTACACGAACGACGCGCCGATCTATCGCCCGATCGGTGTGACCGGGTTCAACCAGAAAATGATCGTGCCGCAGGGCGCGACTCCCGCGACGCCGTTCACGGGCTTAACCGCGTCCATGGATGACGGTACCGGTTTGATGGGATCGACGTTCTATGAGCAAGGGTTTAATACCGGCTCGCCGCGAACCGGGGTGGCGCATCCGGGAACGCCGTTTGTCAGCGCGAACGACCCGAATCACATTTTCCAGCTTGCTTCCGACTTCACCCAGAACGACGCGCTGCTGTTGGACGGCACCTCGAGCGGCTCGCCTGCCACGCTGAATCTGGCGAGCAGCGCCAAGTATTCAAACCTATCGCTTCTCGTTTCGACCGGCGGCGGTACTAACATGTTCTCCGCAGTCGTCCATTATGCGAACAATACAACCGAAACGTTCTCGTCGCTCACCTCGCCCGACTGGTTTAACCCAGGTCCGGTCGCCTATGTGACTGAAGGGCGCGTGAATGGCACGGGGGGTTTTGATGCAGTTAACAGCGGCAATCCGCGTCTGTTTCAGGTCGACCTGGCCTTGAGCGACTCGCTCGACAATGTGACCAGCATCGACTTTTTCAACACCAGCGGAAATGGTCACGCGGTCGTCTTGGGCGTGAGCGGCGTGGCGGTCCCTGAGCCTTCGAGCCTGCTTTTGCTCGGAGCCGGACTGCTCGGGTTTGCCCTCTTTAACCGCCGCCGGTTGGCGAGCTAAGGGGACCTCAAGAATCGTCCGGCGGTGATTGCCCGCGGCCCTGGATCATCATGGCCTGGATGATTACTGGCTTTGATCATCCCTGGCCTGGATCTTCGGCCGCTTGGCCTAGATTAGGTCCTGCGGCCGTTTGCGCTGCTTTGCTTGGCGGCATTCGGAACAGATGCCGCTGATGATCAGCCGGTGCCCTGTCACGCGGAACTGATGTTCGCGGGCGACGGCGTCGCGAATCCGCTGCACCTCTTCGCTGGCGAATTCAATCAGCTTATCGCACTCGGTGCAGTGCAGATGATCATGCTGAGGATAGCCGTAATCGTGCTCATAGACGGCGCGGCCGGCCAGGGTCATGACCCGCAACAAGCCGGCGTCCACCAATTCCGACAGCGTTCGATAAACGGTCGGGCGGCTGACCTGCCGCCCATTTACCGACCTGGCCAAATCGGTGAGGAGCGTGTCGGCGTCGAAATGCTCGTGGTGGCTGAAGACCTGCTCAATGATGAGCCGCCGCTGCTGGGTCGTCCGTTTGCCGCGGCTCTGCAGAAATTCTTCGAACCGTTGCGACGGCGTCAGCGCGACTTCGACCGTGCCGAGTGAAAAATCGTGCTGCATAAATCCCGCTTCAAAAAAACGAAAACAGGCGATCCGTGCTGCCGGAGCGCCTGTTAGCAGCCTGTTGAGGTATTCAATAGGCTACCTCATCGCAAGGACGCGATGCCAAAATGACGACGCAAGTCGTTATTTTGCGAGCCGTGCGGAGCCCAGCTCTGCACTTGGCGAGCTTGAAAAATGCCACCAGGGCATTTTTCAAAAGCCTGTTTGCTTCGTTCCAGACCGCCAGCAAACTCCTGCTGTTCTATTATAGTTCGCGCCGCGAAGGGAGCAAGGGAGGGACGTTTGCGGCCCTGTTCTCGGCGTCCGGAGTGAGTAGCCTGTCGAAGTATCCAACCGGCTGCGTCAGCGCACGGAGGCGATGCCAAAATAGCGACGCCAGCAGGCTATTAGCCGATTTCGTCCAACAACCGCGACAAGGCCACATCGAGCTTGTCGCTCGTTTCGTAGCTGCCGTTGGCGATGGCCGCCTTGGCCGAAGCGACCTTATCGGCGCGGATGTCGGGAATGTCGGCTAGCCGGCTGGCGATTTGCCCGGCGTCGGACAATTGAAGTTCGTCGGTCGGGGTGGCCGTGGTCGCGGCCGCCGAGGTCGGTTGCGCCGCACGATTGGTATGCGGGCTGTTGATCGCTTGGGCGCCGTGCAAATAAGCGGGTCCGTAAACTTGCATGATCCAGCTCTCCTCGACCGAGCGCTCGCGAACCGTCATCCGTGGCGACAGGAGTTTGCCGACGAACGCGAGCAGCCAGCCAAAAACAAGGTGACAGGGAATGATAGGCGATAAGCCGCCGGACGAGAACCCTGATTTGGCAGAAATGGAGTGCGGCGAGTTTAGAAGCTAGGTCGAAAACGTAGCTCAGAAAAGGTCGCCGAACTCTCTTGGCCTGCGGAAATCC
>DASRSE010000035.1:0-7123 GCA_035656655.1 Pirellulales bacterium
CCATTCGCCGAGCCAGAATCATGCGCGCCGATGTCGCGAAGGTCATGGTGTCGATCCACGGACCGGCTTGCTGCGAGAATCGAAAGCGCCAAGCCGGTGGCGCAACCGCCCGAGGCAGGTCCGTCCCGCGATGACCACCGACAGTCGATATCTCCTCCAAGATGCCGCCGGGATATGGTACGCCGTCGAAGTGCAACGGCTCGACCCGTGGGAGAAGGTCTTTCCGATCGACGTTTTTCTGCGTGAGCCGATCACTTTCGAGCGGGCGAACCAGACGTACGGCCGGGCCGTCTTCGCGCTGAGAAAAACACAGCTCTCCTCGCGGGCGATCCGCAAATTCGGCTTGACGGAGACCCTCAAAACGACGCCGCAGTTTCCGCGCAGGGGAAAACGCCATCGCCGCTCGCGCGCCGTCTGAAGCTCGGCGCTCTACGCAAACCGCCGAGGGTTCACTAAAATAGGGCGGAGGGATCGGCCAAGATCGACCGCGGGTTGTTTTGGCCTCTGAGAGGACTCGCCTGTTCAGGCTGCGAGCTTTGGCTCCGGCTGTTCGTCGAATGGACTCGAGGCGACTCCCTTTCCCACGAACTTCGCGCCACGCGGCAATCAGAACCGAGCGCGCCTAAACCAGGTCTCGAACCATGTCTCGCGAAAAAAGCCACCTCGCGTTCGCCCGAGCCAAACAGCTTCTGCCGGGCGGAGTGAACAGTCCGGCCCGCGCGTTTGGCGGGGTGGGAGGCGAACCGATTTTTTTCGCGCGGGGTTCCGGCGCGCACCTGATCGACCTGGATGGCAATCGCTATGTGGACTATATCGGGTCGTGGGGGCCGATGATTTTGGGGCATGCGCATCCGGCGGTGACCGCGGCGCTGGCCGAGGCAATTGGCCGCGGCACCAGTTTCGGGGCGCCGACCGAGGCCGAAAGCGAGTTGGCCGAGTTGATCTGCGAGGCCGTGAAATCGGTCGAGATGGTCCGCCTCGTGAACTCCGGGACCGAGGCGACCATGAGCGCGATCCGCCTCGCCCGCGGATTCACGAATCGCGATCGGATCGTCAAATTTGCCGGCAACTATCATGGCCACGTGGATAGCTTGCTCGTTTCGGCCGGCAGCGCCGCGGCCACGCTCGGCGTTCCGAATTCTCCCGGCGTCACACGCGGAACGACTGCCGACACGCTCGTCTTGCAATATAACGACGTTGCCGCGCTACAGGCCGCGTTCGCCGCGCACGGCCCAGAGATCGCCGGCGTGATATTTGAGC
The DNA here is from genome assembly GCA_035656655.1 of Pirellulales bacterium. GTDB lineage: Bacteria > Planctomycetota > Planctomycetia > Pirellulales > DASRSE01 > DASRSE01. The sequence continues at coordinate 1,261 of DASRSE010000035.1, forward strand.
CGGTCGTCGGCAACATGGGTTGTGTGATTCCCACCCGCGAGTTCTTGCAGAGCTTGCAAACGCTGACCGCGGAGCATGGCGCACTGCTGATTTGCGACGAGGTGATGACCGGATTTCGGGTGGCCTATGGCGGCGCTCAATCCCTGTTTGGCATCCGGCCGGATTTGACCACGCTGGGCAAGATCGTCGGCGGCGGCTTGCCGGTCGGCGCGTATGGCGGTCGGCGCGAGATCATGTCGCAAGTGCTACCAGCGGGCAAAGTCTTTCAAGCCGGCACCCTCAGCGGAAATCCACTCGCCACGGCGGCCGGGATTGCGACCTTGAAAATCCTAAAGGCGGAAAACCCTTACCCGCGGCTGGAACAGCTTGGCGCGCGCTTGGCCGACGGCTTGGTTCAATTGGCCACGGCGGCCGGCGTGCCGCATACGCTGGCCCGCGTGGGGAGCATGCTGACCCTGTTTTTTGGCGGCCAGCCGGTCGTCGATTGGCCGTCGGCGGCGCGGTGCGATACCGCGCGGTACGGTCGATTTTTTTGGGAGTTAATTGAGCGCGGGGTGTATTTCCCATGCAGCCAGTACGAGGCCTTGTTCCTTTCAGCCGCCCATACGGAGGCGGATCTCGCGCAAACCTTGGCGGCGGCGCGTGAGGCCCTGGCGGCGGTGGCCAACTCGGCCGCAGCCGCCAAATAGGCGAATAACCCGGTTCGCTGCGCATTTCGCTTTTCGCCCTTGCCGCATCATGCTAGAATGCGGTTCGCCCCTACTCGCTCAGTGCTCGGGCGCTATTCTATGCTGCATTCTGCTCTTCTTTTCTGCCGGTTAAGGAATTCTCGCATGGCTTCACACCTCGTTCCGGCTTTGGATGGAAACGCTTCCGGCGACCAGCACAGATGCCGAGTTCGCGTCCGCGGCTTCACGCTGATCGAACTGCTGGTCGTGATCACGATCATCGGAATGCTGATGGGAATGCTTCTGCCAGCGGTGCAGATGGTGCGCGAGAACGGCCGGAAGACCGTCTGCCGCGACAATTTGAAACAGCTTGGGCTGGCTTGCATTGCCTTCTGGCGGGCGCAAACGCGCTTTCCCGGTGGTGGCTGGGGATACAATTGGACCGGCGACCCTGATCGCGGGAACGGTGCGAAGCAGCCCGGCGGTTGGACGTACAATATCCTCCCGAACCTTGACATGGACGACGTTCGCGAAGAGGGGAAAGATCAACCCGACAAGAACAAGAACACGATCAACGCGAAGCACATGACGCGCGAGATGGAGATTTTTCTGTGCCCGAGCCGGCGCACGGTGCAGACCTATCCGATTACGAGTTCGCCGATCAATTGCGATCCCATCACTACGGCGGCGCGGACCGACTACGCGATCAACGCGGGCGATCAAGCGATTTGTCAATTCGACGGCGGCCCGACGCAGATGACCGACGGCGATAGTTCCGCTTGGTGGAAAACGAACGCGACCAAGTACGACACGACCCTCTTTACCGGCGTGAGCTTCACCCGCAGCGAAGTTCACACGGTTCCCGATGGCGAACAATACACGTATCTGATTGGCGAAAAGTTCATGGATACGAACAACTACGTGTCGGGCAGCGACCCGGGCGACCTGTATGGCCTGTACCGCGGCTTCAGCAACGATTCGTATCGAACCGGAAATCTCAATCCCGTTCAGGACCGCGTGAGTTCAACGGCCGGCAATGTCCAGTGCATCTGGGGTGGCCCGCACGATTCGGCGTACAACGTCGTGATGTGCGATGGGAGCGTTCGCGCCATCAACTATGGCATCGGGCTGACCGTGCATCAGCGGCTGGCGAATCGCAAGGACAACAACAACCCAGGCGACTCTGATTTTTAATCGCATTCCGCTCGGCGGCTGGGCGTTGTCCGTGCTCGCCGTGTGAGCGGGAAGGCGATTGCGAATGCAGGACTTCTCAGCGGCGCGCGCCCGGCCGATTGCGCATCGGCGGAGTCTGTTTGAGCCGGATCGATCAGCCAGCCGGGTCGTCGGCCCGCGGCGCTGCGATTGTCCGCGGATTCGGCTCAACCGCCGAACGCGCGACAAAAGCATTTGGACGGTAAAGGACTTAAGGCGACGGCCGCACTCGGGAAACGACGATCGAAGTTGACCTCCGCCCCTTTGCGCGATAAAGTTCTATAGAGTTTAAGACCGATTTGCGGGCCACGCCGCAGCGGTTGAAATCACTAAAATTGCGCTATTTTAATCATCCACTTTGGGGATCGCCTGCGATGGACTACAGCAATTCAAACGTCAACCCGTACCGCTCGCCGTGGGGCGACTTGGCCGCGAACGCGCAAGTGGACGAACGGACCGACTTTATCCGCAAGACCTACTTGCATTTGCTGTGCGCCATTTTGGCGTTTGCGGGCTTGGAAACGATTCTGATGAGTTCGCCGACGGCGGTGAACGCGATGAACAACATGCTCATGGGGGGCCGCGGCTCGGCCATCGTCGCCTTAATCGCCTTCTTGGGGATTAGCTGGCTGGCAAATTACTGGGCTTTGAACTCGACTTCCAAGGGCTTGCAGTATTTGGGGCTGAGTTTGTACGTCGTGGCCGAAGCGCTGATCTTCATGCCGATTCTCTATTTCGCGGACAAGTTTTACCCAGGCCAGCAGATCATTTCCACGGCCGGTACGATCACGCTGGTGCTGTTTGGCGGCTTGACGGGGTATGTCTTGTTGTCGAAGAAAGATTTTTCCTTTTTGGGCGGATTTTTGACGATCGGCATGTTCGCGGTGATCGGGCTGGCCCTCTGCTCGATGCTGTTCGGATTTCATTTGGGAATGGTGTACACCGTCGCCGTGATTGGCTTGGCCTGCGGTTACATTCTGTACGACACGTCGAACGTTTTGCATCGTTACCGGATTGGCCAGCATGTGGCCGCTTCGCTCGCGCTGTTTGCTTCCGTCGCGCTGCTGTTTATGTACGTGCTGCGGTTGCTGATGGAATTGAACGGTTCGCGGCGCTAGAATCGGAAATCGGCACTTGGTGTGCGGCGGCGGGCCGCCGGTCCGGCCGCCCCCGGCCTCACGTCGCGGGACCGCGCGGCGGCGTATTGACGATGCGCGCTTTTTCCACGGACGTCTCGGCAGCGGAACGATGAAAGCTTGCTATGGACGAGCCCGCTTATGATCCGCTCTATTTGCAGGGGATCGAACATTTCAATGCCTGCGATTTCTTCGAGAGCCACGAGGTCTGGGAAGACCTCTGGAAAGAGTATCAGGGACCTTCGCGCAAGTTCTATCAGGGCCTGATCCAGGTCGCCGTCAGCCTGTTTCATTTTGGCAACGGCAACATTCGCGGCGCGAAGAAGCTCTATCATAGTTCGCGCAATTATTTGGAGCCCTACGGCCCGGTCCATCTGGGGCTCGATTTGGCGACGTTTCTCGCGCAATTCGACCGTTGTCTGAGCGAAGTCGTAGCCAGCGCGGAGGAGTATCCGCAGATCGAAATCGATCCGGAACTGATCCCTGAGATTCATCTCAATCCGCCCCCCAGCCCTAGCCAGGAATAACCCGAGACGCTCGGCCGAAAGGGAATTGCGCATGTTCGAGCCGGAAGAGTTCTCGTTTTCACTGGCAGAATTTCGCGGCGTAGCTCGGCTCTTTCCGCTGCCGAACTTGGTGATGTTTCCGCAGGTGATGCAGCCCTTGCACATTTTTGAGCCGCGGTATCGCGCCCTGTTTGAAGAAGCGCTGGCCGATGATAAGCTAATCGCGCTGGCGACGCTGGAACCCGGCTGGGAGCCGCATTACGAAGGGCGGCCGCCGCTTCGCCCGGCTGCGTGCCTCTGTCGCATTGCCACCCACACGAATCTGCCGGATGGTTGCTACAACGTCTTGCTCATCGGGCTGCGGCGGATTCGCCTCAAGAATGAGTTGCCGCCGCACAAGCTATTTCGCGAAGCCGAAGTCGAAGTGCTCGAGGACGATTATCCGCTCTTTAACGCGCCGGCCCGGCCGGGCTTGCAGCGCCGGCTGGTCAAGGACTTCAAGCGCGCACTGCCCAAGCTTTCTGAAGTGCAAGAACATCTGGATCAATTGCTGGGAGCCCAAGTTCCTCTCGGGCTGTTGACCGACATTATCGCGTATACGCTGCAACTGCCGCTGGAAGTCAAGCTCCAATTGCTCGCGGAGCCCGACGTCGACCGCCGCGCGAATACGCTGCTCTCGCATCTCACTTGCGAAGGGGAGCCCCCGCGCCCGGCCGGCGATCAGCCATTTCCGCCGGCATTCAGCGTGAATTGAGCGTGCCGATACGAGGTAGAGAAATGGCGCGACGGCCGCTTTGCAACCGCTTACTCTGTCGATAAGGTTTTAGACTCGCCGTTTCTGGGAAGTTCGCCCTCAAAATCACACGTTGCAACCGTTGTACATCTCCGCTGCCGCCGGCTTTCGAGAAGGTTGCCTACGGATTCGACATACCGCTCTCGTGGCACATTCTCGGTCGGGCCAGGGTCTGCGTTCACCTGGAACCCGAACGCGCGGTACTTGTACTGGTCCGATTGCGATTCGGTCCCGTCGATCAGCGCGTCGGCCGAGCGCTGCGTCGTAGAGCGGGTAATGATCGGCCACCGGCGAATTGTACGCTGTCGAGCGGCAGGCCAAGGAATGCGCGCTCGACGAAGGGGGTACGTTCGTCTTGCGCCAGGAGCGGAGCGTGCCGGTGCTGGCGAAAATCAAGGCATGGCTCGACACGGAAGAGGAAATCGTCCTGCCGCGCAGCCCGATGGCCGCGGCGATCACGTATGCGCAGAATCAGTGGGCGGCGCTCAACGTCTACGTCACGCGGGGCTTTTTAAACATCGACAACAACCCGGCGGAACGGGCGATGAAACGTGTCGCCATCGGCCGCAAGAACTGGCTCTTTGCCGGCAACGACACCGCCGCCGCGAATCACGCGCGGCTCTGGTCGCTGATCGCCTCGGCCGAGCGCCACGGCCTCGACCCGCAGCGGTATCTAACCAGCGTGCTGGCGAAGATCGGCCAAACGCCAGCGGCCCAACTTGACCAGTTCCTGCCCGACGTGTGGAAGCGCGAAGATGCCGCGGAAGAGCCTTGCGCTTAGTCGAGGTTCGTTGGATAGCGGATGCACTTCGGTTTTCTTTTGGGACTCCAACGATGGCTTATAGGCCGGAATCGTGGCTTGGGTTGGGTAAATAGTGGGCGGGCGTGGTGCAACATCACGGTTCTGATTCCAAATCGGCAGCTCCCGATGTCCTGAATAACCAACGCAACGATCCCCACGGGAAGGGCCACCCCTCGACCTCAACGGCAACAGCGATATGGTTCTCATCGAGGATTGCCGCATCCCACCAAGACCAGCCTTTCAACTCCAATTCGGGCAGAAATGAGTTCATGAATCCTCGCACCGAACATCTCGTCTCCCTTGACAGACGAATTCGCTCTTCGAGAGGGAGAGCCGCTTCTCGATCAATCTCCTCCTGCGAAGGGTGTAAAGCCGAGTTTTTCACGAAACGATCCGGCAAAGCGGCCATCCATGCATTTTCCTCAAACACGCCCGACTGGGAGAGGCGGATTGCTACTTCCAATGCACTCTTGGCAACCGCAAGCACCTCACCCGCATTGCCGTCTGGACAACGAGCGATGAAGCGGACAGTGCCGATGCCGCCGGGCGATTCGGTTTGCGCTGGACCACGTTGTAGGCGTTCAAGTTCTGTACTCATTCCAACCCCGTCTTTCCACTGCCCTGAAGGAGAGTCTTTTTCAACGCCTCGATTTGTTCGGGCCTCAGTCCAAAACTATCAGGCGTCTTGGTGGGATCAGACACAAGTGGCCTGCCCTTCAATGCCGGATTATCTCTCAGTTGCTCTT
>DASRSE010000036.1:0-17452 GCA_035656655.1 Pirellulales bacterium
CGCTGAGGACATTTTTCTTGCGGACCAAGCCCGAATAGAACAGGGCCAGACCGGGCGCAGTCATGAACAACACGAGGGCCGCCGAGACGAGCATCCAAGCATGGTCGCCCGTATCGATCTTGCCGGTGTCGATATTCGCAGCGTCGCTTTTGCCGGCTTCCGTGGCAGCCGCGTCGATTTTGCCGGCATCGGTCAGAGCCGCGTCCCCTGGGCGAGCGCCTGCCGGCGTGGAATCCGCCGTCGGCGGATTCGCCTTTGCCGCGCGGAGCGGGGTCGCGGCCGAGCCGCTCGCGGGAGCGGCCGCGCCTGTTGTGGGAGCACCTGCCTGTACCAAACGGCCCAAACCGCCTGCCGCCACTGCGCACACGAGCGCACCCCAGAGGAATCTCTGGATCATCGCGAACTCCTTCGAGAATTGCTACCGGCTGCGGCGGTTGCCTGCGGGTTGCCTGAACCCGATCCGCCACGAAAATTCCGGTCAGCCCCCGCTCGTCTTGGACCGGACGATTGCCTGAATGCGAGGGCTGCCGCCTAGGCAAGAAAGCGTAATTGTCCGCGCGGCCGGCGTAAAGCGGGGGCGCGAAAATAGGCCAATTATTTTTGGCTGCGGAGCGCCGGCGGCCGCGCCGAGGCAAACCGGCGATTCGCCGTTCGACCCGCTTATTGCTCGGCCGATTTTTCCCAGAATTCGTCGCCGCAGCCGGCCATGTAATTGACCGTCCGCGCGATCACGAACAACCAATCGCTGAGCCGATTCAGATAGATCAGCACGGCTTCGCGAACCGGCGCAGGGCTGTCCATCAGCGTGAGCAAGCGCCGCTCGGCGCGGCGGCAAACGGTTCGCGCAAAATGCAAACTCGCGCCGGCGCCCGTTCCGCCTGGCAAGATAAATCGCTCAAGTGGCGGGAGTTCTTCTTCCCAGCCGTCGATGTCTTGTTCGAGCAAGGCAACTTGCCGCGGCCCGATCGTGGCCGTTTTCATGTGGATCGGGTCGGGCGAAGCCAGTTCTGCCCCCAGGTCGAACAATTCGTTCTGAACGCGGGTGACCGCCTGATGATAGGTGGAGGGAAGTCCGGCCGCGCGCACGAGACCGAGCACTGCGTTCAATTCGTCTATCGTTCCATAAGCTTCGATGCGCGCATCGTTCTTCGGCACGCGCGGCCCGCCAAACAAACCGGTGGTGCCGTCGTCGCCCGTTTTGGTGTAGATATTCATGACAAGGCATTCCTTCGAGCCGGCGGCGCCGCGATCAACCTTCGACTTCGCTCGGCAAATCGTCATCGGCTTCGCGGCCGGCCGAATCTTCGCGTTTGCGCAAATAAAGTTTGATCGGCACTTCGGAAAAGGGAAGATGGTCGCGAAAAACGCCCAGCAAATAGCGTTTGTAGGAGGCCGAGAACATGGCCGGTTCGTTGCAGAACAAGACAATCGTCGGCGGTTGCACGCCGACCTGGGTGCCGTAGAAAATCTTCGGCAGCCGATGGTGGTGCTGCGGCGGCGGATTCGACTCCAGCGCGAACCGGACAACCTTGTTTAGATCGGCCGTGGAAACCCGATGCAGCGACTGTTTAAACAACATCTGCCCGTGATTCAGCAAAGCCTTGACGTTCTTGCCCGTCTTGCCGGTGACAAACGCAATCGGCACGTGCCACATCATCCGGAACGTGTCGCGCAAGTAGGTGACCCATTTCTCGGTCATCATCGTGTCGGCATAGAGATCCCACTTGTTGACGACAAACACGCACGGCTTGTATTGCTCGGAGATATAGTCGCAGAGGGTTTTGTCGACTTTGGAAATGCGCTGCGACGGATCGAAAAATTGCAGCACGACATCCGCGCGGCGAATGCTTCGCTGGGCGCGATGCGAGCTGTAGAACTCAATGTCGGTGGAAATCGATTTCGTCCGCTTCAGGCCGGGGGTATCGATCGCCACGAAGGTCTTTCCATCTAGCTCAAAACGCACGTCGACGCTATCGCGCGTGGTCCCCGGGACCTCGCTGACGATCATCCGTTCGGCCTGGGCCAAGGTGTTCACGAACGTGCTTTTGCCAGTGTTGCGGCGGCCGACAATGGCGACTTTCATCGCCGGCTCGACCATTTCGCCGGTCACCGGCGAGTCGGCGGGCAGCCGTTCGAGAATGCGATTGATGAGCACTTCGCGATTGCGGTTTTGGAGCGTGCTCACCTTGATCAACATGCCGCGGCCGAGCTTATAAAATTCGTCGGCCGTGCTGTCGTGTTCGGAATTGTCAGCCTTGTTGGCGACGCAAATGATTGGCACATCCACATACCGCAACCGCTTGGCGACTTCTTGATCCAGCGGGGTGACCCCCGTCTGGGCGTCGACCACGAACAGCACCACGTCCGCCGACTCAATGGCCGCGCTGATTTGCTCGTCGATATGCTTGGTCAGGTTGTCCTCATCCTTATGGCCCATTCCGCCCGTATCGACTAACTCGAAATAGCGGTCGAACTCGCACATCAGATAGGCCAACCGGTCGCGGGTCACTCCAGCCCGATTATCGACGATGGCGACCCTTTTTTGGGCCAACCAGTTTAAGAGGCTCGATTTGCCGACATTCGGACGGCCGACGATCACAACTTGGGGGACTGCCATAGAACCATGATAGTAGAACGCGTGTTGGGACAAAAGTGGCGAGCCGCGCGAGGCGGCCCTCCGCCGCTTGGTTTTGTCGCGATCGGGGCATGGAATTCGTCCCACGGGAGCCGCTTGCCAGAGGGCCGAATCCGCCGCAATTTGTGCGGCGGGCGTCGATGGCACTAAAAAACGGGCGGCCGGTTCGCTATAGTAAACAGAGGTTTCCCGCCGGCGCGGAAACGACTCGATTCACCCACTCGATGGTTTGACGGATACCTCGCACGCGATGAATGCACGTTGGCACTGGCTCTCGATTGGTCTGGTCTCGCTCGCCTTGGCCGCGGCACAACTCGTCCGCGCGGAAGAACCGGCCGGGGTGGCCGCGCTCGTTCCGGTGTTGAAGGAGGCGGACGACGCCGATTTTCAACTCGACATTTTGAAAGGGATGGCCGCCGGATTAGAAGGAAATCGGCACGTTCCGATGCCGCCCGGCTGGTCCGAAGTGGCCCAGAAACTGGCGAAGAGCCCGAAACCAGAGGTTCGCGATCTCAGCGCGCGGCTCTCGATCTTGTTTGGCGATCCGGCCACAACCGAGTTGTTTCGCACGCGGGTGGTCGATCATCGCGCCGACCCGAAAGACCGCTTGGCGGCGCTCACGGTCCTGCTCTCGGTGAAAGACGCGCATTTGCCCCCCGTGCTGCAAGCGCTGCTCCGGGACCCGACCATGGCCCAGGCGGCGCTCAAAGGACTGGCCTCCTACGATGATGCAAAAACGCCGGAGGCGGTCCTGGCTGCCTATCCCAAGCTGCCGGAGTCGCTCCGGCCCGACGCGCTCGCGACCCTTTCGACCCGCGAGCCCTATGCGCTGCGCCTGCTGGCCGCGATCAAAGCAGGCACGATCCCGCGCACCGACTTGTCGGCCGTGACGATGCAGCAGTTAAAGGGATTAGGCAGTCCCTCCATTGATCGGCAGATTGAAGCGGTCTGGGGAGTCGTGCGCGGTTCCTCCGCGGAAAAGAAAGAGGAAATCGCGCGGCTCAAAGCCCTGTTGAAAACGCCGCCGACCACCAAGGTCGATCTCTCGCTTGGCCGCGCGCTGTTCATGAAAACATGCCACCAATGCCACACCCTCTATGGAGACGGCGGAAAGGTTGGGCCCGACTTGACCGGCTCGCATCGCGCCGATCTGGATTACCTCCTCTTGAATGTGGTTGATCCGAGCGCGATTCTCGCGAAAGATTATCAAATGTCGATCGTGCGGACCGAAGACGGCCGCAGCTTGTCAGGAATCGTCTCCAAGCAAGACGATACGAGCATTACGCTGGTGATGCCGAATGAAACGCTGAACTTGCTCCGCACCGAAATCGAAGCGATCAAGCTTAGCGACATTTCGCTGATGCCCGAGGGCCAATTGTCGAAGCTCAGCGAAGCCGACTTGCGGAATCTGATTGGCTACTTGCAGAACCCGGTGCAAGTGCCGCTGCCGCCGGCATCGCCAAAGTCGGCGGAATCGGGATTGAAGCAAGCCGCCGCGAACAGCGCGGCGGCGTCAGAATCAATTTCCCCGGCGCCGGCAACTCCCGCCCCCCTTCCGGCACATTAAGGAAAACTTCGCCCAACACGTCTCGTCTGCTGCTCTCTGCCATGATTCGCACTTTGAAGCCGCGCCGCAATCCGTTTTATGCGCTTCTGTTCATCACGGGGGTGCTGTTCGTTCTGACCTGCTGCACCTACGGCGTGATGACGCTGCGCGACATTTCCGGCGCGAAGCAATCAGCCCCTGCCGCGGCAGACAATCCTGGCGGCGAGCGACTGCTCGACTTCTTTCGCCACAATGGCTTGTATTTGCTCTCGGGCGAATTGGTCGTCCTGGCGATTGGCACGTTCGGCGCGATTTGGCTCGATAGTATCCGCGAGCCGCGCCGGCAAGCCGCCCCCATCGCGCCGAAAACCGAATAATGTCAATGGTAGCGGCTGTCCGAACCGGCCGCAGGAATCGCCCGGAATGGCGCCGTCCTCTTTTACCGTCCGTTTGAAATCGTGAGTATCCTAAAACCACTGCGGTCCGAGTTTCCGGTTGTCCTGATATCCCTTTGCTGCCCTGATTTGACCGCTGCCCAAAGCGGCGGCATTCCTGAACTCAAAACTAATTCCATGCCTGAGGTCAAACCATGAAAGTTGTCTCGCACGAACGGATTCCCGCCGCGCCGGTGCAAATGGAAGGGGCCGCCGGCTGTACGGTTCGGTGGCTGATCGGCAAGCCCGACGACGCGCCGAATTTTGCCATGCGGCAATTTGAAGTCGCGCCGGGCGGCCACACCCCTGAGCATTTTCACCCGTACGAGCACGAGGTCTTCATCCTGGAAGGGGAAGGAATTATCCTCGAAGGCGCAATCCAGCATCGAATGTATGCCGGCGATATCATTTATGTCGCCCCCAATGAAGTGCACCAGTTTCAAAACTCGGGAAGCCAGCCGCTCAAGTTTCTTTGTCTGGTGCCGAATTCGTCGTATTCTTTGCCGGTGACGATGGCATCGGAATGCGGGGAACCCGCCTCGATGTGCGGTTCGTCTCCGCAGGGCGCGGCGTCGAACGGCGCGTCAGCCGAGGGGACGTGCAGCGGTTAGCCGCGCGAGCGGGCCGACGTCCGTTGTTCGTATCGCCGAATTCTTTCCTTCGCTGTCCGCGATCATGCCGCACGACGAAATCGAACGGTTGCGAGCCGAGATTCGCCACCACGAGCGCCAATACTTTGTCGAGGCGCGGCCGGAAATCTCCGACCGCGAGTTCGACCAGTTGATGGACCGCTTGAAGCATTTGGAGGCCCAACATCCGGAGCGTATCACGCCGGACAGCCCCACGCAGCGCGTCGGCGAGCAGCCCGTTTCCAGCTTAGCAGTCGTCGAACATCGGATCCCGATGATGTCGATCGACAACACCTATAGCACGGCCGAACTGCGCGACTACGGCCACCGAATTGCGAAACTGCTGCCAGGAGAAACGATCGAATGGGTGGTCGAGCTGAAGATCGACGGCGTCGCCATCTCGCTTTTGTACGAGCACGGCCGCCTCGTCCGAGCCGCGACCCGCGGCAATGGCCGTGTCGGCGACGACATCACGCACAACGCGCGGACCGTGCTCGGGGTGCCGCTCGAGTTGAGCGGCGCGAGCCTTCCGCCGGCGCTCGAGGTCCGCGGCGAAGTCTATATGACCAACGCTGATTTGGTGCGGCTCAACGAAGAACAGCAAGCCCGCTGCGAGCCCGTCTATGCGAATACGCGGAATGTCGTCGCCGGCAGCATCCGCTTGCTCGACCCGCGCATCACCGCGCAGCGGCGGTTGCGGTTTTTCGCGCATGGAGTGGGGCATGTCGAGGGGCTCGCGGCGGCCACGCACATGCAGTTTCTCGAGGCCCTGCGGAACTACGGCCTCCCCGCCACACCGCAAGTCGCCTGCTTTCCCGACTTTGAAAGCGCCGTGGCCCATTGCGAGACGCTGATCGAACGGCTTCACGAACTCGATTTTGAAGTCGATGGGCTGGTGCTCAAGGTCAACTCGTTCGCACAGCGCGCCGAACTGGGCCAAACCTCCAAGGCGCCGCGCTGGATCATTGCCTACAAGTTCGAGAAATTCGAAGCCACGACACGGCTCAACGAGATCGGGGTAAACGTCGGCAAGAGCGGCACGATCACTCCCTTCGCAATTCTGGAACCGGTGCAGTTGGCCGGCACGACCGTGAGCCGCGCCAGTTTACACAATGCCGAAGAACTCGAACGCAAGGACATTCGCGTCGGCGACATCCTCGTCGTCGAAAAGGCGGGCAAAGTCATCCCGCATGTCGTTCGCGTCGAGAAACACGAACGGAAGACCGAGTTGCCCAAATTCCGCTTTCCAGAAAAATGTCCGGAATGCGGCACGCCGGTCGTGAAAGACGAAAACGGCGTCTACATCCGCTGTCCGAATGTGGAATGTCCGGCCCAATTGAAGGAGCGAATTCGCTATTACTCGACGCGCAACGCAATGGACATCGAAGGGCTCGGCGACAAACTGGTCGACAGCCTCGTTTCCGCCGGCCTCGTCAAAACCTATGGCGATCTGTATCGGCTGCGGCTGGAGGCGCTGACCGAACTGGAGCGGATGGGGCAAAAATCTTCCGAAAAACTCTTAGCCGGCATTGAGGCGAGCAAAACGCGCGGCTTGGCGCGGCTCGTCAACGGGCTCTCGATTCGCCACGTCGGCGCTCGAACTGCGGCGATCTTGACCGAGCATTTTTCTTCGATGGCGGCGCTCCAAGCAGCCACGGTCGAGGAACTCGAAGCAACTCCCGAAATTGGCGCGATCATCGCCCAGAGCGTTTACGATTTTCTCCACAGCGAACAAGGATCGCAGATCATTGCCGATTTGGCCGCTCAAGGAGTCGTCATGGACGCGCCGCAAACCCAACGGCCCGCAGGCCCCTTGTCCGGCAAGACGCTCGTCGTCACCGGAACGCTGGAAAAATACGACCGCGACGCGGTTCAAGAGCTAATCCAACGGCTCGGGGGCAAGGTTGCCTCCAGTGTTTCCAAGAACACCGACTATCTGGTGGCCGGCGACAAGGCGGGCAGCAAGCTCGCCAAAGCCGAACAACTCGGGGTCCACGTGTTGACAGAAGCCGAATTCGAGGCGCTCATCCAGTCTTAGCCGCCTGATCCACGTGCTACCACCGTCGCGCACGCGCGATATTTCGCACCGGCTGGAGCGGGACATATGCCGGACGCACGACCACGGTTGCCGGGGCATACATCGGAGCGACCAGCGGCCTGGGATAGTAACTGACCACCGGCGCTGCGACCGGCGCCGGATAATAAGCCACCACCGGCGGTTGATAATAGCTCACCGCGGGCGCCGGAAAATAGGCCGGCGCCGGCGCGACGGGGTAATACGCCGTCACTGGGGCAGGGCCCGGCAGAAACGGCGCGGGTCCATAGAATTGCGCCTGAGCGGACTCAGCGGCACAGAACAGCAACTCCATGAATCCGCACGCGGCCATCAATGCGGGGGTTCGTTTTATCGCCGTGGTTCCTTTGTAAAAACGCCGCGCGACGCCGAAAAACGGCGAGACGATTTCGGGCTTGGTTGCCAATGCACGGCTGCCATTATATCTAAGAGCCGCCGCCTGGATATTGGCCAGAGGCGTTTTTTTCGCGCCGGCATGGGTTGCCGTGCCTTGGGCGCCATTTGCGGCCCAAGGGAAAAGGGTCCGCACAAAAAGCCCTCTTAAAAGAGGCCCGCCGGACCTCCATCGTCGGGCGCCGGTCGCGCGCCCTTTTCGGCTGCGGGACTCGACCGCCGGCGCGACCGTGCGGCGCCTTTTTCCTCCAGCGTCTGTGCTTGCTCGTCAAAGGGCTGCACGATTGGGTTGCCGGCGGCGTCCACTCCGGTGCATAGTTCAATCCGCCGCTCCGCCCGTTCGAGGAGCCCGTAGCAATATTTTAAGAGCCGCACCCCTTGCTCATAGCGTCCAAGCGAACCCTCCAGCCCGATTTGGCCTTCTTCCAGATCGTGCAAGATCGCTTCCAACTCGGTCAGGGCGGCCTCGAATTTCGGCGGTGGTGTGTCTTCGGCCATGCGCTGTGGGCGATACAAGGTTTAGCGGGTCGAGGAAGAATCACTCTCTTCTGGAGTCGGCGGTTCGCCCCCGTCCGCGACGTCGTTTCCAGAGGGCGAGCGGCTCGGCCCGAGCGATGCGGCAAGTTCGATCGCTTCGACGCGGCTGGTAAGCTGTCCGCGGGCCAACCGGGTTACGATCTGGTCTCCGACCTGCGCGTCGGCGGCGCGGCGCAACAGGGTGCCCGCACGGCTGCTGGTAAGACTATATCCGCGGGCCAAGACCGACAAGGGGCTGAGCGATTCCAGCCGAGCGGCCGCCGCCCCAAGGGATTGTCGTTGAACCGCCACCAGATTCTCCACGGCGCGCTCAGCGCGACCGGCCCATTCGTCCAACCGCCGCGCCTGATTCTGAAGCGACTCGAACGGCTTGCGAAACACGCGCCGCGCGGAAAGGGCGTCGAGCGCCGCGCGGGCCGTGGCAGCCCGCTTTTGCAAGGCGACGGTCATCCGCTTTTGATGAATCCGCAAGCCGGTCAGCAGGTCCTCAAGGGCCGGCACAATTCGCTCGGCGGCTTCGGTCGGCGTGGCGGCGCGGAGATCGGCGACTAGGTCGGCTAAGGTCACGTCGATTTCGTGGCCGACGGCGGACACGGTGGGAATGCGCGAGGCGTGGATGGCGCGCACGACGATTTCCTCATTGAAGGCCCAGAGGTCTTCGAGGCTGCCGCCGCCGCGCCCCACGACGAGCACGTCCGGAGTTTGCGGCCACCGATTGACTTGCACGATCGCCGCGGCAATTTCGGCGGCGGCCCCGTCGCCTTGCACGCGGACCGGCACCACGCTGATGCGAACTCCTTGCCAGCGGCGCCGCGCGACCTCGAGAAAATCGCGAATGGCCGCCCCGGTCGGACTGGTGACAAACGCGACGTGCCGAGGAAATGGGGGGAGCGCCCGCTTACGGTCCGAGTGAAACAATCCTTCCGCGGCGAGCTTTTCGCGCAGCTTGCGCAGGGCCAACTCCAGCGCGCCGATGCCGCGCGGCTCGATCTCTTGAATCACGAGCTGATAGCTGCCGCGCGGGGCGTAGAGATCGATCGCCCCGCGGCAGAGTACCTCCAGCCCGTCATGCAGGTCGAATCGAACGCGGGCGGCGGCGCTGCGCCAGATCACCGCGCGGATTTGCGCATCGGAATCCTTGAGGGTCAAATAACAATGGCCCGACTGGGGCCGCGAGAAATTAGAAATCTCGCCGGCCACCCAAACCGAGGGAAAACAGCCTTCGAGAACTTCCTTGAGCGCCGCCGTCAATTGCGAAACGGTGACGACTTGATTCGGCGCGGAAGGGGGGAAGGCATCCATGCGTAAAGGCTTGTCCGTTTCTGGCGCGAGCAACGTCGCGATTGCTTAGAGGTCGGCTTTTTCGGAAACTTTGTCCAGAATCTCGCGCAGCACGCGATCGGTGTCGATGCCTTCGGCTTGCGCCTCGAAGTTCAGAATCACACGATGGCGCAGCGCCGGGAGATAAACGCGGCGCACGTCTTCAAAGCTGACGTTATAGCGTCCTTCGAGCAGGGCCCGCACCTTGGCCGCCAAGGCCAGCGTCTGCGCCCCGCGCGGGCTAGCGCCCCAACGCAAGTATTGATTGGTGGCGGGCTGCGCAAAAGGCCCCTCGGGATGCGTTGCCAACGTCAGGCGGACGACGTAATCCTGCACGTGCTTGGCCAAGATCACTTCGCGGATGAGTTGTTGCCATTGGCAAATTTCCGCCCCATCCATGATCTTGTTCGGCTCGGCATGCTCGCCGCGCGTCGTCCGTTCGAGCACCGTGGTCAAATCTTGGCGGCCAGAATACCCCACGACCAGCTTGAAGAAAAAGCGATCGAGCTGGGCCTCCGGCAGCGGATAGGTCCCTTCTTGCTCGATTGGGTTTTGCGTGGCCAGGACAAAATACGGCTGCGCCAAGGGAAAGTGCTGACCGGAGATGGTCACGGAGCCTTCTTGCATCGCCTCGAGCAGCGCCGATTGGGTTTTGGGGGTGGCTCGATTGATTTCATCGGCGAGCAAGATTTGCGTGAAGATCGGGCCTTTTTGAAATTCAAAAAAACGCCGCCCTTCGCTCGATTCCATGACCATGTTCGTGCCGAGGATGTCGGCCGGCATCAGGTCAGGAGTGAACTGCACGCGTGAAAACTGCAAGTCGAGCGTCTTCGCCAAGGTCCGAATGAGGAGCGTTTTACCCAACCCTGGCACGCCCTCGAGCAGACAATGGCCGCCGACAAACAGGCACGTCAGGACCCCATGCACGATTTCTTCATGACCAACGATGACCCGGCCGATTTGATCGCGGACTGCCTGATAGCGGCGGACGAATTCTTCGGCCCGCCGCTGCATGTTTTCGCCAACGCTCATGAATGGCACTTCCGCTCGAGGCTCGCTGGTCATCAAGAAAGTGTCGGCCATTCTCGCCCGGTCGGTCCCGGAATTCAATCGGGGATTCAAGAAAAGACCGCCGCCGGAGCGTGTGGAGCGCGCAAAATCGCTCGAGGCCGATGGCGACTGCCGCCATTTTACGCGGCGTCTGAAAACTCACGCCGGCGATAGCGCGGTCGGCGCTTGCGCCGCGTCTGCTTCCGCGCGGCGCTGGGCTGCGCGCCAGAGTTCGCCCAACACGGCCGGCGATTGCGCTGCGCCCAAGCACAGGAGCGGCGCCAACAGCGAGCCCCAGTATTGATTGAACGGTTGGCCGACCACGGCAAACAAGAGCACAAATAGAGCCGCGGTCAGGCCCGCCACGCGGCCGCGCGGACTTTGCCAGCCGGCGAAACCGGCGAGCGCCAGCGGCAGATAGAGCGCGCTGACCCATTGCGGAAGGAGCAGCAAGAAGGCATTCATCTGAACCGTCGAAATGACAAACGCCGCTCCGCCGCAGCGCACCCAGCCGGCCTTGTGCACCAGATCGCCGGCATGCATGTAGGGCGCCGCCTGCGCCGCGTGCCACGCGAAAAAACAGCCATACGCGAGCAGGCCCGCCGCCCAACCGGCGGCTTCGCGCCAGCGCCGCCGAGCAGCCGCCTCCACGCCGCGAAAAACGACATACGGAGCGGCCAAATCGCGCACGAATAGCGCGGCCAGCCCCAGCAGCAAACTCGCCGCGACTCGTCCCCGCGACGCCGCCACCATCGACGCGAGAAGCAAAACCCCCGCCCACACGACGGGCAACACACACAAATCACCGAGCACGCAAGGCAGCAATCCCCCCAGCAAGAGCAGGCCGACCAAGCAACTGGCGCGCCCATTCCGCTCTGCGGCCAGCAGGCCGATCGCGCCGAACCACCCGTACATCGCGATGGCGCAGAGCAGCGCCTTTCCCCAGATCAAGCTCGGCAGCGCGCCAAACAGCCACATCGGCAGCGGGGTCCGCCAGTTGAAAATGTTTCCGGTCGGATATCCGCGGGTCCGCAGCTCGGCATTGGCGGCCGCATAATAATTCTCGCCTTGATGCACGCGGTCGATTTCCGCCCGATAGAGTTCGACATCGCTTGAGCCGCGGCGCGGCGCGTCCGCGAACCCACTTGCCTGCGAAGAGAGACTGACCGCCAGACAAAAGGCGATCGCAGCGGCAATCAGCGCCAAAATGAGCCGAGCAACGCGCGGCGAATAACGAGCAAATCCTGTGGTGGCGAGCATGTTCAACTCTAGCTCGCCGGGGCCTTTCGCCCTCGCTGCCAGGCGGCCGAAACGAACTTGGGCGGGCCGCCAGCGCGGGCCTCAGGCGACCGCCCGACCTCAATCTGCCCCCCAAGTCACTACAACCGCTACGACCGCGAAATTACGACCGCGAAATAATCGACGCGATCTGCCTCGTTCTGGAATGCCTCATTCCGCGAATGCAGTGCCCCACCGTCCTCCCGGCCTTGCCTCTGTCATTCCCCGTCCCGTCACCCGTCATTCCCGCGCACGCCGGGAATCCAGCGCCCCGCATTCACGCCTTCCAGCCCTCTGTCATTCTCGCACGCTGAGTTTCCAGCGCCCCGCATTCCGACTCTCGCAGCGGCCAATTCGGCAGCACGTCTCATGACGCCTCGCGCGGCAGCGCCCGTTCGCTGACCGCCCGCTTCGGGTAAAGGAACAAGAACACGACTAAGCACAGCAGCGTGGCCATCATCGGCCAGCGGAACAAAGCGACGTAGTCCATTTCGCCATTCGGCATCGTCGAGAGATCAAAAATGGCCGACGCGATCTTGCTGCCGACGATAATGCCAAATCCCAAAATGACGACGTTGTAAAGCGACTGCGCGCTGGCGCGAACGTCTCCCGTGCACTCTTCGTCAACGACCATGAACGCCACAAAGATAAAGCAGCCGAAGCAAACTCCGTGCAGCGCCACTCCGAGCATCAACCAAGCGATCTCCGGCACGCCCGTATTGTCTGCGAGCCACGTGACATACGCGAAGAGGGCCATCCGCAAGGCATAGGCGCACATGCCGACGGTGAGGAGCGATTTCCGCGAAAACCGGCGCGAGGCCCACGGCATGAGGGAGAGTACGACGAGTTCCGACATCTGGCCAATGGTCATCAATCCGCCGCCCCCGGCGCCAAACACGCGATTCACCACTTTGACAAAGCCCTCGGCTTTGCTTTGGAACAGATTGAGAAAGCCGGCGGCGTGCATGATATAAAATTGATGCACGCAACTGATCACGATTGAGAATAAGAAGAGCGCCATCAACGTTGGATTACGCTGCACTTCGCCGCGCGCTTCCCAGGTCGCAAAAACTTTCTCTCCGCGCTTGGGGGGCGTGTGGGGCAAGAAGAAGCAGAACACGCCCATGATCGCGCCGAGAATCGCGCTCAACCGGAACGCGTCTCCCATTCCGGCGGCATGCGCATTGGCGATAATGGCTTCAGATTCGTGCTTGAACGCGTCCGACGCGGCGGTCGAATGTTTCAGCGCGGCGATTTGCTTCGCAACCTCAGCCGCATCCGGCGTGTAATGAAAGAAGAGCCATTGCGCCACGCCGATCCCGGCGACAATCCAACCGATCGTCCCCCAGATGCGAACTTTGCCGAAGTCGCGGTTGCGGTCCGGAATATGATGGAATGCCAAGGAGTTCGTCAGCGACAAAGTCGGCGCGAATAAAATCGAGTACGCCAGTGAGAACCAGAGAAACTGATTGTATTTGGTCAAACTGGCGAGTTGCCAAACCAGCACGGCGCCCAGCAGGTGGCTGATGCCGAGAAACCACTGCGTAGGAAAAAATCGATCGGCGATTTGGCCCGCGATAAAGGGGGCGAAAATCGCGCCGACCGCGCCGATGCCAATGATGGTGCCACGATCGGGCGGAGAGATCCCGAGGTAACCCAGATATGGCCATAGCAACGGCAGCCACGCCCCCCAGATCGCATATTGCAGAAACATCATGAGCGACAGCCGCCAGCCCACCGAAAAGGACAGCGGCGGAGCGGGGGCGTTGGAAGCGACAGCAGTGCTGGCAGCCATAATGGTCCGGGGTTCGTTGGATTTGAAAATCAGATCGAGCGCAGCATAAGCATTGCTATTCGGGCCGCATTGTAACTGCTTTACCCATAAGCGCAAAGCAATTCTTTTGGGCGAATTCTGCGGCTACGACCCGTTCCGCTCTGCGGCCGCTCCATTGCGCCGCGGACCGCGACATCCCGCCTTGAGCGGATGCTTTGAATCCATCCGCCAACCCAATCCGGTTTTCACATTCGTCTTGACGCCGCGGCACGTTCCTGCAACACTCCTCGCCGCGCCTGGGCAAGGAAGGCCCAAGCACTCGATTCGGCCGTTGCGCCAAGCCACAAATCAACCCAAGGAGGGGATTGGTATGAAGCGTTTTCTGATCAAGTCATTGGTATGCGCGCTGGCCGCGCTCGGTTTGACGGGATGCGGAAGTTCGCAATCCACGAATAATCCCGTCGTCGCAAAGAAGGTCTTCGCGGCGGATTCGGCGTCGCCTGAACTAGCGGTCCGAACCTTCTTGGAAGCGGTCCGGACGGGCGACGACAAGAAGGCCTCGTCGATGCTGACGCCGACGGCGCGCGCCAAAACGGCCGAACGCGACTTGACCGTCGCCCCGCCGGGGAGCGCCACGGCCCACTTTGAGATCGGCGCGGTCGAATACGTCACTCCGGAAAAGGATGGCGCCCACGTCGCGAGCGCTTGGACCGATGTCGATTTGGAAGGCAAGCCAAACACGGATCAGATCGTGTGGGTTTTGCGTAAAGAAGACGAGGGCTGGCGGATCGCGGGCATGGCGGTCAAGATTTTTGAAAACGAGTTGCCATTGATTCTCAATTTTGAGGATCCGGACGATATGATCCGGAAGCAAAAGATGGCCTCGGAAGAAATCGCGCGTCGTTCGAATGCCACGGCGAACGAAAAGAACAA
Source organism: Pirellulales bacterium (assembly GCA_035656655.1). GTDB lineage: Bacteria > Planctomycetota > Planctomycetia > Pirellulales > DASRSE01 > DASRSE01. The sequence goes on from DASRSE010000036.1 coordinate 14,604, forward strand.
AGGAGTTTCGGTGGCAGAAGAAGGAACGCTGAAATAGGCGGCTTGAAAATCGAGCTAAGTCTTTACCGCATAGATTGTTATCAGCGAAAAAATCGATTCGTCACAGGAACCTTGGCCACGGCTTGGGTTCCTTTTTTTTTGCGCCATTAGAGGAGAACCGAATAGTGCCACAAACGGGGCAGAACCGCCGTTAAACTAAGCACAATCATCGCCAACAGCGCAACATTCGCAATTTATCGTGCTAGCGGCTTGACAAGCAGGGGCGGCGTGTTAATTTAGCGTCCTAGCCTGTGCAATCATTCAATTTTCTGTAACCGGCAAAGCTTACTAACAGGGCAGCTGAACCGGTGTACGAAAGTCGCGAATGAGACGCACGAGCGGTTTGCCCCCCTCGGTTGTTATACGCCGTCCCTGTCGGACGGAAGAACGGGGGACGGCGTGAGTGTATTGTTGCCATTTCGGTACCTTGTTTTTGGAGGATTTAGGATGAATCGTACTTTGTTGTTCTGCCTCGCGATTTTCGTCGCGCTGGTCGGCTTCTCGCTGATGGGCGGCGAGAAGGTCGCGCAGGCCGGTCACGGCTGCTGCCATAGCTGCTGCTCGAGCTCGAGCTGCTGCAGCTGCAACGGCTGCCACCACCATCACCATCGCCATCATTGCTGCTGCTCGTGCTGCTATAGCTCGTCGAGCTGCTGCAGCGGCGGTGCGCCGGTCGAAGTCGCTCCGGCTCCGGGCCCTGGTCCCGCGCCCGTCCCGGCCCCGGTTCCGGCTCCCCCGGCTCCGGCGACCCACACCTAATAGTTCGATCTTCGCCCCGAGTTTTACCGCTCGGGGCGAAGTTAACTTGATCGCCTGGGGTACGCCCTGTTGGCCCCTGAAACGAGAAAGTTCAAAAAGCTGGGTCCTTCACCGGACCCGGCTTTTTTTTCGCGCCCGCCGAATTCCTTTTCCAATCGCTGCCGTTGTGATTATCGTAGAGAGATAAGTTGGGCAACTTCGCGATCTGTTTCTTGCCCCCTTCTCGCGATTCGGTTCTGCTGGCTTGGCCTCGAGCGTCGTTCCCTTGGAGGCGGCTGCTTCCCAGGATCGCTCCGCCCGGCGAAGACCGTTCGTTCTCCCCTCAGAAACACGAATGCTTATGCCTGCCTCAGCCAATCTAACGCGTAATCCGGAATCGCCCCCATTGCTTGCGGAAGGACCGCGCACGTTCGCCAGCGTGGCGATCATTATCTTTTTGTCGCTGTTGTTCGCCGGGTGGTTAACGAGCAGTTCAATGGGCGTTTCGCCGATGCTGGATCGCTTGCATGGCACGGTCCTTCAGCCGTTGAACGCGCTGCTGCTGACCGAGTCGTGCGAATTCAATCCGGTTACCGATCAGCGCGATCAACTCGGCGCGATCATCCGCGCGACAATCGACAACCCTGACGGCACGACGACCGTGCGATTTTTTCCCGATCCGGAACATCTGACCGATCGCCATCAGCAATATCTCCAGCACTTGGCCAATCTGGCGGCCGACTATGCGACCTATGCGACCAGCCAAGATGAATCGAAGGCAGATGGGCTGATGCGGATCATCGGCAGCGCCATTCTTCAGGAGACCGATTCGAAAAAGGCCACGCTGCGGTGCTATTTTGCTCCCAACGACCCCGAGGCTCAATTGGCGTTGTTTCGGATGTCGCCGGAGGAACGAGTCGCCGCCGCCAATTTGACTCCGGACGGGCCGAGAAATTACGAAATACTCATTACGGCGACCGTGGAGACCGATCCTGGCTCGCTGCCGATCTACACGCGCAATCCAGGTTCGGCGCAGACGGCGCCGCCGGTCAAGAAGTCCGCGCGGGGGAAATCTTTGAACTCCGCGCCGGCCAACTCCGCGCCGGCCAACCCCGGGCCGGCGAGCGCGGCGCCCGCCGACTCCGCGGCCGCTCCGAAACCGAAATCAAATCGCGACTTTTCCGCCGCTCCCCCGGCCGCGAATGACCCCGCCACGGCCCCGGAAAATTCGGCCAAGCCCTAAGCAGCTTGGCCACCGTCCTCGCGAGCGCCGTCCGCATGCCTTCTCCCTCAGCAAAATAAAAGTCGATCATGAATCTCGGCATTACCTCGTACTTTTCGGAACTGGTTGAACATCTCGGCGCGAGCTGGAATCGGTTCTGGTTTGCGCCGCGCGATCCGGCGGCGCTCTGCGGACTGCGGGCTTGCGTCGGGGCGCTCGGTTTTGCTTGGTATTGGCTGCTGGGGCAGGATTTCAAGTACTTATTCGGAGCCAATGGGATCTTGCCCAGCGGCACGGAAACGGCCCCCGGCGCCTGGAGCTTTTCGTGGTTCGACTTGGCGAGCGATCCGACCGCGATGTCGATTCTCTACTGGGCCGGCTTGGCGATTTTTGCGTGTCTGGCGGTCGGCTTCCTCAGCCGGGTCATGAGCGTGTTGGCGCTGGCGCTGACGCTCGGTGTTTTGCATCCGATGGCCATGCTTATTTCGCCGTTTGAAACCGTCCTGGTAATTTTGTTGCTCTATCTTTGCCTGGCGCCGACGGGGGCGGCCTTTTCGGTCGATCGCTGGATGCGACGGAACCGGCCGGCCGTCACCAGCAGCTACGCCGCAACCATCGCCACGCGGCTCTTGCAAATCCATCTGGTCGCGATTTATGCCATTATGGTGCTCGCGAAACTGCGCGTCCCCCTGTGGTGGACCGGACTGGCCGTGGAATGGATGAGCGGCAAAACCGATACGCGTCTGGTGAATGTGGACGAATGGCCCGAGTATGTATTGAATGCGTGGACGCACGCGATTGTCCTGTTCGAGGCCACCTTTCCCATTCTGATTTGGAATCGGCTGGCGCG
>DASRSE010000037.1:0-31944 GCA_035656655.1 Pirellulales bacterium
AACAACAATTCGTCCTCGTATTGTTGTTGAGCATGTTCCCGAAATAGCGCATCGATTCGCGACGCCGGCAAGGCATAGGTCAAAATTCCGCGCATCATGACCGTGACCGGACTATACAGGGCGAACCGCTCGAAAACTTTATCTAACAACATGACCGCGACCCTCCGTGCAAAAAAAAGAACTCGAAGCGCCAATTCATGTTACACCGTCGCTCCCCGCTCGACCACAAGGCCCATGCTAGCTTGAAAGGGGTGATTGGTCCCACCCTACGAGCTAAGTCCCACCCTACGAGCAATATTCATCCGCGCGGCGCGAGACAGTCGGGTGTGACAAACGGGGCGCCGCCGCGTGCCGGAACGTCCGTGAACCTTGGTAGGTGCCGCAAAAAGACAGGCCGAGATCATGCGCTATGACTCTGTCGTCGCCAAGTGCAGAGCAGAGTTCCGCACGGCTCGCAAAAACTACGACTTGGGTCGTCATTTTGGCATCGCAGCTGTGCGCTGACGCCGCCGTGCGCTGACGCAGCCGGTTGAATACTTCAGCGGCTGCTAAACGTCGCTCAAGACGCTCTTCGCGGCCGCGGAGGTTTCGACATCGTCGTTGTCCCACAACTCCTGCAAGGCGTGGCGCATCCGCCGGCCGGCGGTGAGCAAATAGTAGCGGCCGGCGATCAGGTCGCGGTGGATGTCGGCGTCGGACCGATCGTGCCGGCTGAGGATCGCGTCGAGCCGGTTCAGCACGCAACCGCTGACGAACAATTCATTTGCAACGTCGGCGACGCGCCCCAACTGATATTGCCGGTCCATGACGGCCTCGCGGTAAGTGCGCAGCAACTTTTGCACGTGGCCGCCGAATTGACCGACCAATTTGCCGAGCCCGCGGGCCTCCGGCTCAAGCTGCGCGTTGCGCACCCGGATTTCCGGCGAGGTGAACAGAGACTCCAGTTGGCGGCCGGCGAAGCCCCCCAGCCGCCGCAAGCTGTCGATGCCGAAAGGCGAAAAGAACGCGTCGTAGACCCCTTTCAAATGGAGCCCGACGTCGCGCATGCCGACCAGAGCCGTAAACGCCCGCAGCACGTCATTGGCCCCTTCGCCGATCATATTGATCCGCGAGTCGCGCATCATCCGCTCGAAAGGCTCGTCGGTGAAGTAAGCTTTGCCGCCGAAAATCTGGATCGTATCGTTGACGATCCGCCACAGGACTTCCGTCGAAAAGACCTTGAGCATAGCCGTTTCGAGCATGTAATCGCCGGCGCCGGAATCGATCAGCGCGGCCGTTTGATAGGTCGCCGCTTCCATGGCAAACACGCCGGCGCTCATCGCCGCGAGCTTCTCTTGCACCAGCTCGAAGGCGCCGATCGGCTGCCCAAATTGAATCCGGCTGCGGGCTTGTTCCGCGGCTCGGCGGAGGCAGTATTTGGCTGCGCCGGTGCAGCTCGCGCCGAAGGTCGTCCGGCCGAAATCGAGGACGGTCAAGGCGATTTTGAGCCCTTTGCCCAACGGCCCGAGCACATTTTCGCGCGGGACGAACATGTCATGAAACGCCAACCGCGCGGTGGCCGTGCCGCGGACGCCGCATTTTTCCATCCGCTTTTCCACGACCTCAAATCCCGGCATGTCGGGCGTGACGAGAAAGGCCGTGATTTTGCTCTCGGCCGATTTACCGCTCCCCGGCCGCCGTTCGGCGGGCGTGCCGTTGCCGCCGGACGTACCGCCCGGGGTCCGGGCCATCACGGTGAGGGCTTGCGCGATGCCACCGTTGGTGATCCAGCGTTTTTGGCCGTTCAGCAAAAAGCCCTTGCCGTCAGGGGTTGGCGTGGCCGTGGTTTGAACATTCGAGGCGTCGCTGCCGGCTTCCGGCTCCGTCAAAGCAAAGGCGCTGATCCACTCGCCCGTGGCTAGCTTCGGCAACCAGCGTTGCTGTTGCTCAAGGGTGCCGAAGAGCACGAGCGCCCGCGGCCCAATCGAGTGATGCGCGTTGACGAACAGGGCCGTGCTGCCACAATGGCCCCCCAGAACCTCGATCAAGCGGCAATAATTGGTTTGGCTCATTCCTTGGCCGCCACACGCTGTGGGCACGCAGGCGCCGAGCACGCCGATTTTCCCTAATCCGTCGATGACCGCTTGGGGAATCTCGGCGTTTCGATCGATCGCGACCGGATCGACCTCGCGCTGGCAATAATTGCGGAGATTCGCCACAGCCTCGTTCATGGCCGCATCGGCTTGCAAATTGGGATACGGGAGCAGGTCGGCCTGCTGATAGCGGCCGAAAAAGAGTCCTTTGGCGAAACCGATCTCCGGTTTGCGATCGGAGAGGAGTTCTTCGGCTTCAGCGATTTGTTTTTCTCGCGAGACCGCCATGGTTAAGCTCCGAAAGGGGTTCGATTGGTTTTGCCGGCAAACGCGAACAATCGTTAAATAGTACGGTCCAGGCGGCTTTTGCCGGCGGTCCCGACGGATTCCGAAAAGGGTTCGATACTTTGCCGCCAAATTGGGGTTTTAAAATTAGTCGTCCTAGCGACTCTTGCGTTTTCCTGCGCCGCGCGGAAAAATAGGGTTGCTCTGGCGCTTTCCCTCAGCCGATGCGATAAGGGCGGTCGAATTTACGGCCTGCCTTTCGCCGGAACCGGCTCCAGCCTCGCGAGAATCTGCCCCATGCTCTGCAAACTCTCGGCAGCGATCCTGCTGGCTGTTGGAATTATATTCGGCCTGCCGGCGGCGGGTGAGAATTTTTCGATTGCGAATTCTTCCAAAACTTTGGCGGCCGCGCCCGCCAAAGCCGATCCGGCAAAGTCTGACGCCGCGAAGGGCGATTCCAAAGCGAAGACGGATCCTTCGGCGAAGAACGACGCTCCGCCGGTCCCGCCCCCGCCGACCGCCGCCAAAGAGGCCAAGCGGACCCCGACCAAAGCCGTCCCCGAAAACTTGGACGACCTCCAGCATCTTCAAGAGCAGGTCGAAAAGGTCGTGACCTTGACTCGGCCCGCCACGGTGGGGGTGCAGGTCGGTTCGGCCCAAGGCTCGGGCGTCATTGTAACCAAGGACGGTTACGTGCTGACCGCTGGGCATGTCGTGGGCGAGCCGGGGCGCGATGTCACGTTCATCTTTCCTGACGGCAAACGGGTCCACGGCAAGACGCTGGGGGTGAATCACGACATCGACAGCGGTTTGATGAAAATCACCGACCCGGGCGACTATCCTCACGTCGAGATGGGCAAGAGCAGCGAGCTGAAGCCGGGCGATTGGATCATTGTCACGGGACATCCGGGCGGATATCGCAGTGGCCGGCCTCCGGTCGTCCGCTTGGGGCGGTTGATCCAAAATCGCAACGGCACGATGCAGACCGATGCGCCGCTGGTGGGGGGAGACTCCGGCGGTCCGGTATTCGATCTCGACGGCAAGGTGGTCGGGATCAACAGCCGAATTTCCGGCCCCTTGACGACCAATTTTCATGTCCCCGTCGATACGTTTCGCGACACTTGGGATCGACTGGCCAAAAGCGAGGAATGGGGCGAATTGAGTCCGCGCAGCGGCGGCGCGATGCTCGGCGTCACGGTCGAGCCCAACCCGAAAGGCTGCAAAATCGCCGAACTGACCGCCAAAGGTCCTGCCCAAAATGGGGGCCTCAAAGTGGGCGACATTATCGTGAAGTTTGACGGCAAAGCCGTGCCGGATCCGGATGCTTTGCAACGACTGCTGCTCAAGAAGAAGCCGGGCAACGAAGTGAAGGTTGAGTTGTTGCGGGGTGACGATCGCCCCGAACTCAAAGTGGTTCTCGGTAAGAGACCGTAGAACGCGCTTTGATTACTCCTCGTTCTCTCTTTGGATAGTATGAAAAAAATCACGCTCCGCTCCGCCCTTATTGTTACCCTCCTTTCTCTCACTCAAATTGCTTTCGCCCAACGAGGCGAACGAGGCGAACGGCTCGATCCGAATCGCTATCGCGACGGCCGCGATGTGCGGGCGGCGTTCCGCAATATCGTCGCCGACGCCGACAAGGCGACTGTCCGTGTTCGTTGCGGCGGCAAAGACGCGGCGCTCGGGACGATTGTCGGCGCGGATGGTTGGATTCTGACCAAAGCCAGCGAGTTGCGCGACCCAGTCGTCTGCCGCTTTCAAGACGGCAAGGATTTTCCTGCCACGCTGGTCGGCGTGCAGCCGAGCTATGACTTGGCGATGCTGAAGATCGACCGCAAGGACCTCACGCCGGTCTCGTGGACGAAGACCAGCGAGGCCACAGTCGGTGAGTTGCTGGCCACCGCCAGCCTTGGCCAAGACGCGCTCGCCATGGGCGTGGTCAGCGTTCCGCGTCGCAAGATCCCCGGCCGCAATGGCGTACTCGGCATTCAACTCGATGAGTCTGACAAGGGGCCGAAGATCACGCAGGTCTTTCCAGGCAGCGGCGCGGAAAAGGCCGGCTTGCACGCGGGCGACATTGTCCAGCGGATCGCCAACCAGATCACCAAAAGCCGCGAGACGCTGAGCGAGACGGTCCGCAGCCACAAGCCCGGCGACACGGTCACGTTGTCGATCCTCCGCGGCGACGAAACCTTGGAAATCACCGCCACGCTGACCTTGCCCAGCTTTGATATGGGCAGCAACGGCTCGCACAATGTGGACCAGAACACGATGGGCGGACCACTCAGCGTCCGCTCCGCCGATTTTCCGCTCGTGCTCCAGCATGACACGGTGCTCCGGCCGATCGATTGCGGCGGACCGGTGTGCGACCTGTCAGGAAAGGTCGTCGGCGTGAACATTGCCCGCGCCGGCCGAGTGGAAAGCTATGCGATTCCGGCGGACCAGATCACCGGACTCTTGCCCGACCTAATGTCCGGCAAGCTTGCTCCGAAAGAGCCGCTCGCGAAAGCCTTTGAGAAGAAGGCGGAATCGCCGAAGAGCGAAACCAAGCTGACCGACAGCAAGATGTCGGACAGCAAATCGCCGGAAAAGAAATAATTCGCGGCCCGCGTTCGCCTCGCGCCGCTCGCCTGTTCTTGGCCAGCCGTTCCGCCCTTTGCTTTCGAGGGCGGAACGGCTTTTTTTGTCGACTACGCGCGTGGCAGTACGAGAGACGACCTCCAGTACAAGCGGCTTCCAGCCGCTTAGCCCCGCGGGTTGGCATTGCCTAACGATTTGCCGTCACGCGCCGGTTGGCAATCAGCGTCTTGCCTTTCGCGACGCGGCAAGATGCCGCGTGTACGAGGGAGGATCCTTAGTACAAGCGGCTTCCAGCCGCTTAGCCCCGCGGGTTGGCATTGCCTGGCGATTCGCCGTCACGCACCGGTTAGCAATCAGCGTCTTGCCTTTCGCGACGCGGCAAGATGCCGCGTGTACAAGGGAGGATCCTTAGTACAAGCGGCTTCCAGCCGCTTAGCGCCGCGCGTTGGCATCGCCTGGCGATTCGCGTTCACGCGCCGGTTAGCATTCAGCATCTTGCCTTTCGCGACGCGGCAAGATGCCGCGTGTACAAGGGAGGACCCTTAGTACAAGCGGCTTCCAGCCGCTTAGCCCCGCGCGTTGGCATCGCCTGGCGATTCGCGTTCACGCGCCGGTTAGCAATCAGCATCTTGCGTTTCGCGACGCGGCAAGATGCCGCGTGTACGAGGGAGGATCCTTAGTACAAGCGGCTTCCAGCCGCTTAGCCCCGCGCGTTGGCATTGCCTAACGATTTGCCGTCACGCGCCGGTTAGCAATCAGGGTCTTGCGTTTCGCGACGCGGCAAGTTGCCGCGTGTACGGGGATGCAGCATGGCACCCTAAACATGATCGAGGGCCTGCGGTCGCGCGGTAAAGTTCAGCGCGCTTTCGCACCATGCCGCGGAGCGCAATAGCGCGCGTTCGTCGCCTGCCGAGCCCACCAATTGCAGCCCCAAGGGCAAGCCTTCCGGGTCGAGCCCGCAAGGAAGCGAAATCGCCGGCAAGCCCGAGTAGCTCCACGGAGCGGTGAAGCGGGCGTCTCCAGTCGTTTCGGGCGGAACGGCGGCAGTCAGCGCGCTCGGCATCGCTGCCACGCAGCGCTCCGCGCGCAATAGAGATTCCATTGTTTCGCGAAACGCCTGCTGGTGGACCACCGCCTCGTCAAACTCGGCCGCGGTGTACGACAACCCTCGCTCGACAAATTCGCGCAGCCGCGGCCCGAGCTGGCCGCGATTGCGCTCGTACGCGTCCTGATGGATCCGCGCGGTTTGCGCGGACATTAAGAGAAAGTGCCGCTCGATCACCGCAGCAAACGCCTGCGGCAAAGCCAGATCGAAAACCTCCGCGCCGGCGCGGCGCAATTGGTCAAACGCGCGGTCCAGGCCTGCTTGCACGACCGGCGCCGCGTGCGTCTGAAAGAATTCGCGAAACCGGCCCAGCCGCGGCGGTTCGTCCGCCGCCGCCGCGTTGCTCGCGGGCGCGTCGGCCAAGACATCAAACAAGTGCGCGGCGTCGGCGACCGAACGCGTCAACAAGCCGAGATGATCGAGCGTAGGGGCCAGCGGAAAGACCCCCGCCAAGTCGCACCAGCCAAAGCTAGGCTTGAATCCGACAACGCCGCAAAACGCCGCCGGCCGAATGACCGAACCGCCGGTTTGCGTCCCCAGCGCGGCGCAACACATTCGCGCCGCGACCGCCGCGGCCGAGCCACTGCTTGAACCGCCGGGAGTTCGCTCTAAGTTCCACGGATTGCGCGTCACCGGCGGATCAAGATAGGCGTATTCGGTCGTGACGGTCTTGCCCAGCACGATCGCGCCGGCTGCCCGCAAGCGGCCGACCAAGGGAGCATCGCGCAGCGCCGGCGCGGCGCTCGAATAGGCCGAGCCCGAGCGGGTAGGCAGCCCCGCCACGTCGATAATATCTTTCACCCCGAGCGGAATGCCGAACAGCGGCAGCGCGGCCCGCTGCTCCGGCCGCAGCGCCGCCAACTCCTCCGCGCGGCGCCGCGCCGCGGCTTCATCGACGACGACCCAAGCCCGCACTTCTTGCTCCGCGGCATGCAGATTGCGCAAACAGTCTTCGAGCAGGCCGAGGGGCGATTGCGTGCCGGCTTGCAACTCGGCCCGGGCCGCGGACAGTGTCGGGATTTCCCGCATGTGGAGTTCTCGCGTCATTTTTTGCAAATGTCTTTCCGCCGATTGTATTTGAGACTGGCGCGGACGAAAATAGAGCGGCCAAGGAAAGCTCCGCCTCCCTGCCGTTTCCTTCCCCGCCTGAGCCGGATCATGCGTTTTGCGCTCGGTCAAATTGTGATCACGCCGACAGCCGAAGCGTTGCTGCGGCAAGCGGGACAAACCGCTCACGATCTGCTCGCGCGTCACGAACAAGGAGATTGGGGCGAGGTATCGGAAGACGAACGCCAGTGGAACGACAGCGGGATCGACCCTCCGCGGAATCTCGCTTCGCGCTATCGACTGCGGACCGGCCAATCGATTATGGTTTTCACCAAGGCCGATCGTTCGGTGACGATGGTCCATCTCCGCGCCAGCTCGGACCGCGGGACTCGCGCGCGAGAAACGCGCAACCTGAAGCGGGCGCAGGCAGCGGCCGACCGCGTCCCGCAATCCTAACCGGGCGAACCGCTGAAATGAGTTTGGCCATCGAGTTTCGCCCCGAGGGAATCGATCCCACCGTATTTGTGGCCCGCGGCGCGATCGTGCTGGGCGACGTGCTCATCGGCCCGCGCTCCAGCGTCTGGTTTAACGCGGTGATTCGCGGCGACAGCGAAGCCATTCGGATTGGGGCCGGCACGAACATTCAGGACGGCGCGATTTTGCATGCCGATCCCGGTTTTCCGTGCGTGCTAGGAGATCACGTAACCGTCGGCCACGGCGCGATCGTGCATGGCGCGCAGATCGCCGATGAGGTCCTGATCGGCATGCGGGCCGTTGTCTTGAACGGCGCGCAGATCGGCCCGCATTGTCTCATTGGCGCCGGCGCGCTGATTCCCGAAGGGTTCGTTGTTCCGCCCAACTCACTCGTGCTGGGAATGCCCGGCCGCGTGCAGCGCGCGCTGACGGAGGCCGATCACGCGCGAATCGCTCACGCGGCGTCGCATTATGCCGCGGCGGCGGAAGCGTACCGCCGGGCCCGTGCGTAACCGCGGCGCGCAGGCCACGGCGCCGATTGCGGCGCCGCCTGAGAGAACGCATAATAGGCAGGTCCGCCGCCGCGCCCATGGCCGCGCTTGAATTGGCTCATTCTTTTGATTGGGAGTCGCCCCGCGCACCGTGAATCTCCTTCGCGATTGGAAATCGCTCCCTTCGGCAGCCCGCGGGGGCGCCGTCTCGATCGGAAATTTTGATGGCGTGCATCAAGGCCATGCGCGGCTCGTCGCGCAGTTAACGGCGCAGGCGCGCCGCTTGGGCGGTCCGGCCGTCGTCTTTACGTTCGAGCCGCATCCGGTGCGGCTATTGCGCCCCGACTCCGCGCCGCCGCCGTTGACCTGGATCGACCGCAAGGCGGAGTTGCTGGGGGAACTGGGGGTCGATTGGGTGTTCGCCTATCCGACCGATCAAGCATTGCTGAACAAATCGGCCCGCGCGTTTTTTGAAGAAATCGTCTGCGGGCGCTTGCAAGCCCAAGCCTTGGTCGAGGGGCCGAACTTTTTCTTCGGCCACGATCGGCTCGGCACGGTCGACGTCTTGCGCCAATTTTGCGCGGAGGCCCAGTTGCACCTGGAAATCATGCAGCCGTTGCGGCTCGACGGCGAGCTGGTCTCCAGCTCACGCATCCGCCAGCTTATCCAGCTTGGAGCAATGGCCGAAGCCGCGCGGCTGCTGACCCAACCGTATCGGATTCGCGGGATGGTGACGCACGGCGCCGGCCGCGGCGCCACGATCGGCTTTCCCACCGCGAATCTGGCCGCCGTCGACACGCTGATTCCCGCCGCAGGCGTCTATGCGGGCCTCGCCTACGTGGCGGGCGAGCGTTATGCCGCCGCGATCAACATTGGCCCCAACCCGACCTTTGGCGATCCGCAACAGAAGATTGAAGTCCATTTGCTCGATCTTCAGCGGTCGCTCTATGGCCAACCGCTGGAGGTTGACTTTTCGGCCCGGCTGCGTGACATTCAAGCATTCGCGGGCGTCGAGGCGCTGCAGACCCAATTGGCGCAGGACGTGCTTGCGGCGCGGCAGCTCGCCGTGCCGCGGCTGGCTTGATCGCGCCCGCATCGTGAGGGCCGAGCGTTCGGCGACTATTTCCCTTTGTTTCCTTGGCGAGTTCCATGCCCAACCCGTCTTCTTCGATCGATTGGCCGCGCTTCACGGAGATCGTTCGCGGCCATCAACGCTTTTTGCTGACTAGCCACATCCGCCCCGACTGCGACGCGCTGGGCAGCGAGCTGGGGCTGGCCGGCGTGCTCCAGGCGCTTGGCAAGAACGTTCTGATCGTCAACGGCCAGGCGACGCCGCCGAACCTGCGCTTCATCGATCCGGAGAAAGCGATCCGAGCCATTTGCTCGGACATCCAGCCAGATCAACTCGCCGACCGCGAAGTGCTGATCATTCTCGACACCAGCGCCTGGGCACAACTGGGTCCGATGGGCGACGTCGTCAAAGCGACCCGGGCGAAGAAACTGATCCTCGATCACCACGTCAGCTCAGACGACCTGGAGGCAGAGATTTTCAAAAACACCAAGGCCGAAGCGACCGGCCGGCTGGTGATGGAGGCGGCCGAACAGTTGGGGGTCGCCTTGACCCCGGAAATTGCGCGGCCGTTGTTCGCGGCGATCGCCACCGACACCGGCTGGTATCGCTTTGCCTCGACCAGCGGAGACACCTACCGCCGGGCCGGCGAACTGATCGACGCCGGGGTGCGGCCCGATGCGATCTATAACGTCCTCTATGAACAAGATACGCTGGCCCGCTTGAAACTCATCGGGCGGATTCTCGCCGGGGCGGAAACCGAACTGGACGGCCGCTTGATCTATACGTGCGTCCTGCGCGAGGACTTTGCCGCCGTGGGCGCTTTGCCAACCGACACCGAGGACATTATCAACCTGACCTTGACGGTCGGCGGAACGCAAGTCGCCGTGATTTTCGTGGAGCAGCCGGCCGGCGGATTCAAGATCAGCTTCCGCAGCCGCTCCGCTGTCAGTTGCAGCAAGCTGGCGGAGAACTTCGGCGGGGGCGGCCACCACGCAGCGGCCGGCGCGTTTGTGAACGAACCGCTCGCCGCGACGAAGGAAAAAGTCCTCGGCGCGGTGCGCGCGGCGATGGCCGTGTGATCGCTACAACTTGGCGACGCTATCTCGGGCGCGGACCGTCCGCATTCTCAACTTCCTTGCTAGTCGCCTTTGTTTTCGGATCGCTCGGTTTCGCGCCGTTTTGATCTCTTGGACGTTGGTCGCGCGGATCAGTCGGGTCGGCCGTGGGCGGGAGGGTCTTTCACCACGTTGTACGCCAAGCCAAGCTTCTCCATGCCGAGGATGACCCAGTAGGTCATGTCGATCTCCCACCATTTGTGGCCGGTCTTGGCCATCCGCTGAAAAGCGTGATGGTTATTGTGCCACCCTTCGCCGAAGGCGAGCAGGCCGACCCACCACAGATTGCGGCTGTCGTCGCTCGTGTTGTAGTTGCGATAGCCCCACATATGGGTCGCCGAATTGACAAACCAAGTCACGTGGAACACATAGAACATCCGCACAAACATTCCCCACACCAGGAACGACCAGCCCATGTAGTTGGTGCCGCCGACCCAATAGCCGACGCCGTACAGCACGCCGGCCATGACAAAATGGAGCGGCAGAAACGCCTTGTGCAAAAACCGCATGAACGGATCGCGGAGCAAGTCCGGCACCCAGCGTTCGGTCAGCTTCCGATGCCACTCCGCGCCATAATTCGGCATGAACCAGAGCATGTGGCTCCACAGTCCACCTTCCTTGGGCGAGTGCGGATCGCCTTCTTTGTCGCTGTGCACATGGTGCTTGCGGTGGTTGGCCACCCAGGTCAAAACCGAGCCTTCTCCGGCCAAATTGCCGATCAAGGCAATCGTCCGCCGCACCCACTTCGGCGCTTGAAAGCTGCCGTGCGTCAAATACCGATGGAATCCCAAGCAGATCCCAATGCTGCCAAAAAACCACGATAGAACCAGCGTCGCCACGACCGCTTGCCACGAAAAGACGAACGGGGCGAAGCAGACCCCGATATGAATCGCCGCAATCCAGATCACGCCGGGCCAATCCAGCCCGAAGGACCACGCATTTTTATATTCTGATTCGCCCTCAATCCGCACTTTCGGCGTCGGCTTGACCCCTTTCACACGCTTCAATTGCCGCGGCTTGTCGCGCGCCCCGTCGTGGGAGCCAGGATGCGAGCCAGAATGGTCAAATTCATGAGGCCGTGAGGCTTTTTTCGGACGAGTGACTTCCGTGGACATGAGGGGACGACTCCAAGGCGGGATGAAAAAGCCGCCGCGCGCCCGCGCCGCAGCCGTTCGATTAACTTCGACTGAATTCTAGAAATTTCCCGCCCGCCCGTGTCATCGACGAGTCCTCTGTTTGTCAAAGCTGCGTAAAATCCATGGAATCGCTTGCCAGCAGGTCGCGGCGTTTTGCGGCGGCGAGCGAACTTCTCAAGCGATCGGACCGTAGAAACGATAAAACCGGCAAGATCGGCGGATTCTCCGCCGCTTCCGCTCGAAACGGCGGGCCTGGAGATTGCTCGCTACGTGCAAACGCCGGAGCGACCGGTTATACTCGATTTTTCCGGCTGACATTCGTCCGCGACGCTCCTCGGCAGCACTCTCTCCCACATCCTTTTCACGAGGCAAGATAATATGTCTGGTTCGAGCACGGGGCTCTTCTTTCGGCGGTTTGGCAAATATGGCTCAGCCTTGCTCTGCGCGAGCATCCTCGCCTCGTCGCCCGGCCCGGCGCGAGCTCAAGGCGATTCCGCCGGCGAACCGACGCCGGAAAAAGTCGCCAGCGACTTGTTCGGCAAGCTGACTCCCGACTCGAAAAAAGGGGAATACGCGGAGATTGTCGCCGCCATCAAGGAATTCAAAAAGGCCAAGCTCGACGAGACGCGTAAACTGCTCGCCGCCGCCAAGGCGAAGAATCCCAAGCTTCCGCCCCCCGACATGATGTTGGTGCGCCTGCTGCTGGCGGTGAACCAGCCGCAACCGGCGCGGGCCGAGTTGGAAAAATGCGTCCTCGATAATCCGAGCGACCCGGAAGCGTATCTCTTTATGGCCGACATCGCCGTGCAACAGCGCGAGATCACGGCGGCCGATTTGCTGTTGCACGAAGCGGAGCGGCTGGCCGCCAAGTTCGACGAGAGCCCGGAACGCTTGAAGGATTTCAAGATTCGGATCAATGCGGGCGAAGCGGCGGTCGCCGAAGCGCGCGAGCAATGGCCCGAGGCGCAAAAGCGCTTGGCCGCTTGGATTGCCGCTGACCCGACGACCGCGGCCGGCTATCAGCGGCTGGGAGGCGTGCTCGTTCACATGGGCAAGTTCGCCGATGCGTATACCAATCTCGAAAAAGCGACCACGTTGGACGACAAGATGATCAACGCCAACGCGGCGCTCGGGCTGATGTGCCAACAGGCCGCGGCCCGCTTTAATACCGAAAAAGATGCCGATCAGGCCACGGCTTTGAAGAAAGAAGCCGCCGCTCGCATGACGAAGGCCTTTGTCGAGATTCGGAACGCCAAGTCCGACGCAAAATCAAAAGACAAAACGCTCCGCGCGCTGCTGGCCATCGCCGACTTCTATCTCGTCACGGCCGATTTGGCGCGAGCCAAGGTCGTTTCCGAGGCGGCCTTGGCGCTCGATCCGCGGTCGGTCGAGGCGAAGATCCAGCGCGGCATTGTCGCCCGGTTTGAGAAAGACTCCGCCACGGCGGAGAAGTATTTGACCGAAGCGTGGCAGATGTCGCCCGACTCGTTCATGGCCACGAACCATTTGGCGATCGTCCTGGCCGAGGATGGCAAGAACCAAGAGAAACTGCAACGCGCGGCCGAATTCGCCGTGGCGAACGTCAAGCAATATCCAAAGAATCCGGAAGCCGCCGCGACCTACGGCTGGGTGCTGTATAAGGCGGGCGATCGTCTGAACGCGAGCAAGGCTTTGGAAGCTGCCGCGTCGAGCGGCTCGCTCAGCGCCGACAGCGCCTACTATGCCGCCGTGATTCTCAACGACATTGGCAAGAAGGCCGACGCGATTCGGCTGTTGGAAGCGGCTAGCAAGACGGCGACCCCCTTCTTCCACAAAGAGGCCGCCGAAAAACTCTTGAGCGAGTTGCGACCGAAGGAAGACAGCGAGAAATCCAAGGATGCGAGCGTCTCGCCCAAGAAATAGCGGCCCGCGGAACGTCGCAGCCCATTGAAAAAGACTCGCCGCGAAGAGCGATTTTCGATCCTCTTCGCGGCGTTTTCGTTTTCACGCGGCGGTTGTGCGTCGCCGCGGCCGGCTTGCCGCGCCGCATGGTCGCTTCGCGGTCTACTTCGGCGAGAGCGTGCAGATGATCCGCCGGCCTTGATGGCTCGGCGGCGATTCGATCTTGCCTACGTCCTCCAAGGTTAGGAGCACGTGCTTCATGACCTTCTGGCCTTCTTCAATATGGGCGATTTCGCGCCCGCGAAAGACGACCGAGACAATCACCTTATCTTTGTGCGTCAAAAAATCGCGGGCTTGCTTCAGCTTGAAACCAATGTCGTGTTCGCCCGTCTTCGGCCGCAGGCGAATCTCCTTGATCTTGCTCTGATGCGCATGGCCCTTCGACAGCTTTTTATT
Organism: Pirellulales bacterium; assembly: GCA_035656655.1. Classification (GTDB taxonomy): domain Bacteria; phylum Planctomycetota; class Planctomycetia; order Pirellulales; family DASRSE01; genus DASRSE01. The sequence goes on from DASRSE010000037.1 coordinate 13,715, forward strand.
CTGCTGATACTTGAACTTGCCGAAGTCCATGATGCGGCAGACCGGCGGCCGCTCTGTCGGCGCCACCTCGACCAAATCCATGTTGGTCTCGCGAGCCACGTTGATGGCCTGGTCGGTGGGCATGACGCCCAACTGCTGACCTTCCGAACCAATCACGCGCACCGGTGAAATTCGAATCTGCTCGTTGATGCGCTGCGACTTGTCGTTCGCGACGGGTCTCCTGGAATCCTTGATAACTCACCTTTTCAGAAGGGTTGGGAAACGGCGGATTCGATTTTCCCCCTTCGCCAGCGGGGCAAATCCTCCGTAACAAAATTCTACTTCACAATTCTTATTGCTGGACCCACATTTTGCAATCGCTTTTTCTCGAGCCGGCCGGCCTGGGCAAGCTCGGCCGCCGCGCCGGGTGAAACCGCTTTTGCGCGGTTCCGGCCACCAAACCGCTCGGGGGCGGAATCTGCGCGAGGTTCAATATTCGTGCCCGCCGGCGTGCGTCGCGCTGGCCGGCGCCGCCGCCGGCTTGGCGACTTGGCGGACTTGGCGCGAGTGAGCCTCGGCGAGCAGCTTTTCAATGGCTACGGCCAAGGGCATTGCGCCGAGGTCGCCTTCGAGCCGATCGCGGACCGAGACGGTGCCGGCCTCCATGTCTTTCGGGCCGACCACGAACATGTAAGGGATCAATTCGAGCTGGCCATCGCGAACTTTTGCGCCCAGTTTTTCAGAGCGATAATCGCCCGACACGCGGAGTCCCGCCTCCCGGAGCTTTTGCTCGAGCTCGCGGCCGTAGGCTTCCGATTTTTCGCTGACGGTCAGAATCCGCACTTGTTCCGGCGCGAGCCAGAGCGGAAACGCGCCGGCAAAATGCTCGATGAGCACGCCAATAAACCGTTCCAACGACCCCAGCGGCGCCCGGTGGATCATCACCGGTTGATGGGGCTGATTGTCCGGGCCGATATACTCGAGATTAAACCGCTCCGGGCTGGGCAAATTGTAATCCAACTGCACCGTGCCCAACTGCCATTCGCGGCCGATGCAATCGCGGACGACAAAATCGGCCTTGGGACCGTAAAAGGCCGCCTCGCCGGGCTCCGGCTGCGCCTCGCTCCCGAGGCTCTGGCAAACTTTTACGAGGGCTTGTTCGGCGCGGTCCCAAGCCGCCGGGCTGCCGACATATTTAGAACTATCCGGATCGCGGAACCCGAGCCGCACGCGGTAGTCGGTCATGCCGAGCGATTTCAGGACGTACTGGGTCATCTCCATGCAGCCGCGAAACTCTTCGGCCACTTGCTCTTCGGTGCAAAACAGATGCGCGTCGTCCTGCGTAAAGCCGCGGACGCGGGTCATCCCGCCCAGCTCTCCGGATTGCTCGTAGCGATAGACCGTGCCGAACTCGGCGAGCCGAACCGGCAACTCGCGGTAGCTGCGCGGCTTCGACTTGTAGATCATGATGTGATGTGGACAGTTCATCGGCCTGAGCAGATAACGCTCGTCTTCCGACATCACGATCGGTTTGAATTGGCTGTCGGCATAGTACGGAAAGTGGCCGGAGATTTGATAGAGTTCGACGCGGCCAATGTTCGGCGTGTAAACGGGCGTATAGCCGCGCCGCGTCAGTTCCTCGCGCACAAAGGTCTCGAGCAGGCCGCGGATCATGGCGCCCTTGGGCAACCAGAGAATCAAGCCCGACCCGACCAGATTTGACGTCGCGAATAGTTCCAGTTGCCGCCCGAGCACGCGATGGTCGCGGCGCTTTGCTTCTTCTACCGCCTTCAGATGCTGGTCGAGGTCCTCTTGCGTGAACCAAGCGGTTCCATACAACCGCTGCAATTGCTCGCGGGCCTGATCGCCCTTCCAATAAGCGCCGGCAATCGACAGCAGCTTAAAGGCGCCGATCGCCCCGGCGGCGGGAATGTGCGGGCCGCGGCACAAGTCGACGAATTCGCCTTGCCGATAGAAGGACAAGGTCGGATGGTCGGCCAGCCCTTCTTGGACATGTTCGACCTTGAATTTCTGCTGGAGATCGCGGCAGACGTTGAGCGCCTCCGCGCGTGGTTCTTCGATCCGCTCGAAAGCTTCGTTCGCCTTGATGATCCGGGACATTTCCGCTTCGATCGCCGCGAAATCTTCCTCGGTGAGCGATCGCGGCAGCATCATATCGTAATAGAAGCCTTGATCGGTCGTCGGACCAAACGCCAACTGCACGCCATCGAACAACCGCATCACCGCGCGGGCCATGACGTGAGCGCAAGAATGGCGCATCACATCGAGCGCTTCGGGATCTTTCTTGGTGAGCAGCCGCAGCGCGACCATGCCATCGGCGGGCAAGGGCATATCGAGCCCGACGACTTTGCCGTCAACCGCGGCGGCCAGCGCCGCTTTGGCCAATCCTGGCCCGATCTCCAGCGCCACGTCGCGCGGAGTGACCGGACGCGAATATTGCTTGCGAGTGCCGTCGGGCAATTTGACTTCTAGCATAAGCTCCACAGCGAAGGATGCGACCGCTCGTTGGGCGCGGCATCGATACCAAGGACGCCGCTATTCTTTTCCGCCCAACCAAGTGAAGCCGTTCAGTATAGGATTCGAGCCCAATTGAGCAAGAGAAGCGCCGCCGGCGGCCCAATTCAGGCCCGTTTTGTGCCGAGAAACGCACGTCCGCGTCAATTTTCGTCCTTTCCCCGCAGGCGGGAATCCAGCCCGCCCCCCACTCCGTCATTCCCGCGCAGGCGGGAATCCAGCGAACTGCCGCAAGACCTTCGCGTTCCTTCCTCCGACTCATGACCCGCCCCCATTCCGTCATTCCCGCGCAGGCGGGAATCCAGCGAACTGCCGCAAGACCTTCGCGTTCCTGAATGTGAAAACAAGGCAAGTCATTTTGTCGCCAGCGATGCTGCATCCGGATGAAGCTTGGGTCCTGGCGCAAGCGGAATCGTTTGTGAGCCGGGCCAGGGAGCAGGGCTTGCCAGTCGGCTACGTCCAGCACGACCGCGACACGAAGTTCACCAAGTTGTTTGACGCCGCGCTGAGAAGTCGCCGCGTCAAGGTCATGAAGAGCGCTTTCTGCGCCCCTAACACCAATGCGTTCGTCGAGCGGTTCATCCAGTCCATTGGCCAAGAATGTCTGGACCGATTCATTGCCTTCGGTACGCAGCACTTGGATCACCTGTGTCGCGAGTACCTCGCGCTTTATCACGAGGCGCGCCCGCACCAGGGAATCGACAACGAGTTGATCGTGCGACCAAAAGCTCGCGGTCGGCCAAAAGCAATCACGGTGCAATTGCCGACCAAATCGTGCCGCTCGCCGAAGTGCGCTGCACGCTGCGGCTTGGTGGACTTTTGAAAAGCTATAGCCGCGCGGCGTAGTGAAGGGCGACTACAATCGTGTTGCACTGCGCTATCGGTGCGCCCTCGTGGACGTATTTCAGGTTTTCGAGTCGCACTTGTGATCATTTCTTCGCGCAGTCCGAGTCGTTTTTCTAACTGCCTGTTGTCGGTTTTTGCTTGTTCGGCACAGAATCTATTTGTGGCACGGGACGACTGAATCTAATTTTGGCACGGGTCGCCGCAAGCCAAACCGCCTACCAAGTCATAGTTTCAGGTCGCTCTAGTCCATTTCAAATTTTCGCATTCCTACTCAATTGACTCATTCTTATCGCAAGGTCACCGAGCCTAATCTTCGTGAAAAACGATCCAGCACGCCATGTGATTTCTTCCTCACGCTTCAGTAGAGTGGCCGGAAGACCCCAAAGAACAGAACTTCTAAGATCGCGAAGTGCAAGCAGACAGTATGCGCCGACTAAAGGTGATTTATCATCAAGAAAACGGATGGCAATGTGCTCCGCTTCTTTTCCATACGTAACAAACTTATGGAGGATAGCGGCCTGATTAGTGAGTCGGCCGTCCGCAAAAGTGCGACCATCATAAAGCGCATCCGATGTCGCGAATACGCGGTGAATTGATTGCCAAGCTACCTCCGGGCCTTCGTCGAGTAAGCGCAAAGCACGCCGACTGTATATCATCCCTATGATTCGATTCAAGAAGGATCGGATTGTGCCCATGCTTAAAACGGCCGTCTGGCCTTCTCCTCTGCATTCTCAATCAAGTAGCCCACTCTGGAGTTGACAAGCCAGTCTAGGTCGAATCCTACGGCAGGTCCACCCAATATCCCCGATCGCGCCGATTGAATTAAGCGACTTTTGAGTTGAATTTCATGCGCTGTACGAAGAAGCGTGTTTTCAAGCACGCTCGCCCCTCTCTCGGGACCGATGATTTGAAGGTATCGACCGTGCAAGAATTCTTCGGCGGCGACAGTTGGCTTGGCAAACGGACTAATTTCAAGAACGATCTTGCCGTCGCCCGTCATCATGTCGGCCCTCGCCCACATCCGTTTTTGCCGCGTTTTCGAGTGAACTACATTCTGGCACCGGACAAACGTTATCCAAACGGGTGCGATTCGTTAGCGGAGACTACTTAGTTTCGCCATGTTTTCTTTATTCTCCTAACTACAAGGTCAATTAACCAAACTTCAACGATGACAATGGGAAATCCGATCACAAACGCACTTAGAACGGTTACCGCAAAATGTATTGATATTGGAATATTCAAGGACCGTAACGCATACATAGCAACTAGGGCACCTTGGAACTCTGCCACCATAAAGATAGGAATTGCAATGCGATGGGGTATCATTATTTGCTTCCGAGTATTGTCCGTGTTCCCTGGTAAACCCCGTAAGAGCCACCGACACCAGCAGCGGTACCAGTTACGTAAATTTCGGGTGTGCCCAAGAAAGAAGGTATGAATTCGTGATAAATTACCGCTATGCCTGAGTCGCGGATTTCTGGCTTTCGAAGGTACTGACCAACATGTAATAATTCATGGTCAGCAATCGTCTTGTTCAAATAGCTAAGGCTTTCTCGGCCACCAAATATAAATCCATCGGCTACCTTACGCACTGTATCACCGCCAATACGATACTTTGCGCCCTTAATTGCCGCGCCTATTTCTTCAGCAGTTATCCACTTGCTTTTTCCGAGGCTTCCGATTGTGGCTAGAACATTATGCACGCCGAGCTTCGCCCTAAAGAGTTTTGAACCAATACGGCTAGCATACACTGAACGTAACACTTCGCTGATGGGACCTGTGGGAATTTTACCGCCGAGTCCGAGAAGCTTGAATGCGCCAAATCCACGAGAGGCACCTTTAAATGCCTTCGCAAATACATCGTCATTTAAAATCTATTGCACATCAATCATTAGAAATACTGGCTAAGGAATCAATCCCGAACGGCTTCATAAAGTGACGATACAAGTGATGAATTTGACGTGCATGAACTAATTCTATTGAGGAGCTGAGAATATGTAAACTGACCAGGTAGTTCGAGAATTTGCTCCCATACGAATCGCTCGTTTATTAAGGCCTCTAAGAGAAGTTGTTGTAACTCTTTAAACGATATTGCTACGGGTTCCTCATAAATGTCCAGTTCAACTCTCCAAGGTTGATGAAATAGCGATGGCTCAAATCCGAAAAACCTCCCAGCCCGCCGGTATGATCGAACGCCTTTAGTGATAAACGATGATCCTAAAGAATCGACAATCAACATGTTTTCGAATTCACCTCGTTTGATCGCTAGATGCGTACATGATGTGAGAGCCAATGAATCCTTAGCTACCGTCACTACGGTGGGAGTCAATGGACTAAAACTAATCGCCGGATATTTTAGCGACTTTTCATTCATGACATGCATCCAAATTCTGCCAAGCTTAGCCACACTCGCCGTCTCGATTGCGAGTTGCAAATGGGATTCCAATTCCACGACCTGCTGATGAGGTGGAGGCAGCTTTGAACCCTTGGGGTGTCCCATACCAAAGGCGTCCAATGAAGTTGAGTGCTTCTCGACCTTTTCCTTCAAGGGCATCATGCCAAACTTTGGATGCAGCTCGTTGTCCATATCTCTGAATCACACTTGCCGGCGGTTTTACTGGCAGTAGATTCCAGGGTTGATTAAAAAATCGCGCGCCGGTACCTTCGGCGATGTCCGCGAATATCGACGATACGTTGTCGGCAACGAAGTCTTAGTTAATCTACAAATGCCGTTTCACTAACTGTGATAAACGAGTCATGAAAAGAATTCGCCGATACCCACTCTGCAACCCTATCTGGATGATGAAGCACAATAATGGGGTCCGAATCTAGAGCGACGCACCATAATGTGTCGTTATCGACTTCGCCAGCTCCTCCGCTCTCACTATTAAATAATGATTTGGAATGCTGGAACGCCTCCATCGAAACAAAATATATTTCGCTCAATCGTCGCGTGTGACGAATGAGTTTTCCATCCCGGCTGCGAAGGTGTTCAAGTGCGGTCTCCCACTCAATGGTTCGCCCCTGGGCTAGGCACCACCGCTTAACGGCGGTACTTGAAACCCTCTCGATAAGGCGTTTGAACATTCGGTTAAATGGTGAGAACAGTGACATTAGCGTTGACTTAACTTTCCGGCTATGGCGGCACCCAACCCCGCTGACAAGCCGCCGGAAACCAAAATACCTATATCTTGAGCCAGTTGCGCCTTTTGGGCCGTTGAAAATGATCTCAACGGTGTTAGCAAATTCTCATATTGACTGGCTGCACGATATGCACGAGATTCAAAGAAATACCTGCCAATACCCGACCCATACGATTCTTTAGAAACAATCCATGTGGTCCGAGTGAACGTTGTAATATCTCGAACGTGTTGATTTTCATGTTTCAACGTTTGCAAAACTTCATTGGCCGTACGCCCCGCTCCTTCAGGCCGGATATCCTTTACTTTTGAATTATAGCGAGGCTTCCACAAATTGTACCAATGTCCTTCTTCAAGGAGTTTGAAGGTCGTAACACCATTGATCCGTTTACTCTTTGAAAGAAAATTTGTACCGCGACTTATTGACGACAAGCTCTTCGATCCGAATTTCACAACTGATCCGATTCCGAAAAGTTCGGTGACCGCAAGTACTCCGTAAAACAGGCCCCATCCCCATTCGCCGCAATTAAAGTGGTGTACAGATTGAAGTCCTGATCCATAAACAGGAACCAAGCCCTCAAAAAACGTCGCTTCGCGGACCGCTAAACCATAGGGATCGACGAGTGAGGCTGGGTCGCCAGCGGCATAACCGTACAAGTTCGGCCCGTCAGAATAACCGGACGGATCGGTCGTCAGCCACCGACCTAAGCGCGGATGGAGATCGCGAAAGCGAACATGGTACATACCGGTAATGGGGTCACGACGATAGCTGCTGTAAAGAACCTCATTCATATATGCCGAGGACGTTCGCGCCGTATAGCTGCCGTCAAAGAACAGCGGCTGGCCATAGGGATCGTACAGATACCGCTCGACCGCCGTGCCGGATGAATCCACTAGACACGTTACATTCATCTTCGGGTCGGTCAAGAAGTAATAGCGGTCGCCTGCCGTCGGCACGCCACCGGGGTAGTCGGTCGTCTGCCGGAAAATCGGCGCGTCGAGATACCGGAGCGACCAGCCGTACTGATTGTCCTTGTAGGGCGCGCCGCCCGTGGTTTCTCGGGTCTCCAGCAGTTGCCAGCCGGCATTGTAATAAAAATCCCAAGCACTGGAGGCAGGCAATGGGAACGCCAGCCAATCGGCGACCGTAAAGTTTTTCCAGTCAGCCAGTCGCCATTGCATCCAACCGCGCGGCGTCGATTGGCGAATCCGGCTGTGCAGCCCATCATAATCGTAGACCGACAGCGTTTCCTCGGCACCGCTCGTTCCTTGCTGCACGCGAGTCAAACGGTCCCAACCGTCATAAGTCATTTTCAGCCGTTGCGTCGGATCGTCCACCGCCGGGCCGACCGTCATGTTGCCGTTATCATCGTACTCAGGCGGGCTCGCCGCCTCCTTGACCAATGCCCGTGATCTCGTTGCGCACATTCTGCGTGCGGGTTTGAGCCAGCAGCACCGACCCCGCCTCGTGGATCTCATAATTGGTCCAGTTGTCGGTCGTATCGAAGGAAAAATCCTCTTGCCGCGTCGGGCTGGTAATGACCGTGTTGCCGCTCGATAAGGTGCCCCGCTTGAAACTGGTCAGGCGGTCCAAGGCGTCGCGCACATAGAGGTCGCTCTTCGTCGAGTCGATGCCATTGAGTCGATACTTCGGGTTGGAATCGCGGTCGAAACCGTAATCGAGCTTCTCGCGATCCGCACCGCCGCCGCCTGGGCCATCAAATCTTCCAATCTTTTCTGCAACCGCTTCCGCTTTGCATCCATGCGAGTCACTCCTTTGACGCGAGAATAACCTCCATACCCCGCCAACGCCGCCCAGCTTAACACATAAACAGCAAAATCTCCTATTGACCTTTTTCACCCATCCTGGGCCCGTGCAAAAGCTGACATGCACCGCAAATATCCCGCGACCCAATCCTTCGGTTTGCCGATCTGCGACAAGCGGGTAGAATGACAGGTTCGTCCTCGTTTGCTCCCTTTTTGTGCGGACGATCGGTCTCGCGCAAGCGACCGCAGTCGACGCGGGCGAGCGTGGGGCTTGAAAATCGAACGGTTCGCAGAAACTCCACCTGCGAACTGCGCCATTCTGCGATTGCCGCGCAGCCGACGGGCGAAAAGCTCGAGCCGGCCCCGCCAATCCAGGCCGTTTTGCAACGACCAACCGCTTCCTGCAACGATCTACGGCTTATGCCCGCTTCCGATATCCTTATCAAAGGCGCCCGCGAACACAATTTGCGGAACGTCGAGCTCACGCTCCCGCGGAATCAACTCATTTGTCTGACAGGAGTCAGCGGGTCGGGCAAAAGCTCGCTCGCGTTTGACACCTTGTATGCCGAAGGGCAGCGGCGCTACGTCGAAAGCCTCTCGACGTTCGCGCGCCAGTTTCTCGGCCAGATGCCCAAGCCGGAGGTCGATTTTATTGGCGGGCTGAGCCCCTCGATTTCAATTTCGCAAAAGTCATCCGGGACCAACCCGCGCTCGACCGTCGGCACCATCACCGAGATTTACGACTATCTCCGCGTGCTTTATGCGCGGATCGGCCAAGGGCATTGCCCGCAATGTCACCGCGAAATCACGGCGCAGACGCGCGACCAGATTATCGAGCGGATTTTGACTTTGCCGCCGGCGACGAAGTTCATGGTTTTGGCGCCGGTCGTCCGCGCGCAAAAGGGCGAGCACCGCGATCTGTTCGTCGATCTGCTCAAACAAGGGTTTGTCCGGGCGCGCGTCGACGGACAGGTTGTCCCCTTGACCGACAACCTCAAGCTCGACCGCCAGATGCGCCACAATATCGAAGTGGTGATCGACCGGCTCGTGATGCAGCCTGAAGTGCGCGCCCGGCTCAGCGAGGCGGTTGAGCTCGCCCTGAAGCTCGGCGGCGGCAGCCTCCTGATCGCCGGCGAGGATGCCGCGCCGCCGGCCGCGCCCAAAGCCGCCGGCAAAAAAGCGAAAGCAAACAAGGACCGGCCGCCCGAACCGGCCGAAGAAGACGAGACGTCGCTCGAGAGCCGGCTCAGCCCGCAACAAATCGCCGGCGATTTGACCTTGTCGGCGCAGTATGCTTGCACCCATTGCGGGCTCAGTTTTGAGGCGCCGACGCCGCAATTGTTCAGCTTCAATAGCCCGCAAGGAATGTGCAAGGAGTGCGACGGGCTAGGCCAGATCTACAGCTTCGATCCGGACAAGTTGGTCGACGATCCGACTCGCTCATTCAAGCGCGGCTGTTTTGAATTGATCGGCGAGTGGCGCGAAATGGGACGTTGGAGGCGGCATATCTACCAAGGGGTCGCCGACACGCTGGAGTACAAGGGGGGCTATGCGTCGGGCACGATTCTCGACGCGCCGTGGCAAGACGTTCCGCCGGAACTACAACAGTTGCTGCTGTGGGGAACCGGCGACGAACACATCACCTATACCTGGCGCGGGGGCGCGAGCCCGAACAAGTATGGCGGCAAATGGGAAGGAATCATTCCGCAACTGCTCGTCCGCTATCGCAATTCCAAAAACAAGATGCATCGGCGGCAGTTGGAAAAGTACATGCGGATCACCGATTGCCGCGCGTGCCGCGGCGCGCGGCTCAATCCGCAGGCCCGGGCCGTGGCGCTCACCTCCAGCGACCCGCAGTTTGCCGCGCAGCCGAGCCGCTCGTTGCCGGAGGTTTGCAATCTCGCGGTTTCCGACTGCGTGCAGTTTTTCAGCGGCTTGCAGCTTTCGCCGATGGGGCAAAAAATCGCCGCCGAGGTCCTCAAGGAAATCCGCGGCCGCCTTGGCTTTCTGGTCAACGTCGGGCTCGAATACTTGACCCTCGACCGGACCGCGCCGACGTTGTCGGGCGGAGAATCGCAGCGGATTCGCTTGGCCGGACAGATTGGCTGCGGCCTAGTCGGCGTGCTCTATATTTTGGATGAGCCTTCGATCGGCTTGCATCCACGCGACAACGATCGCTTGCTCGCAACCTTGACCCAATTGCGCGACAAAGGGAATACGGTCGTCGTTGTCGAGCATGACGAAGACACCATGCGGGCGGCCGATCATCTGGTCGATTTTGGCCCTGGTCCCGGCGTGCGCGGCGGGGAAGTCGTCGCCAGCGGCTCGTTCGACCAACTCGCGAAGGAACCCCGCAGCGTCACCGGCCAGTTTTTGTCGGGAGCGCGGAGCATCGCCATTCCGGCCGTCCGTCGCGGCGCGCCGAATGGTTCGCCGCCGGTGCCCGGAGCGCTCGAAAACGGCTCAATGACGATCGATAGCGCCGCGCCGCGAGCCAAGAAACGAGGGCGCCCCGCGCCCCACTCCGCCAGCGCATCCGAGGCGGCGGAGGAACAGGTCCTGCGGGTCGTGAACGCGCGCCACAACAACCTGAAGAACATCACCGTCGCCATTCCGCTCGGCCGATTCGTCTGCATTACCGGCGCCAGCGGCTCAGGCAAAAGCTCGCTCGTCAATGACATCCTGGTCGAGGCGCTCCGCCGCGATTTGAACGGCGGCGAAGGGACTCCCGGCGAGCATGACGCGATCGAAGGGCTCAATCAACTCGACAAGCTGATCGCCATCGACCAGTCGCCGATCGGACGGACGCCGCGTTCGAACCCCTCGACGTATATCAAGGTTTTTGACGACATCCGCGATCTGTATACGCAATTGCCTGAGTCCAAAGCCCGCGGCTACAAAGCGGGCCGGTTCAGCTTTAACGTCAGCGGCGGACGGTGCGAAGCGTGCGAAGGGAATGGCTCGAATCGGCTGGAGATGGATTTTCTGGCCGACGTATGGGTCACGTGTCCGGTTTGCGAAGGACACCGCTTCAACCGCGAGACGCTGCAGATTCGTTTCAAGGGAAAATCGATCGCCGACGTCCTCGAGATGGATATTCAGCAAGCGCTGACCCATTTCGAAAATATTCCGCAGATTCAGCACAAATTGCAAACGCTGCACGACGTGGGGCTCGACTATCTGAAGCTCGGCCAGCCTTCGCCGACCCTCTCCGGCGGCGAGGCGCAGCGCATTAAGCTGGCCCGTGAACTGGTGAAGAAGAGCACTGGGCAAACTCTGTATCTGCTGGACGAACCGACCACCGGGCTGCATTTCGCCGATGTGCAGATGCTCCTGAAGGTGCTGCATAGCTTTGTCGATGCCGGCAACACGGTGCTCGTCGTCGAGCACAACCTGGACGTGATCAAGACGGCCGATTGGGTGATTGACCTGGGGCCCGACGGCGGCGGCGCGGGAGGCGAGATCGTCGCCGAAGGAACGCCCGAACAAATTGTCGCGCAATCTCGCAACTGCGATGCCGACTCTCGAACGTATACCGGCGAGGCGCTGCAAAAAGTGCTCGCTCCGGATGCGGCGCAGCGCGCGAATCGGGCCGCGGCCAAGTCCAAAGCCGCGCGCCGGCCCGCTCTCGAGCCTGCCAAGGCAATCCTCCTGCGCGGCGCTCGCGAGCACAATTTGAAAGGGATCGATGTCGAGATTCCGCGCGACCAAATCACCGTTTGTTGCGGCTTAAGCGGGTCGGGCAAGAGTTCGCTGGCGATGGACACGATCTACGCCGAGGGACAGCGGCGGTATGTCGAAAGCCTTTCGTCCTACGCGCGGCAGTTCGTCGGTCAATTGCAAAAGCCCAAACTCGATCATATTGAAGGCCTCTCGCCGGCCATTGCGATCGAACAAAAAAACACCGGCCACACGCCGCGCTCCACCGTCGGCACCGTGACCGAAATCTACGACTATCTCCGCGTTTTGCTGGCTCGGCTGGGCAAGCCCTATTGCCCGGCTTGCGACATCCCCATCGGCACGCAATCGGCCGACGAAGTGATCGATAAGCTGATGGCCGAACCGGCTGGAACGAAGCTCTATCTCATGGCGCCGGTCGAAATCGCCGTGGGACAAAGCTACGACCCGCTGTGGGACGATCTGCGCGGCCAAGGCTACCAGCGCGTGCGGATCGACCGCGAGACGCACACGCTCGACAATCCGCCGACGATTGACCGCAAGCGCAAGCATCTGGTCGAGGTGGTGATCGACCGGATCGTCATCCGGCCCGATGCTCGCAGCCGCATCGCCGGCAGCGTTGAAAACGCGCTCGCCCTCGGCAAAGGGGTGCTGCACGTCGTCTATCCGGCGGAGGACGTGCTCGAGGCGAAATGGCGCAGCGAGATTCACAGCCAACATTATGCGTGCGACCGGTGCGGGCGCAGCTTTCAACCGCTCACGCCGCATAGTTTCTCGTTTAATAGTTCGCTCGGCTGGTGCCCGGCCTGCGAGGGCCTAGGGACGCAGCGCGGGGCGAATGTCCAATTGTTGCTGCGCGATCCCAAGCTCTCGCTCCGCGAAGGCGCGCTGCAACTCTGGCCAAATCTGCAAGTTGAAATCTCGCAAGCCATGCTCGCGGCGCTTGGCGCGCACGCCGGCATCCCGCTCGATACGCCCTACGAGCATCTGACCGCGCGCCACCGCCGCATCATCTTGCACGGGACGGGGGACGAATGGATCACCGTGCCCGCGAGCAATGCGGCGCCGAGCAAGTCGAAAAAGTCTGACCGGCCGCTGCTCCGCTTTCAATGGAAGGGCCTGTATCCTGCCCTGGAAGAAGCCTCAAAATTGTCGCAGGCGCTGCGTACGCGGGTCGAGCGCTTGATCGATGAAGTCGAATGCGCCACTTGCAACGGCAGCCGTTTGAAAGAAGATGCCTCGGCGGTGCGCTTGCGCGGCCGCGCGATCGACGAAATCAATCGCGAGGCGCTCGGCAGCCTGCTCGCGTGGTTTCAGGCTTGGCAACCGACTGGGAGCGAGCAAAAAATCGCCGGCGAGCTCTTGCGCGAAGTTCGCAATCGGATGCAGTTTCTGGTGGACGTCGGCTTGGACTACTTGTCGCTCGGGCGGCCCGCCCCGACCTTGTCCGGCGGAGAATCGCAGCGCATCCGCCTCGCCAGCCAGGTCGGCAGCGGGTTGTGCGGCGTCCTGTACGTGCTCGATGAACCGACGATCGGGCTGCACCCGCGCGATAACACGCGGCTGCTGGGCGCGCTAGAAAAACTGCGCGACCTCGGCAACACGCTGCTGATGGTCGAGCACGATAAAGAAGTGATTTTGGCCGCCGATCAGTTGCTCGATTTTGGGCCCGGCGCCGGCGAATTTGGCGGACGCATCGTGGGCCGCGGCACCCCCGCCCAAGTGCAAAAACAGGCCGACTCGGTCACGGGGCCGTATCTATCAGGCAAGAAGACCATCCCGATTCCGAAAAACCGCCGGATTATGGTCGCGGCCGGCGGCGCGAGCAAAGGCCCCAAGCGCAAAGCGGCCGCCGCGCCCGCGCCGGCCGCCGCGGTCGATCCGTTGGCGAATGTGGATTGCTTGGAGATCGTCGGCGCGCGGCACAATAACCTGCGCAACGTGAACGTGCGGATTCCCTTGGGGGCCTTCACCGCGATCACCGGCGTCAGCGGCAGCGGCAAGAGTTCGCTCATCGAGGACGTGTTGTATAACGCCCTCGCGCGGACGCTCCATCGAGCGGCCACGTTGCCCGGCGCGCACGACGAAATCCGCGGCATCCAGCGCATCAACAAAGTGATCCGCGTCGATCAGCAACCGCTGGGAAACACGCCGACGTCGAACCCGGCGACCTACACCGGGGTGTTCGATCTGATCCGCTCGTTGTACGCGCAACTGCCCGACGCCAAGCTCCGCGGCTACACCCCGCGGCGGTTTAGCTTCAATGTGCCGGGGGGCCGGTGCGAGGCCTGCGAAGGGGCCGGCCAGAAGCGGATCGAGATGCATTTTCTGCCGGACGTGTGGGTCGAGTGCGACGCGTGCCAAGGTCAGCGTTACAATCCCGAGACGCTGGCGGTCCGCTATCATGGCCAGTCGATTTCCGACGTGCTGAACATGTCTTGCGACAAGGCGGTCACGCTGTTCGAAAACCTGCCGAAAGTCCGCCGGATTTTACAAACCTTGTGCGACGTCGGCCTCGACTATCTCACCTTGGGCCAATCGGCGACGACTCTTTCCGGCGGCGAGGCCCAGCGCGTGAAGCTCGCCGCCGAACTGTCGCGGCCCGACACGGGCCGGACGTTGTATTTGCTCGATGAGCCGACGACCGGGCTGCACTTCGACGATCTGGCCAAGTTGCTCGACGTGCTGAACCGCCTGATCGATCTCGGCAACACGGTAGTCGTCATCGAACACAATTTGGACGTGATCAAAACGGCTGACTGGTTAATCGATATGGGGCCCGAGGCGGGCGAAGCAGGCGGCTACGTCGTCGCCGAAGGAACCCCGGAGATGCTCGTCGAGCGCGCGCAACGAGCTGCGGCCAAGGACGTTGCCGGCGCGCCGAAAATGCACACTGCGCTGGCCTTAGCGCCGGTCCTGGCGGAGGGCAAGTACGTCGCTCGCGCCGTATATGACTTTGAGGCGGCGGAATCGAAAAGCGACAAAGACATCGAAATCGAGCAGGTCGGCGAACTCACCAAAATGCCGTGGGAATCGGACGGCCGGCGCTGGCACACGCAAGATCGCGTCGGCCGCCAAGGCGAGCCCTGCCGGTGGGACGGCCAAATCCTGGCCCGCATCGTCGATCAGATTCACGAGCTGGGCGAGTTCGCCGAAACCGATTGGAATAGCCGCACCATCGTCGAAATCTCGGCCCCGACCAAATCGGAAGGTTGGTTCATGCACGCAATCACCGGCGAGGCGTGGCTGCTGAAGCTGCGGTTTCGCACCGCCAAGGGAACGTTTAACCGCAACGATCTCGTCTTCTCGCTCGGCCTGAAGCCGCCCAATGAGTTGCCCGAATTGCCCGTCTATGGCAACGAGCCGCGGGTGAAAGTGAAAACGCTGCGCGGCCCGTGGCAAGAGGTCGAGCTCCGCGTCCACACGCTCTCAGAGATCGACACGCCTGCCTTCTGGGAGTTTTTGCAACGCGCTGTGAGCGGTTTCGACAAATTCTCGCAGCGCGTGAAGGAGAAGCCCGAGGACATCATGCCGTGGAAAGTGCTCGGCCAAAAGTGGCACTTTTCACGCAAGGGATTTCCGCCCGGCAAACGCGTGCAATGGGAAACCGACGTGCTCGAAGAATTGTGCGAGCGGCTGCCGGAAGTCGCGCCGGGCGGCCAGTTTCTGTGGAACAACCAGCAGTTGGTCCATTATTACTTGCCCGGCCACAGCGAACCGTGGGCCACGCTCTATACCAAGAAGCTGGCGGCGTTGGAACTCGTGCTTAATGGTCCCAAGGGGCAGTTCGCGCTGGGTCGCGTGAACGATTTGGCAGCCGATCGGGCCGTGATCGCTGATCGACCCGACCGCGACGCCATTCGGTTTATGTTTGTCACGCCGGATGATTTAATGCGCGGAGATTTATCCGAGTTTCTGCGCGAACACGCCTCGGCCGTGACCGGAGCCAAAGGCGCCTTGCGCGGCGCGCGCTCCGGCCGGCTTTAGAGAACTAATTCGATCGTCAATCCATCCGCACGCGCTGGTTCACACCTGGCGCCCAACTTTTCCTGAGCCGCACGCCTGATGTCCACGCCTCTAATCAGCCCGACATTTTTGTTCCGCTTTTCGCTCCCTTGCTTGCGCTGCGAGACTCCGTGGTCGGCCAAAGGCAACGCGCTCGGCGAAGAGTTTCGCTTGCCCAGCCTGATCGAACTTGACGACGGGCGGCCATTGACCGAGGTCCGCCTCGGCTGGCATGAATCGGGCTTGGGTCTGGCGATTCGCGTGTCAGGCAAACGGCAAGCCCCTTGGTGCCGCGATAACCGGCTCGAGGACAGCGACGGCTTCCATCTCTGGCTCGACACGCGCGACACGCACAACATCCACCGCGCGAGCCGCTTCTGCCACCATCTGGTGTTTCTGCCGAGCGGCGGCGGACATCGGCTCGATGCGCCAGTCGGCGAACAGTTGCTCCTCAATCGAGCCCGCGAGCATGCGTGTCCGATTCGGCCGGGCGTGATGAAAGTCCGCAGCGAAAAACGAGTCGATGGTTATCTGCTGGAGGCCTTCATTCCGGGCGACGCGCTGACCGGATATGAGCCAACCGATCACAAGAAGCTGGGGTTCTTCTACTCGCTCACCGATCGCGAAATCGGCAATCAGCAATTGGTCGACGGCTCCGAGATTCCGTTCGACGAAGACCCCAGCGTGTGGGCGACGCTCGAGCTGACGAAGTAGGCGCGCGATTTCAAGGGCGCGCCAGAATCGACTCGCGCTCCGGGCGCCACAGCTCGAGGCTTTCCAGGATCGCGCGGACGTCCTCGGCTTGTTCGGTCGAATAGGGGGCGAACGGCTCGCAGACGTGCGCTTCGCAGATGCCCAGCCATTGGAGCGCGCACTTGATCCCGCGCGCGACGCCGAGCCCGGCTTGATCCAACGTGTAGATGCGGCGGAGTTGAGCGATCTTGTCTTGCAGCCGGCTCACTTCGGCGGCCGCGCCAGACTGAAAGGCGGCAAACAGCGCGGTGAACAGTTCGGGATGAAGCTGCGAGCCGCCATTCACGCCGCCATCGCCCCCAGCGCGCAACGATTCGGCCAGCAGCCCCTCCGGTCCGATGAAAAACGACCAGTCCGGCCGCAGTTCCTTCAGTTCCAAGAATTTGTGAAATGTGGCCAAGTCGCCGGAGGTGTCCTTCAAGCCGATCACGTTTTGGTGCGGAGCGAGCGCGCCGACCATTTCGTTGTCAAGTTTCACGCCGGTGCAGGCCGGCATATTATATAGCAGCAGCGGCAACGTCGCCTCGTCGGCCAATTCTTGATAATAGCGCACGATTTGAGCCGGCCCGCACGGAAAGTAATACGGCGGCGCCGCCACGACCGCCGTCGCCCCCGAGCCTTGCGCATAATGGGCCAATTCAATCGCTTCGGTCAACGACGTGTCGCTCACGCCGACCAGGACGGGCACACGCCCGGCCACGAACTCGCAGGTCGTTTCGACCAGCTCATACCGCAGGCGATAGTTCAGGGCCGGCGCCTCGCCGGTCGTGCCGAGCACGAACACCCCTTGCACGCCCCCTTCCAGCACGCGCTCGAGCAGCTTTTTCAAGCCGGCCCGATCGAGTTCGCCGCGCGACTTCAGCGGGGTGACGAGCGGCGGAATAATTCCTTGGAGGCGTTTCATAAAGGCTTCTCCGAACGGTCCGAACGGTTTGATTCTGGCGCGGCGTCCGACGGGCCAGCGCCGGCGGAAGCGTGTGCGCCCTCCGCCACGGTGTCGTCTCTAGCATAAATGACGTGGCCGCGCTTGGATAGTTGCGGCTGCGACGGCGGGCTCGCGGTCCGATAGCCGCCGAACAAGGATAGGGCAAAAACCATTCCACGCGCGGCGGCAAAACCGGCGCGAGCCGATCGACCGGAACGATTAGGCGCATTGCGCAGGTTCGGGGGATGCAAAGCGCGCCAGTTAGGCAAAGCTGGCGGGATAAAGATGCAAAAAAGCAGTCCGCCAAATGGAGCAAGTGAAAACGCAATCAGCGCGAGCGCCCAAAAATTACGTTCCGCGAAATGGTAGGGTGGGACCAGAACGGCGCAGCCGTGCGCAGGCCCACCAGCGTTTGACGCAGCCGATTGATGGATCACCGAGCGCGCGCTGATTACGTTGTACCGCGGATTGTCGTGGCGCCCGTCGGTGTAAACGACGGCCTTCAACCTGCGTTTGAAACAGCTTCAACCCGCGTTTGATGCGGCGCGATCCGCTGGTGGGCCTGCATTCGCTGCGCGAATTGGTCCCACCCTACGCCGCCT
>DASRSE010000038.1:0-2296 GCA_035656655.1 Pirellulales bacterium
GGTCGCGCGCCCCGCCCTGACCCAATTCTTCAAGCACGAAGATCCCAATTTCGATCCGTACACGAGCCAAGGCAATGGGAAAATCTTGCAGTGGACCGGCTATATCACCTATGCCAGCGCCCTTTGCGGCGGGGTGTTTGGCCTCTTGGGCGGGATGTTGACCGATCGTTTCGGGCGCAAACGGATTCTGTTTCTGAGCGTGCTGCTGTATGCATTGTCTCCGGTCGCGGCGGCATTCAGCACGTCTCCCTTGATGCTGCTGATCTTGCGCTGTACCACGTTTATCGGCGTCTGCGTCGAGTTCGTCGCGGCCACCGCCTGGCTCGCCGAGCTATTCAGCGATCAGGAGCAGCGCGAAAAGGTGCTCGGCTACACGCAGGCCTTCGCTTCGGTGGGGGGGCTCATGGTGAGCGGGATGTACCGACTCCTCGCCCAACACTCTAGTTCATTGCCGGCGGTCCACGAAACACATGATGCGTGGCGCTATTTGCTCATTTCCGGACTGATTCCGGCCATTCCGCTGATTTTCTTGTTGCCGTTCTTGCCGGAGTCCCCCGTGTGGCGGGAGAAAAAACGGGCGGGGACATTGAAGCGGACCAGTTTGCGCGCCCTGTTTATCCCGCAATTTCGCCGGACTACGATCGTCTCGACGTTGATGTTCGCTTGCACAATGGGGGCCGCGTTTGGAGCGCTGCAACTCGCGCCGCAAATCGTGCCGAGTTTGGCTCCGCAACTGAAGGAATTAAAAGCGGAAGGCGCTCACTACAACAAGCTCAATACCAACCTGAAAAAAGCGGCCCAGGACAGCCCCGAGGCCGCGACGATCAAAACCGAGATGAAAGCGACCCAGGCCAAATTGGCCGAGCTGGGCAAAGCTCGCGAGGCGATCGTCGGCGGCACGCAACTCTTTCAAGAATTGGGCGGCTTGGCCGGCCGTTGCGTGCTCGCGATCTTGGCGCTCTTCATCATCAGCCGGCGCTGGCTGCTGCGCATCTTTTTGTTGCCCGGCCTGATCGTGATGCCGTTGGTCTTTGGCTATGCCGGCGTGACGAATTTGTCGCTATTTCAGTGGGGATTAGCGGCGGCTGGTTTTGTCACGGTCGCCCAAATGAGTTTTTGGGGGAACTACTTGCCGCGCGTCTATCCCACGCATTTGCGCGGGACGGGCGAGGGCTTTGCCGCGAATGTGGGGGGCCGCATGTTTGGCACCACCGCCCAAGTCGTCGCGACCCAGATTGCGGCCTTGTTCGCCACCGGATTGCCGCTCGCCGCGGCGATTGTCGGTTTTAGCGTCTTTCTGATTGCCACCATCGCGAGCTTCTGGTTGCCGGAGCCAAAGTCCGAAGACCTGCCGGAATAGTCGCAGCGGCATTCAGTGGAAGATCGACGTCCGGCGAACTAGTTTGCCCGCGCCGGCCGCATGTCGCGGCGCATATCACGGAGCAGGCCAATTAGAACGGCCAACTGCGGCGAAGCTTATCCCAGGCGCCCGGCTTTTCGGCGGTCTTTTCCGGCGCCTTGGTGGTGGGAGACTCTTTGCTCTGCGCCGCGGCCGCGGTTTGCACCAGCGGCACGTGCTCCGTTAAATACCGCGGCCAATAGCCCTCCAGGACGCGCACGCAGTCGCTCGTCTTGCCGGAATGGAGCGCGATGTTCGCGGACGTGATGATCTTGGTCAGCTCGATCCGCTCGCTATCGTTGAATGCCAGGTCATACAACTGCACGTTGTCGATCAGGACCGAGCCCTCGTCGATCATGTCGAAGCGGACCCGCAATTGGGTCAAACCGGTGGTCGGCAAATCATCGACTTGGAAAATATAAGGCGCATAGCGATCGCTCAGTTTGGCAATGTTCTGACCAGCGCCCACTGAAGCGAAGCGGTAATAGAGCTTGCCGTCGAGGAGCCCCTCAATGGCCAGCCGCAATTGCGGCTGCTGGTCGATCTGTTCGACGCGCAACCCCACCGCGACCGAGAGCCGGCCCGTGGTCGGTGGTTCAAATGGCTCGCTGCGGACCGTGAGCACGCCGCCCGGATTGGATAGCCGGAGCGCCGCCGGTTCTCCCTTGTACGCTTTGTCGTTATCGCGCTTGACGGCGGCCGGATTGCTCACTTCCCACCCGGGAATCTTGCCGCTCTTGTCGATCGGCGCTTCAAAGCCGGGGTTGATCAACACGTTCAAGGGCGTGGGCAAAGCCAAGGCCGCGGTGCGTGCCGACAGATCGCGAATCCGCTGATCGAGGACCGCTTCGACATTGCCCGCCAACGTCACCTGGGGATGGCTGAATTTCACTTGCG
>DASRSE010000039.1:0-17532 GCA_035656655.1 Pirellulales bacterium
CGGACTAGGCGAGCGAGGCGCAAGGCGGCGGTGAGAATGAATTTGTCTTGGGACGGCAATTCGTCCCGCCACGGCTGGCTCCGGATTCCCGCCTGCGCGGGAATGACGGAATAAGCCCATCGCTTGTACGTGGTGTATCAAACCAACTCGTCCTGGATTCCCGCCTGCGCGGGAATGACGGCACGAGCCGGACGGCGGTAACGGCGCCGCGGGTTGGTTGCGCCGGCGCCCTTGGGCCAAGCGCAGGAACATTCAATTAAACCGCATGCCGCTCCCCTTTGTCCAGCGGTCCCCGCGCCCTAGAATTGCAACATGCTGGCCCCTTGCATTGCAATTACGATGGGCGATCCTTCGGGCGTCGGTCCGGAAACGATCGTCGGCGCTTGGTCCGATCCGGAAATCCGTCGAGTCGGCCGCCCGTTCGTGGTCGGTCATCCGGCGGTGATTCGTCGCGCAGTGGAACTCCTGTGCTTGCCGCTGGAGGTCGTGGAAATCGAATCGCCGTCAGAGGCCGCAGCGAATTGCCGGCTGGTTCCGGTGCTCCGCAGCGGGAGCGATGAGGCCGCACTTGTTCCTCCGTGTGCGATTGATCCGCGCGGCGGCCAAGCCGCGTATGACGCTTTGCTGCTGGCCGCGCGGATGGCGCTGGCTGGCGAGGTCGCGGCGATCGTGACCGCGCCGCTGCACAAAGCGGCGCTCTGGCAGGCGGGCCATCCTTATCCGGGTCATACCGAACTGCTCGCTGAACTCTGCGGCGTGCGGGACTTTGCGATGATGCTCTACTTGGGGCACGATGCGCAGATTCGCGGTCCCTCAGGTCTGGCGGTCGTGCATGTGACTCTCCACATGGCGCTACGCGAAGTGTTCGAGCACTTGTCGATCGCCGAAATCGTCGCGAAGGCGCAGTTGGCCGATCGCGTGATGCGGCGTTTGATGCGCGGAACGGTGGGCGAAGCCGCCGCGGCTGGAACGAGCAACTCGCGGCCGCGGATTGGCGTCTGCGCGCTGAATCCGCACGCCGGCGAAGAAGGCCTGTTTGGCGACGAGGAAACCCGGCTCATTCTGCCGGCCGTGGTTCAGGCGCAAGCCGCCGGCCTGGACGTGCAAGGCCCGTTTCCCACCGACACGCTGATGGTGCGCGCCCGGGATGGGCAATTCGACGCAATCGTGGCGATGTACCACGACCAAGGACACATCGCGCTCAAACTGCTCGGAATGCACCGCGCCGTGAACGTGACGCTCGGTCTGCCGATCGTCCGCACGAGCGTGGCGCACGGCACCGCTTTCGATCTCGCGTGGCAAGGCCGCGCGGAAACGAGCAGCATGGTCGAAGCGGTCCGCGTGGCCGGACTGCTGGCACAGCAGCGGTGAGCCGAAACGCGCGCCGCGTCATTTTGCAGCAGGCGCGGGGGCTTCGGTCAGGCCAAATGCCTTCAGCGTTTGCTCGGTTTTATCGATGGCTTCCAGGCCGCTGGGTTGATAGACGAACGGTTGCCCTTCGATCGGCGCATTCAATTTTACTTCAAAGAGCTCCAGCGTCACGATCGGCCCGCAGCCGGCCAACTGGTCGGCAAAGCTCGCCTTGCCGAGCTTCTTTTCCTTGCCGGCCGCCGGTCGCAAATAGGTGACGCGATATGGAAAAATGTCATCGCGCCCCAGCACCAGCTCGACCACCCAAGGAACTTGCTTCGGCAGATCGCGCAGGTTGGCTGCCTCGCCGCGGGCCAGCGCGGCTTTCTGGTCTGGCAATAGCGCGGCCAGTTTGCTGGCTTGCCACGTGCCGCGAAAAATCAAGACCGGCAGCCCGCCGAGTTCCGCTTGCTCCGCTTGGACAAAATGAAACGACTGATTCAGGCCGTCGAGCAGATGAGGCAAGCCGCCGAGCCCGAGCGTGGAAATACCCCCGGTGCGGGTCCAAGGATCAGTTCGCTCCCAGGCGCTGCGGATTCGCTGCAAATCGATTTTGGAAAGGGCATGCGCTCCGGCCCCTTGGTCTTGGTAGGTCCATAACCAGTTGCCGTCGCTGACCTGAAGATAGCTGCCGAGTTGCTGGTTCGACAGCACGAGCTTCATTTCGAGCCGCGAGAGCAACTCCCCTCCCCTGCTCTGTTGGACGTACATGCCGGAACCGATCATGGGCGTTTCAAACAGATCGATTCGCTGGCGAATTTTGGCTTCCACCGTTTGATACTGTTGTGGAAACAGCTTGGCGGCATGCGTGACGAAGCGGTCCCCTTCGGACTCATTCGGCGCAGCGGTTGTTCCGTTTCCGCGCGGCAGATCGAGCGCCGGCGGAGTGGACGGCGCAGCGGCGGCCGAGTTTGACGCCGAGAGCGGGATCGAGTTGAGCGGGATATCCACCGACGGGGTCGCCGCGCGCGCCGTCAAGTTGGAGAGACTGCACAATACCGCGAAGAGAACTGTACTTTGCTTCATGTTCGGGTTTTGGCGGATTTACCAAAGATTCGGCCTGTGGAATTCCGACCAATTGTAGGACGGCTTTCCGTATCGGTCCACGCCAATCCAAGCGCGCCCGCGGCGCATGGAAGTCTGGGCGAAAACCGCACAGAAACTTGCCTATTTCGTGCAACTTGTCATTCAGGCCCACCATCAGCCGGGCGGTCAACCTGGTCCAGCGGCGGGCGATCGTTGGGGGGAATTTTCATGAAACACTCGTTCGCTTGTCTGACACTGCTGTCAGCGGCCGCGCTGGGCCTCTCCGGCTGCGCGCTCCACGCTGACCACTCGCATGCGCTGGGCCACGGCGACAATCTGCCGCCCGCCCAAATGCTGATGCATCCTGGTCCCGGCGTCGATGGCCCAGGTCCCGGCGTGATGGCGCCGCCGGGCTATGGCGCTCCGGTGCCCGGATTCGTTGCCGACCCGAATGCGACTTCGCAAATCGCCTTTATCGGTCCTGATGGAATGCATATTTCCTGGGATGTGGGGGGAGCGGGCCAGTTCGACTCCGAACCGCTGACTGCGCCGGCCCGCTACAACTTTCCGCAGATGGCGATCTATCGCCTGAAGCTGACGAACATCCCTGGCCGGCCGGGAGTCGAGTTGTATCCGACGATCGAAGTCGGCCCGACCATGCCGCGAACTGCCGCGTATCTCGCGCATAATGCGATTCCGTTCCAATTGACCGAAGAGGACTTCGATCAAGTGCTGTCCGGCAACTTCGTCACGAAGGTGATCTACTTGCCCGATGCGGAATACCAAGAACTCGCGCTGGCCGGCGTGGAAACGCTCGTCAGCACGCGGCTCGATCCGGGCGTCGATCCGATTGTGGAAGCCGACCGCCGTGGTTCGATCATGGCGATCATTCGGATCGGCAACAAAGACTTGCAAGCTGGCGGCGGCAACGCCCAATACGAAAACAGCGACGTGATTCGCACGAATTTCGTGCAGCCGGTGAGCCTCAAACATTATCACGGCCCGTCGGCCGGTCCTTGCGGAATGCCTTGCGGCATGGGGCCGGGCATGGGCGGCATGGCCATGGCCGGCGGACCGCCGCCGTATCTGGCCGGTGTCACCGCTCCGGAATACGGAATGCCGATCACCGGCACGCCGATCGGTCTGCCCGGACCGCCGCATATTCCGCTGGGGAGTCCGGCCGGTCTGCAACGGCACGAGATCATCAACCACACGCATACCGATATCCCGGGTCCGACGCCCAATGTCGAGGTGCACGTCAAACAAGAGCCTGGCTTGAGCTATCCGGCTCCAGCGAATCGGGTCGACATCACGGAAAAGACCCAAAGCTGGGGCGGCTTCCACCAGCCTCATTCGGATCGTACGCGGGTCGAACCCGGCCCGGATTACGGTTGTGCCTCGGGTAGTTGCCCGAACTAGGACGGTCGATTTCTCCGTGCCACGGAGTCGGCTCTGCCGGCTCCGTGGCCGGTTGATTGAACAACAAGTACCGGGCGCAGTCCGCTAGGCGGACCGGCCCAGAGGCCGCGCTGATTCTGCTTTTCTTCCAGTTCAACGACGATCACGACAATGGTCTTTTTGCTCGACATCTCGACGTGGCTTGCCAAGACGCGTCGAATGACGGTTGCCCGCGGTGGGGCGGTAGCAATGTTGGTTTGGCTCGGCCTGGCGGCTCGGCTGCCGGCGGAGCCGCCCAATGTTCACTACAACCATGCCGGCATTTTGGCTCCGGGAGCGATTGGACAGGCGCAGCTACGCAGCAAATTGCCATTGGCGGGATACTTTCAGCCAGTCGAGATCAAAAGTCCTTCGGGAGCGGCGATCTCGCTGGCGATCGATCAAAACTTTGACCGGCCGCAACAGGGCTCGCTCAAAGCCGGCTTGCTCATCGGGGCGGTCTATCGGCTCCGCGTCACCAACATTCCCCAAAATCCGGGGCTCGAAGTCTATCCTTCGATTGAGTTGGTGAATCGGACCTATCCGCCGCCGGGGCAGGCGCTCCGCTTTCCTGTGCCCATTGAGCTGGCTGAAGAGGACGTGAAGCTGGCCTTGCAAGGCAACTTCATCACGCGGGTGATCTACGTCGAAGATCCGCAGAACGCATTGCCGGCGGCCGAAGACCCGAAGAAGCAGCCATGGTTCGAGGTGCAGCCCGGAGACGATCCGCTGGCGGTCGCCGATCGGTTGGGCCGTCCGATCGCGATCTTGCGGATGGGCGGCCGGCTGCCCGATGCCAATCGCGGCCCCGATCTCTCGTTCTTCTTCGGCAGCCCGCCGTTGTTGAAGTTTCCGACGACCGAATTGCCGCCGCCGGAAAACATCAAGGCCGCGAGCGGCGGTTTGAAACGAACCGTCATGCCTGCTTTGCCGCGCACCGAGGAGAATTGACGCCGATGAGCTTCGCCTTGAACCACTCGCTCGGAGAACGGATGCTTGCCTCGTCGCGGATCAATCCGGCTCACACGCACATTGTACCGCAAAGGTCGGTCTTTCCGCCGTGGTGGCGGTTGGTCCTGATCGGGCTGGCGACTTTAATTTTGACGGCGTGCAATTCGCTCGCCCCGCGCGGCGATCGCTCCCCTGCCCTGTCGCAAAGCGGCGCGGGTCCACAATATCCGGCGCCAGGGCTTAATCCTGCCTTGGCTCAGGCCGGCGGACCGTCAGGCCAAATGATTTCGGGCCCGATGCGATCGAGCGCTCTGGCAACCAGCCCGCGCGGCAAGGTGATTCAAGCCTCGGCCCAACTGCCAATGGAATCATACGGCGGCCCGGCCGAAAACGGACCGCCGGCGGATGGCATGCTGTACGGCGGATATCAGGCCGGCTTGCCGCAGCCGATTGCCGGCTGCGCCTCGTGCGACTTGCAAGGTCCGGCATGCGGCGCCTGCAGCGCGTGCGAGGCTCAGTATGCGTACCCGCACCCCGCGGACGAGTATGTCTGCGATGGCGGCGACCAAGGCGTGCGGGTTCGCGTCGCTTCCGATTTTCACATTGATGGGCTGGATCCCGAGGACACGGTTGCGCATTATGACACCCTCGACGGCCAGACAGTGGTCGAGCCGACGAACCGAGTTTGCGTTTATTCGCCGCGGTTTGCCGCGGTGCGCAAGGTCGGCCCGGTGATCTTGAGCGAGCAGTACACGCAATTGGCCGGCGCCCACAATCCGACGCCGCCCGTCGATCAAGACACGGTCGACATGGCGAACACGACGCTGCAACAGTTGCCGGCGCTGGGCGACATCGGCACCAAGAAAGTGACCTTGCTCCGCGAACGCGAGCCGGTCGCCGCGCTGATCAACGAACTGTCGCCGCGCGCTTTCCAGAATCGCTACAAGGCCTACGAAAACTACGAGGTCATCCGCACCGGCATAGCGCAGCAGGACGAAAAAGCCTATCTAGCGCAGAAGTATCTGGCTGCCATCGTCTGGTCGAAAGAGGTCGGCCCGCAGGTGACAATCGAAAACTTGCACGCGCAGCTCGTCACGAAAGACCAATCGGCCCAGTTGACCTACACGGTCGACTTGCCTGGCAATCCGAAATTGCGCGTGTTCAAAGTGGCGTCGA
This sequence comes from Pirellulales bacterium, assembly GCA_035656655.1. Classification (GTDB taxonomy): domain Bacteria; phylum Planctomycetota; class Planctomycetia; order Pirellulales; family DASRSE01; genus DASRSE01. The sequence goes on from DASRSE010000039.1 coordinate 6,001, forward strand.
CCGACATCGCCCAGCCGGGCGAGGTGATCGACTTTACGATTCGCTACGACAACACCGGCAATCAAAAGATTGGCAACGTGACGATTGTCGATAGCTTGACGACGCGGTTGGAATACGTGCCGAACTCGGCTCAATCGAGCCAAAAGGCGAACTTCTCGACCAAGGTGAACGACGCCGATTCGCTGGTGCTCCGCTGGGAAATCGTCAGCGCGCTCGAGCCTGGCGACGGGGGCGTCCTCCGCTTTCAGTGCCGCGTCCGCTAAGCACCGCGGCCTGCCGCGACGCCGCGCGAGCTTTTTCCGCCAACGAGTCGCGGCGCGAACCCCCACTGAGCCGCGTCCAGCGCGGGTCTCGAAGTGGATTCGCTGGGGGTCGGCCGGAGCCTCGCCCGCCCGTTCTATTTCGCGCGCTTATTGCTTCGCGCGCAACAAGTCGCGAATCTCTTCGAGCAACACCTCTTGTTTGGGCGGCGCCGCGGGCTCTGCCGGCGTATTCGGTTTCTTGTGCATCGAGTTCATCAGCTTGATTACCAAGAAGACGCAAAACGCCACGATAATGAAGTTGATCACTTCGTTCAGAAACGCGCCGTAGCCAATGACCGGCGCGCCGGCTTTCTTCGCTGCCTCCAAGCTGTTATACGTTTTGCTCGGATCAAGATTCAAATACAAGTCGGTGAAGTTGACGTTGTTCATCAGTTTGCCCAGCGGCGGCATCATGACATCGCTGACGAGCGACGTGACAATTTTGCCGAACGCAGCGCCGATGATGATGCCGACCGCCATGTCGACGACGTTCCCCTTCATCGCGAACTCTTTGAACTCTTTGAACATTCCCATTGTGTTTCTCCTAACACCGGTTCGTTGCTAAGTGCCCCCATGCCATTCTCTTGACTCTGCTCCGAGGCAGGGCAGTCGGCCGAAATGCCTGAGCCGCCCGCGGTCGATCTTAAATGCCATGCAGAAACTGGGCAACAACCTCGCGCGGCGCAACGTGTTTCCGCAGTTTCTTGCGCGGCAGTTATTGAATGCGCTGACGGAATCGCGCGCAGCGGATGTTGTCTCGCCTCCGATTGCGGCTCGGCCGGAGCCGCGCTCGCGCGGACGAGCCTTGCAATCGACTCGGGCGCCGGCGAGATTGGGGACGATCGATACGAAGCTTGGTCGCACTTAGTCGTGCGGCTTGGCGTCGGCGGCGGTCAGATCGACGGCGTGCAGCTTGCAGGTGCCGATTCGGCCGCGCCGTTCGTATTCCAATTCGACCGTGTTGCCGCCGGCATTGATCGCTTTGTTAAAGGCGTTGGCATCAGCGAAATCCTGGCCATCGACCTGGTAAATCCGGTCGTTGAGCTTCAATCCGGCCGCTTCGGCCGGCGAGGCGCTCGTCACTCGGGTCAAGATCACGCAGCCGGGCTCGGCGTCGTCGGTCCGCCAAGTCAGCCCCCACCGCATGGGTTCACCGGCCAGCTTGATGACCAAGGTCCGCGGCTCGCGTTCGGTGCCGCGCTGGACGACAACCTGGACCGACGCGGGCGCCGCCACGACCCAATGTCGCAATAATTCGGTGTCGGTCACCTCACGGCCGGCGAATTTGAGCAAGCGGTCTCCGACCTTGATTCCCCCTTGCTCGGCAGCCGAGCCGCTGACCACGGCGGAAATATTCAATCCCGCCGTGATGGCCTCTGGGGTCCAACTGATTCCCAGCCGGCCCGGCGCTTGCTCCAAACCGGCCTCGCGCTGCGTGCGTTGCTCGGGGGTTTCACTGCGGCCGGTCGGGCGAAAGGTCGGAGTCTGCGTCCGATCGGCCATTTCCAGCGCCATCGCGAAGTAGAGCCGCGCGACTTCTTGCATGCCGGCGGCGTTGATCTTCTCGGCTTTGTCGCGCGGCGTGTGATAGTCTTCGTGCAACCCGGTGAAGACCATTAGCACCGGAATATTGTGAGCGACGAACGGATAGTGGTCGCTGTTCTCTTTCAGCTCCCAGGTAAAATCGAGATTGAGCTTCTCGCCGCGATTTTCTTCGCTGACGAAGCGCCGCAGCCCGAAAGCGGACCGGCTGCCGAGGATTTCGGCGCTCTCCTTGCGCAGGCGGCCAATCATGTCCGCGTTGAACATGAACTTGACCTGGGTCAAAGGGACGGTCGGATGATCAAGCCAATACTTCGAGCCGTACAGCCCTTCCTCTTCGGAATCCCACAGCGCGAACAGGACCGAACGCTTGGGAGGTGCGTTGAGTTTCGTGAACGCCTTCGCGACCTCGAGCACGCCGGAGCTCCCGCTGGCGTTGTCGTCGGCCCCATTGTGGATATAGCCAATGGGGCCGTGGCTGTTGCGACGATTGCCCAAGCCGACATGATCGTAATGCGCGCCGACAACGATATATTGCGATTTGAGCACCGGATCGCTCCCTTCGATCCAGCCGAGGATGTTGCGACAGTTGCCGTTGAAGGCTTGGTAATAGCCTTTCTCCTCGGACGCCCCTTTGAGCGCCAGCTTTTGAAACTCCTTGCCCAGATAAACTCCTGCCGCGCGGCCGCCGCGCGAGCCGGCCTCGCGCCCCTCGAACGAGTCGTCGGCCAGAATCGAAACATGCTCCTTCAGTTCGTCGGCGGAGATGGAGTTGACGGCCGCCGCCAGATTTTCGGCATCGGCCGCGGCGCCCGTTCGGAGACCGCCGAACGCCGCTTGGATCATCGTCACGCAGGTCGCCAGCGCGGCCCAAAACGAGATGTTCAACACGCCGCGCCGCCGTTTCCGAAACCGTCGGTTTTGCACCTTGCACCTCGCTCGAAACAGATGGGAACCGCCCGGTTCACGCCTTGCTAGTTTGTCCTCCGCCGCTGCGTAACGGAAGAGGCCAGGAGCGGCACGGCCCGTTTTTAGCGAAAAGCGGACAGCGAGCGGGTGCGGCGTCTGTTAGGACCGCGGCGAAACGCCGTTTCGCCTTGGACTTCCGCGAAACGTGGTTTCTGCGTCGCCGGCAACTGCGAAAGGGGAAACGGTACGGCCGCCGCCGCGCCGCGCGATCCGGCATCGCCGGCGCGGGCAAATGTTGACCTGAACCCGCGAAGATGGCTTGCGTCAGTGCAAAGAATGCCTAAAATCGGAGTTCCGTGTAGAATCCGCGAAGCTCCGTTCGTGCCGATCCCAGACGGTACCGTTGAGTCTGAAGTTGGCGTGCACGAACGAGCCCGGATCCGGCATGGTGAGATTGCCGAAGCAGATTGAGATCGTCGACGCAGATAGAGATTGTTGAGCCGAGTCGGCGAATTGAGATGGTCGAAGCCGGGTTGGCTTGCAAACGTGAGTCGCGCGGCGCAGGTCCGCACTGGATTCTTTTTTCGGAGAGGTGGCTGAGTGGTCGAAAGCGTCGGTTTGCTAAACCGATGACCGGGTAACTGGTCCGCAGGTTCGAATCCTGTCCTCTCCGTTTCTTTACTCAGCCAGGACCGCAAGGCGGGTCGTGGCAATCACTTGCGGTTCGTTTCGGCGACCGCCGCCGCGCGTGAGCCGGGCAGACGGTTAATGCGGGGCGACTTGTCGCGGCGGAGCCTTTCGCCTCACGGAATGGCGCGCAGCGATCGATGGTTTTGCGGGTTATTTCGCAACGAGCTTTCCCGCCGCGACCTTCGCGCCGGGGCGTCGTTTCGCAACATGTTTGTCCGCAGCGCGTGGTTTCGTATTTAGTTGTTTCGCACGAAGTTTCCTCGCGGCCAGTTTTTCAGCGGCAAGCTCTTCCGCCGCAGCTCGTTGCGCGGCGATTATGGCTGCGGATCGGCGCAGCAGTTCGCCGCGGGACAAATTTTCCTGGGCGTTCGCGGTCGCCCGTTTCTGGGTGCTGTGGCGCGGCGGCTGGCGAGTTGCAAGAGCTGGGGTGCTCTTGGCCGTTTTGCCGCGCTGCTTGCGCGCTGGCTCGCCGTCCGTCGCGCTCGCGCGCGATTTCGGTCGGCTTAGCGCGATGGTCTCTGTCTTGAGCTCGCTCCGGGCCGGCTTCGTTTTAGTCCGCTTGGCGCCGGTCCGCTTGCTTACCGCCGGCTTGCTTGCCGCCGGCTTGCTTGCCGCCGGCGCGGCCGTCGTCTGAGCGGTCTTCTTCGAGCGGCGCGGTTTGGCGGGAGCGCTCGAATCGAGTTCAATGCCAAACAATTCGCCCAGATCGCTCGTTCCGAGCGCGCTCTCGGTGGTCGGCGCCAGCATCCGATCGAGATTTTGCGTCGTCGCAACTTGGCTAATCAGTTCTCGATGATCTACCGCGCGGAGCGTGAAGAGCAGCTCAGAAGCCGAATCGAGCCGGACGCCGACGCAATACATCACCGCGGCGACGTGCTTGCAGAGGCCGGCCCAGTCTGGGCAAGAACATTGCATTTGAATTTCGTGCGGCTTGGGAAACAGCCCCCCGTCGCGCCGGGTCAACCGCTCCATGACCCCTTGATCGAACCGGCCCTGCATCAGGTCCAGGAGCGAGTTAATCGACTGGACGCAATCTTGCGTAATGCGTTTCCAATCGGACTGGCCCAGAGTCTTTATCGAGATGGATACCCGATAAATGTCCGAACCGCTGACGATGGCTTGAATGCTCCCTCGCTTGATTTGCAAGTCAATCACCGAGCCATTGCGCGCGTAGGACCGCCCGCGAGGAAGCCGGTTCGCGAAGTCGCTATAGCGCTCCAGATTGTCGCACCAAGCTCGGCCCCAAAAAGTCTCGGTTATTTTTCGGCCGGCTGTGACTGGGCACAGAACCCGTTTCTCGCGTTTGGCCAGTCCCGCGGCATATTTAACTGCTTGCGCCCGGCGCTGGGCGACCGAGACGTATGGCTTCCATTGTTGATACCAGCCCATCGGTAGAATCCTTTCGAGCGAGAAACGTAGCGAGACGGCGAAAGCCGGGTTCAGCGTCGTCAGTGCAGCCCGCCTTTCAATCTAACCCTTGCCGGCCGAATCTTCCAAGTCGATTTGGCTCGAAATTGTGCGCTCGCGCCGCCGGGCGCATAGGCCGCGGTGACAAGCTAAGGCATCGAAGGCGGACCTGCCGCGAGCGGCTGGTGGAAACCATCACCGCGCCATTAGCCGAATTCAGCAGTTGCCCGTTCGATGTCGAGCGACACGAAGCGGAGCAATTCTTCGTCGTTCAGCTCGGTGAGCCGCAGTTCGGGCTCCGCGCTGAGCACCTGATCGGCGATGGCTTGTTTGTCGCGAATCGTGGCGTCGATTCGCTCCTCGAGCGTGCCGCGGCAGACAAACTTGTGAACGAGGACATTGCGCCGCTGGCCGATGCGAAAAGCCCGGTCGGTTGCTTGGTTCTCGACGGCCGGATTCCACCAGCGATCGAAGTGGATCACATGCGACGCAGCGGTTAAATTCAAACCGCTGCCGCCGGCTTTCAGCGAGATGACCAAGAACGGCGGCCCCAGCTCGGCTTGAAAGGCGCGCACGAGTTCCGCGCGTTTGCCGATCGGCGTGCCGCCGTGCAGCACCAAGCCGGGACGGCCGAAGATCGTGGCGAGAAACTCAGCCAACGGTTCGGTCAAGGACTGAAACTGCGTGAATACGAGGGCCCGCTCTTGACGCTCGGCGATCGGTTCGCAGAGGAGGGTCAAGCGATCGAATTTGCCGCTCTCCTCGGCGCGAAAATCGGCCCGCTTCAGATACTGCGCCGGATGATTGCAAATCTGCTTTAATTGCATCAGCGTCGAAAGGACCAGCCCGCGGCGCGCGATGTCGTTCTTGGGCTCAGCCTCTTTGAGCCGCTGCGCCAAGGCCGCGACGACTTGCTCGTACAGCACCGCTTGCTTCTTCGACAAGCTACACTCGGTCCGCATTTCGGTCTTCTGAGGCAAGTCGGGGACGATCGCCGGGTCGGTCTTCATCCGCCGCAAGATATATGGGCGCACCAATTGCCGCAGACCGCCATAGGCTTGCGCATCTGGGCGCTCGTTCAGCCGCTTGACAAATTTTTTGAATTGCGCGGCAGTCCCTAATAATCCGGGACAACAAAAATCGAAGATCGACCATAAATCGCCGAGATGATTCTCGACCGGCGTGCCGGTCAGGACAATGCGACTGGCGCCTTGAAGCTGTTTCACGGATCGGGCTTGCGCGGATGCGTTGTTCTTGATTGCCTGGGCCTCATCGAGCATCACGAGCGACCACCGCCGCCCGGCTAGCCAGGATTGCCGCCGCACAAGACTGTAGGTCGTGACCACCAGATCGACGTTGGCCAAAGCGGTGTCTGGCTCGGCGGCGACGCGCTCGAGTTCCGCCGCGCTGGTTTCTGAACGGTGTGCGAAGAACGTATTCAACGGGGGACCAAACCGGGCCAATTCCGCGCGCCAATTGCCCAGCAGCGAGGCCGGCACAACCAAGAGGCTCGGGGGAGGCCGCTTGCTTGCGGCGCCCTTGCGCGACGCACGTTTTCGCTGCAACAAGAGATCGATAATCTGAATCGTCTTGCCCAGGCCCATGTCATCGGCGAGACAGGCCCCGAGCCCCAGTTCGGTCATAAACCAGAGCCATTGCACCCCCTCGGCTTGATAGGGCCGCAAGGTCGCCTGAAGATCGCGGCCGGGTACGCAGCCTTGGTCCGCCTGCGGATGGCGCATCCGCTCGAGCGTATTTTTCAGCCAGTCGCCGGCGGTGATGTTCGACCAAACGGCAATCGGGGCGTCAGCGGATTCTAGCTCCTTGAAATCGGCGCCGGCCAGCAAACGCATCCCGTGGATGAAATCGATGCCAGCGGCGTGTCCGTGTTGCAGCTGTTTCCAGTGGTCGAGAGCTTGTTGCAGTTTTTGCCGATCCACTTCGACCCATTTGCCGCGCAGCAGCACCAGACCCTCGGTTCCGGCCAGGAGGGCGCGATACTCCTTCTCGCTCAGCGGCTCTCCTTCCAGAGCGATATGGACGTTAAAGTCCAACAACTGATCGACGCCGACGACGCTCGCTGGTTTGGTTCCCAGCAGCACTTGTACCTGGGGCCGCGGCGGACGGCGCGCACTCCACCAGTCGGGCACGCGGACCACGATTCCGGCGGCTTCAATCCGCGGCGTTTCTTGGAGAAACCGGTACGCTTGCTGGATGGTCCAGGCTTGGGGGGCAAAGATGGCCTTGCTGTCGAGAAGTTCACGAGCCAACGGGCTGTGTCGAGCGGCCAGCTTCACCGGTTCAAGGACGGAGTCGAGTTGGTGCTGGTCTTGGGCTTGGGCGTAGGTTTTCAAGGCTTCGCTTAAAGGCAGATGCGCCAGCCGTGCTTGTCCCGATAGGCGGTGCGCATAGGTTGCCAGAAAGGCAAAGGGACGGCGCTCGTCGCGTTTGTTTTCGGCGAGATGAAACGTGACGCGGCCCAATAAATGCCACAACGGGTTAAGCTCGCGGAGATACGCTTCGGCTCCGCCGTCGAAGGCAGCGGCCGTGGCGGCCGCCACTTCGCGCAAGCTCTGCCAACTCGCCCGCAGCAGCTCAACCGTCAGATACTCGAGGCCGCGCATCGGCGGCGCCAGTGCGACCCATTGCAACAAGGTTTCATCGCCGGGAGCAGGAACCATGTCCCAGCGGTCCAGCGCCGGGTCTTTTAGCTGGCGTACTGCCTGAAAAAACCGGCTCGCGAAACCGCGCCAATACGCCAGCGACGGGGGGAGTTCGGCGGGCGTAGGCGCGCCGATTAAGGCCAGCAACCCGGCCGCGTTCGATTCAGCAAACTTTTCCGCCAGCGTCTCGGCCGCCTTGCCAGGGAGCGGCGGGACATGCTCCGGCGCTGTTTCGGTGACGAATCGTCCGCTCGGCGTGATGGCCAGACCCAAGTTCATGTTCGTTAAGATACTAAAACCGGCCGGCCACTGACGAGGGGGCGCTGCCCGCGGCGGCTGCGCGCCGCGGGTTTTTTCAGGTAGACTCGCCGCGTACGGCCGCGCCAATTTCGCCGCGTATACTTGATTGGCAGCAAGGGTGCGGGCCGCAGCCCAGGCGAATGATTTTTTCAGCCGCTCGTCCGCGATTGGTTCCGGCCTTCGGCGGGTCGGCGCTGGTTCCTTGGAGGAGGCGAGAGATTGGCTGGCCTGCGCACTTCGGACCTTTATTTTGCTTGAGTTGCGATGCACGAATTTTTTATGCGCAAAGCGCTGGCCGAAGCGCAAGCGGCGTTTGACGAAGAGGAAGTTCCGATCGGCGCGATCGTGGTCCACGGCGAGCGGATCATCGCCGCCGCCCACAACCAGCGCGAGCAACTCAAGGATCCGACCGCGCATGCCGAAATGGTGGCCATTACCCAGGCCGCGAGCCACTTGAACGATTGGCGGCTGGAGGGCTGCACGTTATACGTGACGCTGGAGCCTTGTGCGATGTGCGCCGGGGCGATCGTGCTGGCGCGAGTTCCGACCGTCGTTTATGGCGCTGCGGACCCGAAAGCCGGCGCGGTCGCTACGCTTTATCAGCTTCTGAGCGATCCGCGGCTGAATCATTCTTGCCAGACGGTCGGCGGCATCCTCGGTCGCGAATGCGGTGAAATCCTCAGCCGTTTCTTTCAGATGCAGCGCGCCAAAGGGAAGAAATAGGGCAAAATCGAGTTCTCAAGAGCCCCCCTGCGGAGAAAACCAAGCTGGCGGCGCGATCCTGCGGCCAGGACTAGCGATGGCCGCGCGGCGCTGGCATAATCGCGAGATTCGCCTTTCGCATTCGCGCAGCGGCTTCTCAGGGCAATTTTGTGATAGAACCTGGCGTTAAAGATGATGGCGTCAGTGCGACCTCGGTCAGCTTGCTTGAGCGGGCTAAGGCGAACGACCGCGATGCTTGGCAGTCGATGTGCGATCTGTATTTACCCCTGATCCACACTTGGTGCCGGCGCGCGGGAATTCACTCCGCGAACCTCGCTGACCTGGGGCAGGAGGTCCTGCTGGCTGCCGCTCGCAATCTACCCTCCTTTCAACGACACGCGGTGGGAGGAACGTTCCGCGGTTGGCTCCACGCGATTGCCAAGAACAAGATCGTGGATTTCTTCCGGAGCCAAGGACCGGTGCTCGCGCCGATCGGCGGTAGTTCGGCCCAACAATGCTTTGCGCAAGTCGCGTTCGACGCGGATTCGGCCGACAGCGACGTGGATGTCGATGCCGACAAGGCGATGCTCTGCAATCGGGCGATCGAGCTGATTTCTTGCGAGTTTCCGGACTGGTATAAGACTGCGTTTTTGCAATTGGTGATCGATCAACGTCCGGCCCAAGAAATCGCCTCCGAACTCGGCAAGCGCGTCAGCGCGATTCACAACGTGAAAGCCAGAGTCTTGAAGCGGCTGCGCGAACAATTCGCGGAACTGTTGGATTAATCGTCGAAAGGACTCGCGTTAGCTGGTCGAGAGGACTCGAGTTCGTTTGTCGAGAGGACTCGAGTTCGTTTGTCGAGAGGACTCGAATTGGCTGGTCGAGAGGACTCGACCGCACTTTACGAGATTACGCGAATAGGTTTCACGAGCACGCGCCGAGCGAACCATGGGGGACTGTCCGGACCACGCCACGTTGAAAGCGTTTAGCCGCGGACAACTTTCTTGGCCCGACCTAGACCGACTCACCGCGCACTTGGAATCTTGCCATCGGTGCGAGCAAACTCTGAGCTCGCTCCACGATGAGAGCGATACGCTGGTGCTCAAGCTGCGGGCCGCCGGGCGGCAAGCGGAATCGGCGCAACCAGCGAATCCCGCGGGCCAGCCGCCGAAATCTCCCGCAGCAGGTTTCGCCGAGCAACCGCCCCGTCCTCCCCTGGAGGAGCCGCCCAATCGGAAGGAAGCCTCCGACTCGGCCGCCGGCGCCCAGTGGGGACCATACCGAATTCTCGGCCGCGTGGGGACCGGCGGAATGGGGACCGTGTTTCGCGCGCATCACGTTCATCTGCGGCGCGACGTGGCCGTCAAACGATTGACCGCGAGCGGCGGAGGCGAGCAAGCGTTGCGGCGCTTTTATCAAGAAATGGCGGCCATTGGCGCCGTCGAATGCGAGCATGTGGTCCGTGCGATGGATGCCGGACCGGTCGAAGGCCGGCATTTGCTCGTGATGGAATATATCGAAGGGCTTGATCTGCAAAAAGTCGTACGCGCGGTGGGACCGCTGAAGGTCTGCGACGCCTGCGAAATCGTCCGCCAAGCCACGGTCGGATTGTCCGCGATTGAACGTTGCGGACTCGTGCACCGCGATATCAAGCCGTCGAACTTGATGCTCTCCGTAAGCGGCCGGTTGAAGATTTTGGACTTAGGTCTTGCTCGCTTGCGGTTGGCCGGCGCGGAGGAAAGCGAGCTCACTCGGTCCGATCAGGTCATTGGAACGGCCGATTACATTGCGCCGGAGCAGATCGCGGCGCAAGGGGCGGTCGACTCGCGCGCCGATTTGTATGGGCTCGGCTGCACGCTCTATAAGCTCTTGAGCGGGCACGCGCCCTTTTCCGGAGATTGTTTCGATACCGTGCCGCGGAAGCTCGAGGCGCATCGGCACGAAGCCCCTCCGCCGATTGAAAAATTTCGCTCCGATTTGCCCGCCGATTTGCGCCAATTGCTCATGGAACTGTTGGCGAAGGACCCTGCCGCGCGCCCGCCGACCGCGGACGAGGTCCAGCGGCGGATCGCCGGCTACGCAACCGGCGCGGATCTGCAAGCGCTGGTGGCGCAAGCGCAGCGAGCGCTGCCAGCGCAGGCCGACCGCCAGGCGCATGGTTCTGGCGTCTTCGATACGGACGCCGATTTTGCGGCCAGCGAGACGCAGGCCTCAAGCCCGCGGCGCAGCGGTCGATTCCGCCGAAAGAAGCTCGCCTGGGCGGGAGCAGCCGTTTTGACCGCAGTCGTTCTGGCGGTTGGAGCGTTCCTCCTGTTTTTTCACGGCTCGGGCAAGCGAGTTGGGCCGCCTGACTTCGATGGCGCGCCGCCGTTGCAATGGAATTCGCTTTTGGGGGAACCACCGACCGAACAATTGTGGCCGCTGGGCGAAGGGTACTCGAGTTGGCACTTGGATCCGAAGTTGGGGCAGCTCAGCGTTCAGTGCGCGGATGGCGGCCTGCTCGAATTGGGAACCTGCACGCGCGACAACTACAAAATCCAACTCAGCTTTCACCAGAACCAGCCTGAAGGGGGAATTGGCGTCTTTTTAGGAATGCGGCCGATCGTTTATCGCGGCCAGCCGGCGCAGCGGTATCAGTATCTCGAGATTCGGAAAATAACCGACTTTCAGAAGGCGATCCACTATCGCATGTATCGCGGCATCATCACGATCTATCTCGACCCGGCGGGCCGGCGGCTGTATGACTCCAGCGAATATGCGGAGTCGGAAATTCCACCGCTGCAGCCGGAGCAACTGCTGGAGTTCGAGATCGAACAATCGCGCCTTCTCTGGGTGCGGCTCAATGGCACTCCGCTGGTCAACTTGACCCTTCCCGACCGGAACGCCGAATTTCACGCAGAGGACCATCATGGGGGCTTCGGCATTGCGGTTTCCCGCTCTAGTTCGATCATTCGCGACGCGAAGATCATGATATTGGAGCCCGATAGATAAGAGAACTGTCGATTGTTTTGTCCGGT
>DASRSE010000040.1:0-6093 GCA_035656655.1 Pirellulales bacterium
ATCCGGAGCGGCACATCGATCCGACGCAGCACCCGCGCTGGACCCGGCAACCGCTGGCCGCCGAAGGGGCCGGCCTGGCGATTTTTCGCAACGCGGTCCGCTACTGCCAATAGGATTGCGGTTCTGGCCGGCTCGCGACCCTGACGGCGCTGTCATCGACAGATCCAAAAAGACAACTTCGCCTTCAAAATCCCTCGCTGACTTGGGATCGCGAAGGGGAAAGGTAGAAGCAACAGCCCAGCGATCGTTCAGCCGCCTCGGCCGGCCGCGACGCCGCGCAACCTTCGTGTCCGGCTACCTCTTGACGACGAAATTATAAACTTCCGCTAGCAAGAGCCAGAACACCGCGCCCATGAAGGCGCCGAGTAAGGGCCGCTTGAAAGGCAGTCCGGCCCCGGCGCCGGAGATCGCGCCGCCGGCGAGGAAAATTGCAAACCGCGCGCCGGCCCCCACCGTGGCGAAGATCACGCCGAACCAGGTCAGAACGATGCCTGCCAAACCGGCGATCCCAAGCGTCGCGGCGAGAACCAGATTTGGAGTCGAGTTATTTAGTTTCATCTCGCCAATCTACCCCGAGTGCAAAATGCTGTCGACCGGTACGCCCGGCTGGCCGCTGCTTTCACGATCCACTTTCACGATCCCAATGACAGGCGAAGGCTCGCGCCCATTTGGCGAAGGCTCGCGCGCATGGGGCGAGATCCGCGGCGGTTAAACTGGCCGCCAGCATGGCGAATCAAATTGGCCGCCAAAGCATGGCGACGGCCTTCGCCCTGTGCCGTAGGGTGCGGACCAGCACGGCGAATGCCGGGCGCCGGCCCACCAGCGTGCGGCGCAGCCGGCCAGTGACTGGCGCGCTTGGCGAAACGGCGCTCGCCTGGTCGCCTGGTGCTCTTGATGATCCTTCGCACTGCTGGCCTTCGCACCGGTGATCCTTCGCTTTGGTGGCCTTCGCTTTGGTGGGCCTGCGCTTTGGTGGCCTTCGCTTTGGTGGGCCTGTGCTCGCTGCGCTAGCGGGTCCCACCCTACAAACGATCGCTCCGGTAGGGTGGGACCACCTGCTGGTCGCCACCCTATAGCCGTGTTGTGGGCTGCCAGCAACCGTGCTGTGGGCCGCTCGGCAGCCGTGAAATCCCCTCGGCAGCCGTGTCGGTCTGAAGAGCGACACGGACGGCACACCAGGTAGGACCGCCTTCGCGTGAATTGGGTTTGGCTTGGCGAGATCCGTTTTGCGGCCTATTTCGGGGCGACGTTTTTATCGGCAGCCTTGTTTAAGTCGGCCTCGAGTTTGAGCAAGAGGGCTCGCTCGCGCAGGTTCAGGTCTTCCGCGCTCCAGTTCATGGCCTTCGCTTTGGCCAGCGCGTCCGCCGCCTCTTTGTCGTCATGGTTGGCATGTTCGGCCAGCGCCAAGTGGAAATACTTGGTCGCGTACGACTTGTCCTCGATGTCCTTCTCATTGTGATCGAGGAGCACCTCGTTCAAATCGGCCAGCGCCTTCGCTACGTCTCCTTGGGCCAGGTAGCACATGGCTCGCGTATCGAGAAAGTCGCGCTGCGGGCCCAGCTCATTGATCACGCCTGCCATGAGGCTCAAGGCTTCCGCTCCGCGCGGAGGATCGGAAATCGCCAGCATATAAGCCAAATTGTTCAGCGCAATCGCGCGATAGAGCGGGTCGATTCCATTATTCGGGTCGGTCTCGCGGGTCGGCAAAGCAACGATCGAGCGATAAATCTGCTCGACCTCCTTTTCATTGCCGCGCAGATCGAGCAATTCGGCTTGCTTGAGTTGGAGGGCGACCGAATCGGGCGCCTCGCGCAGGCCCTTCTTAATCCACGTTTCGACGCGCTCGAATTGCTCCGGCGTCACGATCGCTTGCCGCGAACGGAGCGACGTGATCGCCACTTGCAGCGAAGCGAGCAGGCCGCGGACGTAGCTATTGCTGTCGTGGGCGGGAATCGCCCGCTCGCACAGATTGAGCGCCTCGTTCAGATCGGAATGGTGGCCCAAGAATTCGGCTAAGACCAAACTCGACTCAGGATGCAGATCAACGTAATCACGATAGTAGCCTTCGGCATCGGAGTTAAAGCCGAGCAAGCGGAGGACTTCCGCGACCTCCAGCAACCGCGGCTGCTGCTCGGCGGGCAAGGGGCTCGGGACGAGCGTTTTGAGCGCGTCCTTGGCGGCGGTCGCCTTGCCTTGTTTGGCCAGAATCCGCGCTTTCAGCCCGACGGTGCGCGGCGTCGTCGGCTGCAATTCGTTCAACTGCTTGAACCAACCTTCGGCGCCATCAAGGTTATTGTGCTTCAGGAGCAAACTCACATAAAGCGATAATGCATCGGCATCGCGCGGGTTCTTCGTGACAATGCTGGAAATGATCGACTGCGATTGAGGCCATTTGCCGACTTGCTCGTAGAGCCGGGCGAGCACCAGCCGATCAAGACCGGCCAACCGCTGGTGGCGCTCGAGGTCTTCCCAAATTGAAATCGCTTGGCGGCGCGATTCGCTGTCCGGCCGCGCCGAGAGGATCCGCGCGATTTGCAGGTTGTCTTCGTCCGAGAGGTGGCCATTGACGGCGTTTTCATGAATCAGCGCGAGGATCGGCTGAAGCTGTTGGTAATTGGCCTTGGGGGCGCGGATCTGAGCCAACTGAATGCGCGCCCAGCGGCGATAGTTCGCTTCATTCTCGGTTTTTCCTGGCGACGCCGCCAAGCTTTTTTCCAGGAGCTGTTCCGCTTTGCCTTCGTTGTTGGTGATGCGGTTGAAGGTAATCGCATCCGACAGGAGCTCGTAGTTGTGTGGATCTTCTTGCAACGCGTCTTCGTACGACTGGGCGGCCGAGCGCGTATCGCCCAGCAGTTGATAAGCGTGCGCCATGGCTCGGGCTCGGCCTTCGGGCGGCAAAGCCGTTTCCATTTTGTGAACCTCGTCCACCGCGGCATTGATCTTGCGCATCCGCAACAGGTGGACGATTAGCCCGATCCGCGGTTCGGCGGCCTGCGGCGCAAGGGTCACTGCCTTGTAATAAGCTTGCTCGGCCTCGTCGGCGTGGCCGGCGCGGCTGAGGAAATCTCCAAGCCATCGATAATTCTCCGAGTCCGGAGGCAGATCTTCGATCAGTTTCTTGGCGTCGGCGATCGACTTGTCGCGGTTATCGCTAATTTGCTCTTCCAGCCGGACCTTTTCCAGGTCGATCGGCTGCTGTTCGCCGGAGACGCGGCTGAGCAGCTTTTTCGCGTCGTCGCGGCGCCCTTGGCGCAGCATTTCCGGGACGACCTGGCGAATGAGATTCGGATCGGCCGGACCATGCGCCAGCGCCAGTTCGAGCTTTTGAAAATACGTGGCCGTGTTGCCATCGGCCAAGGCCACCATGGCCCCCAGCTTGTCGGCCTCGGGCCAATTTGCATTGTGCTCTTCGATCTCGCGCAGCAGTTGGCGCACCGTCACCAACACCTCTTTGTTTTTCTCACGGTCCGAGGCATATTCGTACATTAGCCGAGTCGCTTCGGCCAGTTTCCACTCGCGGGAGTTCGTGCCGTTGACCTTTTTCAAGCCATTTGCCGCCTGGGCGATGCCCTCTTTGTCGTTGGCTTCGCGCGCATAGCGAAACAGGATCGAATAGGCGCGGGCGTCTTCCGGACGCGTCTCGATCGTTTTTTTGATCAAGCGGATTGCCTCGTCGCGCATGTTCCCTTCGTAGTACGAAGTCGAGAGGCCGGTGAAGAGGGCGGCTTTTTCTTCGGCCGAGAACGGCTCGACATTCTCTTCGAGCTTTGCCAATTGCTCGCGCATCGTGTCTTTGGAATGTTGGCGGATCAGCAAGTCGGCTTTGCGCAGGCGGAAGTTGATTTTGTCGCCGACCTTTTTTGCCAGTTCGTCCAAGGCCGCCAGGGCTTCGGGCCATTGGCTTTGCATGGCCAGCAAATTGACAATGGCGAGGCGGATCGTTTCCTCTTGCTCTTTGAGGGCGGCATTTTTGGGATCGGCCTCGACCGCCGCATCGAGCCGCGCGGTTTCGGCGTCGAGCAATTCTCGGGCCTGGGAGTTTTGGCCTTGGTGGATCAGCAGATCGGCGCGCCAAATTGTGCGTTGCGTGTCATTCAGCAAATGGCGTTTGTTGATTTCGTTGAAGAAATTCTGCACCTCGGTCCAATCTTGCTTGTCTTTCGGCAAATGCGCCTGGTTCATCGACATCAGATAGAGCATCTGCGACCAGAGTTCGCGCTGCGCGAAAAAGCGGTCGTCATTTTGCATGCCGGCCCGAATTTTCCGCAGCTCATTCAAAGCCTCTTCGCGGCGGCCAAGCCCCATCAAGGACCGCGCGATCCCTTCGCGGGCATTGAGATCGACCGTTTCCGTGATCGGCACCAGGGTATTTAGCCGGTTATAAATCTCGAGCATCTGGTCGCTTTGATTCGTGGCCTCATAGCAGCGGCCGAGCAGATTGTAAAGTCGGCGGAGCTGCTCGATCAGCCGCGGGTCGGCGTTCGCTTGCTTGCGCGACTCGAGTTGGATTCGCTGGCGTTCAAGAATCGCCGCAGCGCTTTGATAGTTCTTGTCGAGATAATCGATTTGCGCATCGACGTACTCGCTTTCCCAGCTCGGGCCGGTCTCATCGACGAGCTTGTTGAGCTCCGCCGCTTCGTCACGGGCCGCTTTGACGTCGCCCGTTTCCAGCAATCGTTCGACGAGATAGTAGTGCAGGCCGAAGTTTTTCGGCAAGTTCGCGACCCCCATTCGCAGAAACTTGATCGAGTCTTGGGGCTTCTTTTCGGCGGCGGCCAATTGCGAAGCCGCCGAGTAGACCAGCGGATCAAATTTGTGCGATTTGAGCGCCGCCGCGACAATCGCATCGCCCGCCTCAAAATCGCCATCCAGGATGCACCACTTCAGTTTCGCCGTGATCGCATTCAGCAAATCGGGCGCGCGCTTATAGGCTTCGTTCGTGTCGGCATGAATCCGGTCCAAGAGCAGTTTTTGCTGCTCGGGGCTCTCCGTCTTGCGGTACGACGCTTCGTTCCATTCGGCCCGCGCCAACAGGGCCTCCGCGCTTTTGGGATTGACTTCGACCATTCGTTCGATGACTCGGTCCGCGAGCTTGTCGTCCGTCGGTTTGTTGTTGCGCAGGTCGCGCGCCAAGAATTGATACGCTTCGATCGATTCGGGCGCGCGGGCAATCGCCGGATTGAACTCTTTCTTCAAGGGGTCATAACCGACAATTTCCGCCAGCGACTTGCGCGCTTGGATATGATCGGCCGTGCTGATCCGGCACTCGGCCAGCTTGAGCATGACCTCCTTGTCGTTCGGATCGATCCGCAGAATTGCCTCGTAATGTTGAATGGCCTTCAGCAGCCCTTCGCGGCCATTCAAGGCGACTTCAAATTTGGCGAGTTGCTCGCGGAGATAGCGGTTTTGCGTGTCGCGGTCGAGGGCCTGCGACAAACGAAAATAGGCTTCGACGCGCTCTTTCGCGGTCGCGCCTGGCGTCTCGGCAATGGAAACCGCCACCTTCGCGGCTTCCAGATATCCGTCCGGCTTGTCTGGGTTCTGCTTCGCATAAGCGTCGTAGAGCTTGAGCGCCTGATCTAACTGGCCGTCCTCGCGGGCTTTGTCCGCCTGAGTGCGCGTGATTTCCGCGTTGCGCACGACTTGATACGCATGCACGAAATGAATGCCGACGACCAAGGCGATCGAACCGACCAGCAAGGTCACGATCAGGCGGATATTCAAACGACGCATCAGACCGAGTCTCCAAACCGGATTCAAAAAAAGAAGAAGTCGCCCGCCAGGACCCTAGAATAGACGAAAAGTGGGCGATCAGCCGATGGCGCGCGGCTTATTTCATCGTACTCATGCCGCCTAAGCTGTCAAATTGAAAGAGCTTAGCGTTTCTGCAGCCACCCAGATCAAGATGCGGTATTTTGGCGATTTAATAAGACTCGGGGAAGAAAAATAGCCCAAAGATTTGCGGTGACCTTGCCGATTATTCCGGTTGTAGGATCGAGCGCAGGGCTCTTGCGCTTGCTATCGACTTTGGGAGTTGAGCTTATGAACGGGGGACCCCAACACTTGCGAACCACGCTCACAGCCTTGGCGCTG
>DASRSE010000041.1:0-7276 GCA_035656655.1 Pirellulales bacterium
CCAGGTGCCGACTATTCGCGATTCTCACATTGCCTCGGCGTCTGTCACGTTACCGGGCGAATTCTTGAGGCGATAAAGGCCAACAGTTCCGTCGAGATATCAGGCGAGGAAATTCGCGATTATCGGTTGGCGGGACTTCTGCATGACCTCGGCCATTATCCGTTTTCTCATCCAATGGAAGACGCGATTAAGGACTATTTTAGTCAGAAATTGATCCAACCGAAGTCAGCGCAGGCCGCGGCGCAGGGGGTGGCACAAGCGGTTGAATCGCCGACGACTACATGGCATAAGCACGAAAAAGTCGGTGAAGTGCTGCTCGCGACGAACCCTGAGCTAAAGGAACTTTTGACCACAAATGGCGTGGACCCGGCAAAAGTCTACTCGATTTTTAACCGCCGGGAACCTCCCAGGTTTTCAAATCTCGTTAGCTCCGACTTGGACGCGGATCGAATTGACTATCTCCTCCGGACCGCCCTGCATACGGGCCTTCCATACGGCTCCGTCGATCTGGATTACCTTCTCAGCCAAATGCGGCTCGACAGTAATGATCAGGTCTGTATCACGGAAAAAGCACTACGGACAGCGGACCACTTTCTTTTGTGTCGATATTTCGATTACCAACAGGTGTCCTACCACAAGACCGTTGCGGGCCTAGAATGGCTGCTCAAAGACGTCATCGCCGAATTGCTCCGAACAGGCGGTCTCGCCATCGACGGCTCTGCCGGGTCCGTCGACACAGCCATAGTCGATGGCGAGTGGGCTAAGTTCGATGATATCAGCACATTTACCGCGATTCAGACTTTGGCGAACTCCACCCAGGACGAAATCGTCCGACTACAGGCCAATGCAATCATCAATCGCATGCCACCGAAACTCGTTGCCTGTTTCGAATATTTGGGAGACGGCGAATCCAAATACGATGACCGTCGCAAGCTTATTAAGGCGAAGGTATCGCAATGGGCGGACAAGTTCGGCATTGACCTTCGGCTTTGGCATATTTGGAGTAAAGCTACCAAACTGACTAAGACGCGGTCCCGAGTTCCCGTTTCCTCCGCCGGGCACATTTCCGCTCAGGACCAGGACAATATCGAGCAATCGATTCGAATTCTGAAGAAGAATGCGGACGTCTCATGCCCGATTGTCGAGGACGAGAGGGCGCTGATGAGCATTTTGGCGGACTATTCTCTGCACTCCCTTCGCATCTATGTCCTGCTGGACGCCGAAAAGGCGTCCCGACGGACTGAAATTGAGCAAACGATACAGGCCGATATCTCGGCCTGTTAGAACGAGGAAATTTCCGGAACTGCCGAAGTGCGACAATTTCTGGAGAGCAGTCCCGTGTTCCCCGCCAATATGCCTAGTTCCGCCCAGAATAACATGGCTTGGCGAAAAGGCGATTAGCCGCATCCCATGGTCGGAGAATGAAGCAGCAGGGTTTCATTTTTTGGCGGCGGATCTCCCAGTGTCTCCAATCCATGTAATCTTTCGGCGATTGTGCGCGATTGTTCATTCGCCTTGAGATTTCGTGCGACACAGCTTCAACGGCAGCGAATCGCGGTGAATCGGAACAGGACAAGCGGCCCAACGCGAGAAGCCGCGAGAGCGAAACGAAAGCAGCCAGTTTACTATTTCAATCGGCTGTGACGACAATGGCGAGGCGATGCCGCCTCTATTTCGAATTGGCCGGCGGCACGGTTTGGCTGCGTCACTAGATTCCCGCCTGCGCGGGAAGGACGAAGCTGTGCCGTCCTGCCAATGACCCGTGCGCGGCAAGGACGAAGTTACGCTGCCGCGCGTACGACCCCTGCGCGCGAAGGACGAAGCATACGGGAGCCGTCGTCATTCCCGCGCAGGCGGGAATCCAGCGAATCGCGCGGCCGGCGGCACGGTCTGGCTGCGCCACTGGATTCCCGCCTGCGCGGGAATGACGAAGTTGCGCTGTCGAGCGTACGACCCGTGTGAAGGAAGGACGAAGAAGTGCCGTCCTGCCATTGACCCGTGCGTGCGAAGGACGAAGCATACGGGACCCGTCGTCATTCCCGCGCAGGCGGGAATCCAGCGAATCGCGCGGCCGGTTGCACGGTCCGGTTGCACGGTCTGGCTGCGCCACTCGATTCCTCCCTTCGGCTCGCCGCGACGCACGCGGATCAAACGAAAGCAGCCGGTTAACTATTTCAATCGGCTGTGAGGACAAAGCGAAGCGATGCCATCCCTATTTCGAGTTGGCAGGCGGCTCGGAACGGGGCGGCTCGGAGGGAGGCGGGGCGAGCGGCTTGTCGGCCCCTTTTGACGGGCCGCCGCGAGCGCCAAACTCGCGAGGGGATTTTTCCAGCGGGGGCCGCTCGGCCGCCGGCGGGGCATCGGAACCGGCCGCACTGCGCTCGCCGGCACCGTGATCACTGGCGCCGTGATCACTGGCACTGTGCTCATTCGGCCCATGTTCGCTTGGTCCATGATCATTTGGCCCATGTTCGCCCGGTCCGTGGTCATTTGGCCCATGTTCACCCGGCCCGCGATCGTTCGGCCCGCGGTCGTTTTGCCCGCGGTCGCCTTGATTGCGCGGCCGGTCGCCGCCTTTGAAGGGCTGGTTTCCTTCTCCGCGATGTTTTTGGAAATAGAGTTTGCGGAGCTCGCCGTGCATTTCCTCGCGCGGCAGGTTTACGAGGTGATCCTTCTCGGCCGCCGGCAGCCCCTCGTAAAATTGGGTCAGTTCCGCTTCGCTGACGTTGCCGAAACCACCCCACCGCCCTTGTGGAGACCGAGCCCGCGCGACATTGTGCGCCCATTCGCGCACGACGCGGATTTTATCCTTGCGGTCGGGAAATTTATCGAGGACAGCCCGCGCGTCGGTCGACAACTTGGCAATGAAGAGATCCATCTCGCCGGGATCGATTTGCGGAAACCAGTCGGGACCGGTGGAATTCCACCGCGCCATGGCCGCGCCGGTTAGCGCGCGGCGGCGACCGGCGCTATTTTCAGGCAAGTTTTCGATCGCCTTGCGGCGGTCGGGCGGCAGCTCGTTTAAGATCTCGGCTTGGTGTTTCTGCACGATTTCGTCGATCCAGCCAAACAGCAAGGGCCAATCGCTCGGAGTCAGTTTGGCCGTGCTGGCCGTTCGCCGCAAAGCCTGAGCCGCTTGCTCCTCACGCACTTTTTGAATCTCATCGAACCGCTTGGCCGGGGCCAGCGCCAACAACTCCGCGCGCTGGCTCGGCTGAAGGTTCTTCAGCCACTCGTAATAATTGTGCAGCGCGGTATGCAACTCGGGCGAGCTTTCGAGCTTGGCTTCCAGCGCGCGGAGCCCATCTTGCTCGGCGACAGGCAACGACGTGAAGCGTTCCAGCATCCGCTGAATCCGGTCGCGGTCGGTTTCGCCTAGCCGGTCAATCCACTCGCGCCGTTGGGCCAGCGATTGGGGAACCTGATCTCCGGGCGGCAAATTGCCTTGCGCCGCGGTGGTGCCGACGGGCGGAGTGTCAGGCTCGGGCGGAAAAACGCTTTCATCGACCAGCCGCTGCAAAAAGGCGACGCTGTCGGCACGCTGCAGCATTTCCAAGTTGTCGATCGTCGGCAGATCATGCAACAAGGTGCTGTTTTTGTTGGGGATGAACGAGACGGCGCCGGCGAAACCGATGAACCCCGCCAGCAAAACGGCAATCGCCGTCGCCAGCCACAGCCGCAAATTACGCTTCGGCAACTCGACTCGCTCCACAGCCAAGTCTTGCTGCGCCGCCATCGTCACCATTTCCACCGTCGTGCGAGCAAAGTTTTCGTTGACATTCGCGCGCGGCAGTCCATCGAGGATGTCCCAGACTTTTTCCAGCCGCTGCAACTCTTCGCGCGCAGCATCGTCGGTGGAGAGCCGCTCCTCGAGTTGGCGGCTTTGCTCGGCACTTAACTCGCCATCCAAATAGGCCACGAGTTCTTCGTGCAGCGCGTCGGCGTTGGGAGTTTCGTCGGACATAGTCACCAACCGGCTACCAAGGAAATACAGACTGGCAGTTATAGTTTGGGGTTGCTTGGGAACGGCCGCGAAGGGATCAAGCCTCCGCGGCCCGGAATACGATTGAGGCGCGAAAAGGGAGTTTAGTTCAGCGAAAAAATCGGTCCTCGGCGCTGAGCGGACCCGCGGGCAACTCTGCTCGGCAGTCCGCCACTTGGTCCTGTTTCGTCAACGGCGTTCTTGAGTTGCTTTTTATGGTGTATTTATCGTCGCGCGGTGTTCGTGGCCGCTGCGGCGCGGCCTTTCATTTCGTCTTGGCTGTCGCCGCTCGTCAGCGCCGTTCGTCAGCGCCGTTCTCCGCGTTGTAAATAGGGTTCCAGCGCCTCGCGCAAGCTGACTCGCGCCCGCGACAGGAGCGATTTCACGGCCTGAGGGGAAAGCCCCATGCTTTCGGCGATGTCTTGATAACTCATTCCTTCAAATTTGCTGAGGAGCACGGCTAAGCGTTGGCGTTCGTTCAGTCCCTCCAGAGCAACGCGAATGACGTCGCGCATTTCCGCTTTATCGAGTTGTCGCGTGGGCATTTGCCCGCTCGCCGCCAGCGCCATTTGCTCGAGGCGCGGGATGCCTTGCGAGTCGTCGGGCCGATTATCGAGATTGACTTCTTTGCGGCGAGACAAACTGCGGATCGCGTTGGAGGCGACGTTGTTGGCAATCGTATAAAGCCAGGTGGAAAACTTGGCCCCGGGCGTATAACGTTTTCGCGCGCGATAAATTCGCAAAAAAACTTCTTGGGCCAAATCCTCGGCCATATCCTTGCGCCCCACCAGATGCTCAAGCACGGTGACCAAACGATTTTGATAACGCAGCATCAGCTCCTCAAAGGCGGCGGCGTTGTCGTCGCGCACCTCGAGCATCAGCCGCACGTCAGGGTCGTGCATCGCATTCTGAAGGACTAAAGACTCACTGCCAGCCAAGGGGTGTCTTTCCGGGGTGAAGGCCAAGCCGATGCGAACGAAAACGGAGCAGTCGAGTCGAGGCAGCTGCCGGCGTGCCAGTTCCGCGCCGCGCGGAACACGTGCCGGACATCCCTGCCAAGCCCGGCTGACTCCGCGAGAGAGTCTGCCAAACCTCTTCCAAGTCTACGCAATCGCCGGGGTTCAAGCCAGCAATCCCATCGCCGTCGTGGCCTTTTTGCTGTAAGATTTAACACCGCCAAGCATGCTTCGGTTTCGCGGCGGCTAAAACCCGCGCGAAATCGTCCTCCGGACCCACCGCGGGCGAGCCCCCCCGGCGGCCAGCGCCACAGCTTTCTGCCCGCGGGAAACCAAGCCCGTTCGACATCGCTCCTCGTAGACTCGAAGCTACTTTCGCCATTGCCGCCGCCGATGCCCGACCCGCTTGTCATTCGTCGCTATCGCCCCGAAGACCAAGCGGAAGTGATGCAACTGCACATCTTGCCGATGCTGCAAGTGGGAGCCTACAAGGGCGAGGGGCCGTGGGACGATGACTTGCGCCAGATTGAAAAAGTCTATTGCAATCCCTACGGCGATTTTCTGGTCGGCCTGCTCCATGGTCGAATGGTCGTGATGGGGGCCCTGCGCAAAACCGGCTCCGGTCGCTGCGAAATCCGCCGAGTCCGCGTCCACCCCGACTTTCAACGCCAAGGGCTAGGGCGGAAAATTATCAATCGGCTGGAGGGGCACGCCCGGCAGTTGGGCTATCACACGGTCCATCTCCAAACGCAGGAGATTCAGCACGCGGCGCGCGAGTTTTATCGGCGGCTCGGCTACCGCGAGACCCGCCGCAAGGTGCTCGACGGTCGCGACTACGTCGAGTTTGAAAAGGTCCTCTAAGAGGGGTTGGAAATCGACGACGCGGTTTCTGCGGCCCTCCGCGGTTTGCTCCGAGGGGGCGGCTTGCGAAAGGACGTGGCCCGGCGTCAGCGAACGCAAGCCGCCGAAAGCCGTGGTCCTTACTGGCTAATCGCCGGCCGCCGAGAGCGGAAAATTGCGGTTTTTCACTCCGAGAAAGGCTGCGATTGTCGAAAATTTGCCACAGTGGCATTTGCAAAACAAGGACTGCAAGGTAGTGTTTCCTGCCCGCCACAATAGGCGGAATCGTGAAGCAGGGGACTTTCTGATGAAGATCAAATTGAAACTGGTTGGCTTAGCGCTGTTGCTGACCGCGGTTAGCGGCTGCGAAGCGTTTGATCGCTTTGAAGCGTGGAAAATGGAGGCCTTGTTCGGCGAGCCCAACCCGTACAATGCACAACCGGTCTACGCCCAGCCGGCTTACGGGCAACCGGTTTATTATGCACAACCGATGCAGGCGGCGCCGGCCTATTTGCCTGGCCAACCGGTCCCGCCGGGCTATGTGCAAGTCGTCCCGCAAGGAGCGCAGCCGGGGGTGACTGTCGCTCCGCCGATGGTCCCAGCGGTTCCCACCTTGGCGCAGCCGGCCCAACCTACGCCAGCCCAGGCGCTCTTGCCTCCGGCGAACTAATCGCGTCTGAAAAAATGCTCGGCGGCATTTTCGATCTCCCTAAGCGCCGAGCGATGCTCCCCACGGCGCGCATCCTCTGACCGGCGTTTTCCGCGGTCCGCACCCGACAAGGGGCGGAGCGATCGTTGTAGGGTGGCGACCAGCACGGCGCATGCCGTGCGCAGGCCCACCACGTTTCGGCGGGCTGGTGGAAAGATCCGTTTCCGGATTGCACCCGCATCGTGGTGGGCCTGCGCTCGCTTCGCTCGCTGGTCCGCACCCTACGGCGCGGTGGTCAGGGCGGCGAATTTCCGCGACGCGCTCGCTATCATTCGGCAGCCGGAAGAGGACCACGCCGAAATGAGCGCTCAGCGCGCGAGGCAGCCGGCAGATTGGTGGGCCTGCGCACGGCATTCGCCGTGCTGGTCCGCACCCTACGGCGCGGTGGCGAGGACGGCAAATTTCCGCGGCGCGCTCGTTATCATTCGGCAGACGGAGGAGGACCACGCCGAGATGAGCGACCTGTTGAAGCAATTGCGCAAGAACTAATTCGCCTTGCCGGCCGGCGTTTTCCCGAAGTCCGCACCCGACAAGGGGCGGAGCGATCATTGTAGGATGCGACCCGCTCGCGTAATGTAGGTAGGATGGGACCCGCTCGCGCAGCGAGCACAGGCCCACCAGTGCGAAGGCCCACCAGTGCGAAGGCCCACCAGTGCGAAGGATCACCGGTGCGAAGGATCACCAAAGCGCAGGCCAGCATTGCACAGGACCATCACGAGCACCAGCGACCGGGCGAGCGCCGACTCGCCCAGCGCGCGAGGCAGCCGACAGATTGGTGGGCCTGCGCAC
>DASRSE010000042.1:0-4041 GCA_035656655.1 Pirellulales bacterium
CGACGCGGCGTCGCCTTGTAACCTACTCGTTTTCCCCCGCCCCGTTTGCAACGCCCCTCCCATGCGCATCGCTTACATCACGGCCGGCGCCGCCGGCATGTACTGCGGAAGTTGTCTGCACGACAACACGCTCGCCGCGGCGCTGTTGGCGGCAGGCCAAGAGGTCCTGCTCGTCCCGACCTATACGCCGCTGCGAACCGACGAAGCCAACGTGAGCCAGTCGCGGGTCTTCTTTGGCGGCGTCAATGTGTTTTTGCAGCAGAAATCGGCCCTCTTTCGCCATACGCCGTGGTTTCTCGACAAGCTGCTCGATTCGCCGGGGCTGTTGAGTTGGCTGTCGCGGCGCGCGTCGGGCATGGAGGCGAAGCAACTCGGCGCGCTGACAATTTCCACGTTGCAAGGCGAGCAAGGGAAGCAGCGCAAGGAACTCGCAAAACTGATCCACTGGCTCGAGTCGGATGTGCGTCCCGACATTGTCCATCTCTCCAACAGCATGCTCTGCGGCGCGGTTCGCGAATTGAAGCGCCGCTTGCGGATTCCGATTGTCTGCTCGCTGATGGGAGAAGACATTTTTCTCGAGGCTCTGACGGAGCCTTTCTATTCGCAGAGCCGCGAATTGCTCCGCGAGCGCTGCGCGGAGATTGACGCCTTCGTCGCGATGAACGATTATTTTGCCGACTTCATGGCGGACTATCTGGCCGTCCCGCGGAGCCGGATTGAAGTCATCCCGCACGGCTTGAACCTCGCCGGCCACGCGCTGCGCCGCCGGCCCGACACGGCGCGGGAGTTCGTCGTCGGCTATTTCGGCCGCGTGGCAGTCGAAAAAGGGCTGCATTATTTGGTCGATGCGTTCGGCTTGCTGCACGCCGAGCGGGCAAATTTACCGCCGCTCAAGCTGCGCGTCGCCGGCTATATGTCCAGCGGCGACCGAGCTTATTTTGAAGCGGTCGAACGGCGCGTCCGCGAGCTGGGATACCAAGATCGGTTCGAGTACGTCGGCGAACTCGATCGCAACCAAAAAATCGAGTTCTTGCACTCGCTCGATGTGATGTGCCAACCGACGGTCTATCACGAGAGCAAGGGCATTTCGGTGCTCGAGGCCTTGGCGAACGGAGTTCCGGTCGTCCTGCCGGAACATGGCGCGTTCCCGCAGATGATTGCCGACACCGGCGGCGGCGTGCTGCACGCGCCGGAAGATCCTCAGGCGCTGGCCGCCGCCTTGAAGCCGCTGATCCTCAATCCGAGCCATGCCGCCGCACTCGGGCGACGCGGCCATCAGGCCATCCACGAGCGATATCGAGCAGACGAGATGGCGCGGCAAACGGTCGAGCTTTATCAGCGAGTGACGCGGCCCAAGGACCTCGCCGCGGTCTGACATCCCGCCGTTCGCACTCGCGACCGGCGGCGGAGTTGTGACCGCGCGCCCTTCGGTTGATCCCAGTCGCGCATACGTCATTCCCGCGCAGGCGGGAATCCAGTGGGGCCGCCGCAAAGCGCGGGTCCGAGTGCGACGCGCTGGATTCCCGGCGGCGTGGGAATGACGAGGTTTCGGACCGGTGCGCCGCTGGGTTGCGCCGCGTTATCCTTGCCGTCATTCCCGCGCAGGCGGGAATCCAGTTGCGCCGCCGCAAAGCGCGGGTCCGAGTGCGGCGCGCTGGATTCCCGGCGGCGCGGGAATGACGAGCAGAGTCGGGGGACGGTTTGAATGAGTGGTGGGCGGACTCGCCTTGCCAACGGAGGTTCTCGCTGGTTTTGGCGAAAAAATTGTCCCTCCAAAACAAATTTCTAAAAATTTGATCAAAAACCGCTTATCTGCCGTTGTCTAGGGGTTTTGCATCGGATAGGCTGCCGTCCTAGTCCGCAAGAGGGTGCTGGAGACGGTTGGGAGCGACGTCCGCCGGGCCCGTGCTGGCTTCGACTCGAACCTCGTCTTTGCTCCCCAAAGGTCTGTTATGGGAAAGCGTATTTATGTGGGGAATCTCCCCTGGTCGACGACTTCCGAGGAATTGGAATCGCTGTTCGGCGAATTCGGACCGGTGGTCGCGGCCGAAGTGATCTCGGATCGGGAGACGGGCCGCTCGCGGGGCTTTGGGTTCGTTGAAATGGAGTCAGAAGCCGGCATGTCGGCTGCCATCGAAGCCCTCAACGGCAAGGACATGGGCGGCCGGCCTCTCACCGTTAATGAAGCCCGCGAAAAAACCTCGCGGTCCGGCGGCGGGGGTGGTTACGGCGGCGGTGGCGGTGGATATGGCCGCCGCTAAATCGGCACGCCATTTCAATCGGGCAGCCGCCTCGGATTGTCGCAGGCACATTCGCGCGGAACGAATCAACCTACTCACCCTGGATCGAGCCTTCGATCCAGGGTTTTTCTATGGACCGACGGGCTGCCAAGGCGAGTTTCTTGGCGCCGCTTCGCGCGTCCCTTTTGTTCGGCTTGCCGTGGCGCCGCCGCTGGCCAAGAGCCAAAGTCTCGGGCCGAAACGGCTTGTGTCGCGGCGCTGAACTGCTAAAATCAGTGACTTGTATGCCTCCCGGACGGGAAGGCCCTTTCCCGATCTCGTTGAAGCCAGGTGTTTGCCCATGCCTCCGATGCAAGGCCAGTTCAAGCGGCGGAATAAAAAGCAAGTCGTGCGCGGCAAGAAGAAAGACCCGATCTTTGTCGATGGTCAGCGTCCGCGGCCGATGTTCGTCGATTACAAAGACCTCGAACTGCTGGCGAAGCTCACCAATCGCCAAGGCAAAATCGTCTCGCGCCGCAAGAGCGGCTGCACCGCGGCGAGCCAACATGCGGTCACCTCGGCGGTGAAGCGGGCGCGCTTCATGGCGCTGATGCCCTACGTCGGCGAGTAAGCACAGCGGCTTTCGCCGGCAGCGCGGTCGTTCCCAGGCGCGCGTGCGGAGTCGCTCAATATTAGGCGCCGTTCAAGGGCGCTGGTGGTTGCGCGAGCGCGCGGCGGACGCGGAAATGCGCCGCGACGGCGGCGCGCGAAAGCATGCAGATGGCGCATGCGACCTTCCGTGAGGACTCAAGCTCTTATGGCGACTGCTCCATTCACTCTGTCGCGCCAAGTGGAGTTTCGCGACACGGATGCCGCTGGAATCATGCACTTTTCGGTCTTCTTCACGTTCATGGAAGAAGCCGAGCATGCATTTCTCCGCGATCTGGGGCTGAACATCATGCTTCAGGATCCCAGCGGCCCCTTCAGCTTTCCGCGCGTCAATGCCTCGTGCGACTACAAAAGCCCGTTGCGATTCGAGGATACCGTCGAGATCGCGGTCCGTATTTTGCGGATCGGGCAGAAGAGCGTGACGTACGAGTTTGATTTCCACAGCCAAGGACGCGCAATCGCGCTCGGGCGGATCACGGCGGTCACCTGCCGCCTCCTGCCCAACGGCCAGATCGGATCGATTCCCTTGCCCGACTGGGTCGCCGCCAAACTGCATGCGGTTGGCATCGCACCGACGCCGGGCAGCGGGCCGTAGCGGCCGGTGGAAATCCGCAACCGGCTGCCGCCGGGCAGTGGAAGTCTCGGACAGGCTAGTAGCATCTTCAAGGATTCGACAGGCTGCGTCAGCGCGCCGATGCGATGCCAAAATAACGGCGCAAGTCGTTATTTTGCGAGCCGTGCGGAGTTCTGCTCCGCACTTGGCGAGATTGAAAAATGCGATGCTGGTATTTTTCAACAGGCTGCTAGCCCGGCGGCGGCGGAATGCGGTATCATCGGCTGCATGACCGCCGACTTGCCCAGCGTCGCCGAACTTGACCAACGCGCCAGCGTCCGCGTTCTCATCGTGGACAATGACGAGGCCCATGCGCAAGCGGTCGCCGAGAGCCTGGAGCGGGTCGGCTATCAATGCCAAGTGGCCACGTCGGGCGCGGCCGGCGCGGCGCAAATCGAGCACGAAAACTTTGATATCGTGATCACCGATTTGAAAATGAACGACGTGGATGGACTGGAGATCCTCAGCCGCGCGAAGGAGTTTCAGCCGGACGGCGAAGTCATTCTCGTCACCGGCCATGGCTCGGTTCCTTCGGCGGTC
>DASRSE010000043.1:0-9589 GCA_035656655.1 Pirellulales bacterium
CAACAGGCAGCCTCGCTGGTCGGTAAATCTGGCTGCACCGCGTTCTCGTTTCGCAATTTGGCGGCACGCTTGAATGTGCGCTTGAACCCGACGGATTCTAAGCGTCCGCGCTGGATGCCGGCGCGGCAAACCGCGCTTTGAGCTGCGAGAGAATCTCGAGCGCCGCGCGGATTTCGATTTTTTGACGCTCCGGCTCGTGCGAGATTTCGCGCTCGATCGTCAAGGGGCCAGCGTAGCCGATCTCAGTCAAGGCGCGGAGAAAGTTTTCGAAGCCCACGTCTCCGGCCCCGAGCGGCGTCTCGCGGCCGAAGGTGACTCCTGGCTGCGCCGACCATGTGCCATCTTTGCAGTGGACGCTCCGCACGTAGGGGCCGACTTGCTTCAGGGCGGCGATCGGTTCGCCCGAGCCGTATAAAATCATGTTGGCCGGATCGAAGTTGATAAACAGATTGTCGCGGCCGACATCGTGAATGAAGCGGAGCAGCGCCGCGGCCGGCTCTTGGCCCGTCTCAAGATGCAAGTTTTGCCGATTGCCGCGGCAGTGGTCGCACAGCTCGCGCGTGACTTCCAAAACCTCCGCATAGAGCGGGTCGGTCGGCTCGTGCGGAATAAAGCCGAGGTGCAACGCCGCCACGTCGCACTCGAGCAGCCGCGCAAAGTCGGCGATCTCCTTCATCTCCTGGAGCCGCGCGGCGCGCGTCGCTCGCGGGACCAGCCCGACCGTCCGCACGACGGTCGGAATGTCGGCGTAACTTTCGCCGGCGAAGCCGCCGAAAACGGCGGTCAGCACGATGTTCCGCTCCCGCAGCCGGTCCAAAAACCGCCGCGCCTGGTCCGGCGTCCGCGTGGACTGCTCCGGCGCGTGGAGTTGAATCGTCGGAACGCCCAGTTCGTGCGCGATCTCAAGCTTGACCCCGAGGCCCGCATCAATGCTCGTAAACACGCCAAGCGGCCACATGCGAGGGGTCCCAGACGCGGGAGGGAGCTTTGCCTGAACAACAGAACGGCTTCCAACGGCGCCAACCTGAAAATCAACGTTGGCCGGGGTTCGGCCGCCGCGGGTCAAGCAAATTTGTAACGCTCTTGCGTGATGTCCGGCTTGACCCCTTCGGGGGTCGCGTCGTTTTCGATTTCGAACCATTCCGGCTTGAATTCGATGCGCGGATTGCCGCCCGATTTCTGGCTGGCGTGAATGGCTTCGTTGCTGGTCAGCGCGATGATGGCGTCGCCCATCGCAACCTTGGGATGGCACAACGGCAAGTTGACGTAATGATCGGGGTCGGCCTTGAATTCCTTTTCGTCAAAGTGGCGAATGCACCAAGCCCAGTGTTCGATTTCCTCGGTGTAGCCTTTGCTGACCGGTCCGGTTTCGATCGCGGCCTTGCCTACCGCGGCGGCCGCGCTGCCGCTGGCGGTTGTGTCGAGGATGGGGCCTTTTTCTCCCTTGGCGACGCCGACCTTCGTGCCCGTTTCGGCGTCCTTGTAGAGCATCGCGTCCTTTTCGTTTTCGAGGATCAGCGTTCCCTTCTCACCCATTACGACTTCGCCGTAGCCGCCGAAGCCATTGCCGTTAATCGACGAGTACACGACGACGATTTTCTTGTTCGGATTGGCGATCTCTTGCGTACCGGGCTTGAAGTATTCAGGCCCCGGAAACTCAAACGTGCAGTAGACGTGGTCTTCGCACTCGCGCGGCTCTTTGTCGTAGAGATACTTGCCGCCGATGCCGGTCACGGCCAAGGGATGAATTTTGACCGGCTTTTTCGTTTTTTCATCGAGCGGATAAACGGCCGAGATGAACAGGCTGGCGGCATCGAGTTGATGGCTGCCAAGTTCGGCCATCAGCCCGCCGCCGGTCCGCTGCCACAAGCGCCAGCGAATCAGTTCTTCCATCGCAGTCCGCAAGTGGCCCGAGTCGAGGGTCTTGTCCTCGTAACCGTAGTTCTTCGGTTCGATGGACTTGTCGGTCAATTGCTTGACCATTTGATCGATGCGATGCTGCAAGGTCTCGGCTTCTTTACCCTTGGGGGCGGTTTTCAGCGTGTCTTGCATCCGCGCGATCGACTTGGCGAGCTTGCCGTCTTTGTCGTCGGGCAGCGGCGGCGACCACGTATCGCGGAGGCGGTGCCACTGGGCCCGAATGCCGTGGACCGTGCCAATCAGGTTGCGGCGGACCAGATCGAGCGAGTTGTCGTAGAGGATGCTGTAATGGCGCTGATGGCCGGTGGCGCAGAGCCGGCCCGTCTCGCGAGAAACGCGGGCCATCTCCTTGCATTCGGCGACGCTATGCCCCATCAGCTTTTCCGTGAGGACGTGCTTGCCGGCCCGCATCGCCTGGATGGCGACCTGGGCGTGCATGTGTAGCGGCAAGGCGATCACGACGGCTTCGATGTCCTTGTCGTTGAGCAGGTCCTTGTAGTCTTTTTCGTAGACTTTGACGTGCTGGCGCGCTTCTTCTTCGCTCTTATAGTCATACTTGGCCATGATGCCGGGCCGAGCTTTGATCGCATTGGGCGAAGACCAGTCGCCATGAAAGGCGCGATAGACGTTGTACGGGCGAATGTCGGCGATGGCCTTGATCTGGGTGAAGTTCGGGTTGTGCGCCCCGATTAGAACGCTCCCTTCGTCGCCCGTGCCGATGACGCCAATGCGGACGGGGTTCGAGATCGATTTCTCGTAGCCGAAGTACATCGCGCCCAAGCCGGCGCCGGAGACGACGCCGGCGGCGATGGTCCCTTTGAGAAAGTCTCGGCGGGTGTACTCGCTGCCGATGGCGGAGTAGAAGTTTTCGCTGCCCGTCTCGCGTTGTTCTGCGGTCAATTTATCCATGGTCGCTAATTACCTTTTGCGGAGCGGCAACATCCGCGAAACAGTCGAGAAATAAAGAAATCCAATCCGGCGAAGCGGCCCGCACAACTAGCTGCTAAAAAGAGCAGCGCGAAGATTTCGACGTATTGGTTATAAGTGGGAACGGTGTCGTTAATCCAAAACGGTTGGGCCATCACGATGGTCAAGAGAAATGCCGCGCCCCCCAAGGAGGCCAGCGGCGTCAAAAACCCGAGGATCAAACAAGCCCCAATTGCAATCAAGCTGTAGGTGACGAACCGATCTTGTTTTTCCAGGGGCGTTTTCTCGACGGGCGGATAGCCCTTTTTCGCTTGTTCCTGGTCGGCCAGATTTTCGAGGCTGCGAATGAAGGCGGTTTCGACCCCTTTCGCTTCGTCGAGCCATTCGCCCGGCTTATGGTCGATCCCGAGGGCCGGCTCCGAAGTTAAATCACGCTGCGCGTTGGCGATCCGCGTTTTGATGTTTGGAATTTCCTTCGCGCCAGGCGAGTTTTCCAAATCGGCCAACCGCCGCGCATCATGCCGATAGGCCACGATGTCCGGCTCAAAGCCACTCAGGCTCTCTTCCAATTGTTGGCGAGCCGCCACGTGCAAGGCCTCGGCGGCCTTCTTTTGCTGGTCGGTAAAGCCGTAGAAGGCGCCAATCTGGTTCTCGATCCTGAGCCAATCGTGATCGACTGCATCGAGCCACTTCTTCCAAACTTTGGCCTTCTCCGCCTTCGGCTTCCGCGCATCGACCTTGACCTCCAAGGTCGAACTGCCATCGTCCGAGGCGTTCGGCAAATCGGCAATGGGAATCAGATGACTCCAGCCGTGAAAGTCGGGTAAGGGCGCTTGCAGCCAATCTGCAAACGGGCCTTTGGCCTGTTTGAGAAAGCCCTCCGAGGACCATTTCGCATCGGTATAATGCGACAGCCCCTCCTTAAAAAAGTGCCAACCAATGCACAACCGCAGCGCCACCAGCGCGACTACGGAAACGAGGCCGAATTGAAATTTGCTGCATTTCATAAGTCAATCAGTATGACTAATACACGGCGCATTTCAAGCGGGGGAAATTCGGAACCGAGGAAATTGCGCGGATGCGCCACACCGGTACGTTTCGCGCCGGTCGATTGCCGGAATCGGCCAGCGGTTTGAACTGGTATTAGAACGAAACCGCGGCGGGAATGGTTCGCTCGCGGCCCCGGAGATCGAGATAAAGTTTGCGAAAACTAGCGCACGCCCAGATTGCGCTCGATCTGTTGCGATTTCGTGCTGACCCCGGACAATTCGCCCTGGTCGCCGGCGGGCCGCTGTTTCTCGCCCCAGTCGGAGAATTCGTCGTGAAATCCTTCGCCCTTAATCTGATCGAGCGTGTCGCGGCAGCCGCTCAAACATAAGCAAACGAGCAAACCGCCGGCGGCCAAACCGGCGCGGGAGAACCACCGGCAAACAAATTGCAAAGGACGCGTTACCATGGCCAGCAGCCGGGGTCGGATATTTCCGCACAAAACGGCGCGAACTGTCGCAAAAAAGCTCCGCGGCGTCCAGGGCAAGTCGGCTTTTTTTGGCCGCCGCGCGGGGCCCTTCCTCCGCATCAACCGCTATGATGGCCAGACGCGCGGCCAAAGCCGAGCCGGCGGGTTGA
Organism: Pirellulales bacterium; assembly: GCA_035656655.1. Classification (GTDB taxonomy): domain Bacteria; phylum Planctomycetota; class Planctomycetia; order Pirellulales; family DASRSE01; genus DASRSE01. The sequence continues at coordinate 4,474 of DASRSE010000043.1, forward strand.
ACACGATCATTCTGAGCTGCGGATTGAGCAGTCTCGGGTTTGCGAAACCTTAACGGAGCGAGATGCGCATGAGCGACGCGAAGTTCCAGCGGCGGAGTTTGTTGAAAGGAGCGGCCTGGGCGGCCGGCGGGCTCGCCCTCCAGGCCGGCTTGGCCGAACCGATTCGCCGGGCCGCGGCGATCGAGCCCGATCGCGGCAGCACCTTTTTGGATGCCGAGCATATCGTCTTCTTGATGCAGGAGAATCGCTCGTTCGATCATTGCTTTGGCACGTTGCGCGGCGTGCGCGGATTTAACGACCCGCGCGCGATCGACTTGCCTGGCGGGCGGCCGGTTTGGCTGCAAGCAAATTCCACCGGCGAAGTCTTCGTCCCGTTTCGCCTCGATTTGAGCCGCACCAACACGACTTGGCTCGATGGGCTGCCGCACAATTGGCCTGATCAGGTCGACGCGCGGCACGACGGCAAGCATGATCGCTGGCTGCACGTCAAGATCCCGGTCGGTTCAAAACAGCTCGCCCATTTTCCCTTGACGCTCGGTTATCACACGCGCGCCGACATTCCCTTTTATTACGAGTTGGCCGACGCGTTTACGATTTGCGATCAGCACTTTTGCTCGTCTTTGACCGGAACCACGCCGAACCGGCTGCATTTTTGGACCGGAACGATTCGCGCCGAGCAGCAAGCCGACGCGTTGCCGCACGTTTACAATTCCGATACGGATCACATCGGCCGCTTGACTTGGACCACGTTTCCTGAGCGGTTGAGCGCGCATGGAATCTCGTGGCGCGTGTATCAGAACGAGTTGACTGTGCCGTCGGGCATGACGGACGAAGAGGCGGCTTGGCTCGGCAACTTTGGCGACAATCCGCTCGAGTATTTTCGACAATATGAGGCGCGTTTCGCGCCGTGCCATGTCGCCTATTTGCAGCGATTCGCGGACTCGTTGCGGCAGGCGATTCCGCAACTGGAAGCGGCGGTCGCGAAAGAGGCGACCACCGCGGCGGCGGCCCAATTGGCGAAAGCCCGCGCCGCGCTTCGCCAAGTCGAACGCGATCTCGAGACGTTTCACTCGGACCGATTCGCGCAGCGGACTGCGCTGGAGCGCGAGATTCACGAGCGGGCGTTCACGACGAATCGCGCCGCGGCCGACTACCGCGGCCTGACGCCGCCGGAGGCGGGTCCGGCGCGCGGCCGGATGGATCGCATTCCGAAGGGCGATCTCTTTCATCAGTTTCGCGCCGATGCGCAAGCGGGCAAACTGCCGGCCGTTTCATGGCTCGTCGCGCCGAGCCACTTTTCCGATCATCCGAGTTCCGCGTGGTTCGGCGCTTGGTATGTGTCCGAGGCGCTCGACATTCTGACTCAGAACCCGGCGCTGTGGAAAAGGACGATCTTCGTGCTCAACTACGACGAGAACGATGGGTTTTTCGATCATTGCCCGCCGTTTGTCGCGCCGGCTCCGGGCCAACCGGCTAGCGGCGGTTGTTCCGCGGGCGTCGATTCCACCCTCGAATTCACGGAGCGTGATCGCCGCAGCCCGATCGGGCTCGGTTACCGCGTGCCGCTGATCGTGGCTTCGCCTTGGTCGCGCGGAGGCTGGGTCAACTCGCAGGTATTTGATCTAACGTCGCCGATTCGTTTTTTAGAGCAGTTCTTTCTGCGCAAGAAAAAAATCGTAGTGCGCGAATCGAACCTGAGCAGTTGGCGGCGGACGGTCGTCGGCGATCTTACGTCGGTCTTTCGCCCGGGAGACGAAGCCCCCGCGCCGCTGCCCAAATCGGTCGATCGCGCTGCGTGGATGCGGTCGATTCGCGCTGCGCGGCAAATGCCGCTGCCGGATCCGGGAGCGCCGCTCACGGAAGCCGAAATCGCGGCAATCAAGGCCGATCGAAACCATCCGCGCCGTCCGCGCCAAGAGGTTGGTCTGCGTCCGGCATGCGCGCTGCCGTATGAATTGCGGGCCGACGCCGAGTTGCACGCCGCGCGCGAAAAACTGATCCTCACGCTGGCGGCGGACAAGCGCTTATTCGGCGCCGCCGCGGCCGGAAGCCCGTTTTTGGTCTACGCGCCCGGCCGAGTCAAAGCGGCTGGTCAGGACTCGCCCGCCGCCTGGGAGGAGGTTCGCGTGTGGAATTACGCCGTTGCGGCGGGAGCATCGCTGACGGCCGAATGGCTGCTGACGGACTTCGAGCACGAGCGCTATCACCTCCGGGTCTATGGGCCCAATGGCTTTTACCGAGAACTGATCGGCGCCGCGTCCGATCCGAATCTGAGCATCCGCGCGGCGCTCGAGCAGGACCCGACCGGCGCGGCGACGGATCATTTGACGCTGGCGCTCACCGCCTCGGCAAGCAAAGCGGGGAGCGAAGCGGCCTACGAAGTGCTGTTGACGGCGAATGCGTACGATCACGCGCCCCTGCGGAAGAAGATCCAGCCTGGCGCGGCGGCTGAAATGGCGCTGCCGCTGGCGGCCAGTTTCGGCTGGTATGATTTCACGATCCGAGTGGCCGGGGCAGCGTCCTACGCTCGCCGCTATGCGGGGCGCATCGAGACGGGGCGGCCGTCGAAGTCTGATCCGCAGATGAGTTGAACCGTGGGACCAGCGCCAGCCGCGCGCATGATCCCACTCGGCGCGCGAACAAACCTCCGAGTGGGCTCGGAGGTTTGTTCGACAGCAAGCGATGGGACTGGCTTCGGGCCGCGGAGCGCGGCGAGCGGCCGCCTATTGTTCGACGCCCGGAGCGCCCGTGTCAACATTCCCGACCATGTGGAAGTGGTCGTGGTCGATGTACAAGCATTCGCGGCAGTCTTCGTCCACCAGCCGGTGCGGAATGGGCCAGCCGACATTGGTGACTTTCGTGTAGTACACCGTGCAGCGGTAATGGCAATGGTGCAACTGCGCCGGCCCGATCAGCGGAATCACGCGCGGCGGATCAATGTAGTCGGAAATTTTCTCTTTCACGATCCGCACGTTGTTGCGGGTGATTTCATGGAGCAAAGGAACGCCCCCTTCGACCGGGTCGGCCTTCTCCAGAGCGACCATGACTTCGTCATCGCTCGGCGTATCCAAGGCCGCCGTCGGGCCGCCCGGCGGAATCGGACCGAGAATCGGCGCTCGTTCGTAGCGCTCCTTATTCCAATACTTCTCTTCGAAGCCGTATTGGTAATAGGTGCTGACCGGAATCGGGATCGCCAGAGGTCCGATATTCGGACCGGCCGTGGCCAGCCAGAAGCAACCCGTGTTGGTCACCAGGCTCATCGCCGTTAAAGCGAACACCGTGAAGAGCGATTTACGCGACATAATCGTGTCCCTGATTGTTTGTCCAACGGCTCTAAGGTTGCCGGGGTTGGTTTGCCTTCGCACGTTCGTGGACTGCTGTCATGTCCTAAAAGAAAGGCTCCAACCGCTCACAGGTATGTATCGTGTTAATGTGGGAGGAACTTGCGGGTATTTCTGGCTGTAGCGAAAAATCCTAAAAAACGGCCTGCCCCTCGATTCGCCAGCTTTCGCAGTGTGACGCCAAACCTGCACCGGCGGGCTCCATGCTTTGGCGCCTAGCGCTGGGGCGCGGTTTCTGCGGAAATCGCGGCTGTTTTCTGGCCGCCGGGGGCGCCGGGCCGCGAGGAGATTTTCGCAGCTCGCCTTGGGCTGACTGCAACTCTGAGACGAGGATGCAATTCGGTCGCCGCTCGCAACGCGGGCGGTCGCCCCCCCTTGGCGCGGGCTCGTTTTCTCCGGTTCGCGGAGCCGCCGTGGAGGCCGCCAGCAAATAAAACCGGCTCCCGCAACGATCGTTGCGGGAGCCGGTTCGAACACTTGCGATTGACTTCAGGCGGTTACCGATGGGTGTGGTGGCCGTGGTCGTCGAAGTCGAGGAACCACCAGCCGTCGTCCCATTCCAAGGTCACTTTCCGCCAGCCGAGCGGAACTTGCGGATACGGATAGAACGGGCCGATGAACGGCCACGCGGTGGCCGAGTATTGCTTCGGATAGGTCACGGCCGCATAGTTCGGATAGGCGGCGTAGCTTGGCCACGAATAGTTCGGCATTTGGGCGTGATCGTAATGGATCGGGGCGACTCCGCCGCCAACCCCCGGAGCATAGGCCGGGATCGGTCCGCCGCCGTATTGACCGCCATATTGGCCGCCGTATTGCCCGTTGAATTGACCCCCTTGGACACATTCCGGGCCTTGCATCGAGACGGGCATTTGCTGCATCCCGTTCATCGAGTACGGCCCTTGCGGGCCCTGATTCATGGGCACTCCGCCATTCGCTTGAAGCGGCATGGGCGGGGCCGGATGAGCCTGGACGGTGCGCGGGGTTTGGCGCTGGTTCGGGACGTCGTAGCTGGCCGGTGAGCTATCGTCGTAAGAACTCTTGGCGACGCTGGTTTGGCGCCGCGCGGTCTTGTCGGCCAGTTTCGGCATTTCTTCGCTGCTGTAATTGTAGCCCGGCTGACGCAGGCCGCTGCCGATGGGGGCGGCGGAAATGGTCAATTGGGAGACCACTCGTTCGACGCCGGGCGTTTGCTCGGCGACTTCGATGGCGGTCGAAAGCTGCTCTTCCGAGGCAACCTTGCCGAGCAGGACGATCGTGCCGTCCTTGGCTTTTACATCCACGCTGTAGGCCTTCAGGCGGCCGCTATTCTTCAGATTGGCAGCCACGTGTTGAGCCGTTTCTTGATCTCCGGCGAAAGCGTAAGCCGGCAGTAGGCTTGCCGCCGCAATCGCCATCCCCACCATAAAGCGTCGCATCGTATCCCTCCTGTTTAGAATCGATCGCTGTTCGGGTCGTTACGAAGAGCTGCTTCAAAGAGGGAGGACGGGCGATTTCAGGACCCTTCGCCAACGTCGCGCACTTCCCCCCGGGTGCAACCTCGGGCCAACCACAAGATGTCCTGATATAGGTGTCGGTTGCGGGTTATGCGGAAGGGGAGTCTTTTTTCGATTTTAGTGAGTTCGCCAGTTGCTCCGGTGCTGCCGGTTGGGCCGGTAGCGAGCGTCAAAGCATTGCCGGATCGCAACTTGCGCCAGTCGTGAAAGCGAATCCGCGGTGCCAAGAAGTTTTCGGCGCCCAGCCGGTCCAATGAACGAGCCCGCGCCGGTGGCGGCTGG
>DASRSE010000044.1:0-4267 GCA_035656655.1 Pirellulales bacterium
CGCGGCCCAGGCCCGACGAATGCTCATGGTTTTGAGGCGCGCCGCAAGCGGCCGCTCCAAGGATTCAACCGGCGGCGCGGCTATTGGACCAATTTGAGCGGGCGGTCGGCGGCGACTTGCGCAAAGACCTGCTCGAGCTGAGTCCGCACGTCGGCGATGGGTTGGCCCCCTTGGACAACGAACGCGGCGCCGTTGCTGACCGTGGCCAGTTGTTGCATCAGGGCCGTATCGGCCAGCGCGCCGAGCGAAATCGTCACGATCGGAATCCGCGCGCCGGCGCACTTGGTCGCCTCGGTCACGCAAGCGGCTTTGTCGCTGGTGGTGTTGCCGCTCGGCAGATTCACCACGCCGTCGGTCATGACGACCATCATTTTCAAGGAGCCGACTCGGGCGTTCTTTTGCAGGTCGGTCCGGCCTTGCGTCATCCCGGCGGAAATGTTGGTGCCGCTGAGATAATGGCCCGCTTGGCGCGCCCGCGTGATGGCGGAGACCTTCGAGAACGTGGGGGTCAGCCCTTGTTCCAAGGTGGCCGTGCCGTCGGAATAGGTATAAATCGACAAGGAGACCTGGTCGCCTGCGCAATGCTCCGTCAGATAGGCCAAAAAGTCGTCCACCGCGTCCTTGAGCGCCGTCACCGGCTGCTCGCTGACGTTGGCCAAGGCCGGCGTATCCGAATGCCCCGGATGCTTGGAGAGCACATAATCGACCCAGGTCATATAGCCATAGCAATTGCGATAGCCGGCCGAGTTGATGTAGCTGTCGGTTTGCACGAAGTCAACGTACTCGCTCCACGAGCCGGCCGGATACGGATAATTCACCTTGTTAAGGCCAAAGTGGTTGATGACCGTGGTGTTCGACGTGCTCGCCGTTCCATAAGAGACCGGATTAAACGTGAGCGAGCCGAATTTCGGCGAGCCGAGTTCAGTATAAATTTGCTGCAAGTTGGTTTCGATTTCGGTCTGGCCTAGCAAGCTGATGTTGCGAAACTGGCTGTCGTAGGCCATCGATGCCGAGTAATCGAGCACCAGGGCGATATCGCGCGGCTGATAGATGGCAATGGCGCTGGTCGAGGTCGTAAAGGTCGCGCGGCCGAAGATCTTGCCGAAAAACAGCGGCTGAGAATCGTCGGTCAACGTCACCTTGAGGGCGTTCGGCGTGACGGCCGATTGCGAGAAGGTCCGCGTCGTCAGGTCCCAATTGCCGTACTGAAGGACCGCGTTGCTCGAGGTCATCGTGCGGCCGCCGACCGGATTCAAAGCCAGATAGGTCATGGCTTCGGTTTGGGCGGCGGCGGTGCCGTTCACCAGTTGCGACGCGCCGGCAAAAGCCGCCGCGTCCGCCGCCTTCTGCAATTCCGTCCGCGTGTTCACGATGTAACCCAGGTCGATGCCAAAAGCGACCATGCCCACCACAATCACCATCATGAAGGCGGCAAACGCCGCAATCGCGCCGCGACGAGCTTTCAAGTTGCGCGTGGGTGTGAACAACATAGCGGTTTCCCTTGGTTTTGATCTATCGAAAAGTGAATGGCTGGCGATCTGCTAGGACTCGGCCCGCGCCTTCGTGCCGGCCTCGTTTCGCGACCCCGCGGCCTCGATCCCAGGTCAATTCCGGCGAGCCCGGCCTGACCTGTCAGGGCGGAAACGGGACCACGGCTACTTAAAAACCTATGATAAAAATCTGGGGCCGGCCGGCTTCCAACCTGAAAAAGAGCTACATTTTTTAGGAATCGGGACCGCGGCGGACGTCCTTGCCGGTTGAACCGTCTTTATCTACGGTTGGCTCGCCGGGACCGATCGCCGGACCGCTCGCACGCCGTCGCGGACCGGCCCTCTTGCTCCATCTTCATCGCTGTAAGGGCTGTTTATGTCGCTGCAATCGATCTTGGCTGGCCGCGCCTTCCGCGCGCCGCGCCGCGGGTTCAATTTCAAGCTCGCGCTGGCCCTGCTGCTGGGCGGGTGCATGTTCGCTGCACGGCCACGGCTCGCAGCGGCCAAAGAGCCGGCAAAGCCGGTGGGGGCCGCGGAGCAAAAGGTCGATCTGGCGGCGGTCGTCAAGCGGACCCTCAGCCAGAACGTCGACTATCGGCCGGGCGATTTGATCTCGCAAAACGAGATCGAGCCGATCGTGGACGAACTGCTGAACCTGGGGGTGCGGCCGGCCGACAACGAAGAGCTCTACGACGCGATCCTCACGGCGAACGATCATTTGGTGGTTCTGTTTCAAGCGCCCGGCAGCCGCGCGTTCATTCGCGAGGCGGCCAAAACGCCGGGCGCCTACGACGCGCTCGAGCGGCTCGGTTGGACCGCCGCCGGCCGCGAAATGCTCGATCAACTGATCGCCAACCCGGATGGTCAGAAGATGTTTCAGACGCTCATGACGCCGGCCGGTTCGGCGAAGTTTCAAGAGCTGGTGAAGAACGATCCGCGCGGGCGGAATTTTGGTCTGCCCACCGGCCGCGTTCATACGGCGGATGATTTCATCCAGCGGCTTCAGAGCAAGGCTTTCTTGCAGCCGGGTCAAACGAACCCGCGCGACGCGAAGAAATAGCCGCCAAGAAGCGCCAGCGCCGGACGCTAAACGGGGCCTTGAAAGCCACCGCTTTGCACCCTCTTGGCCAAAGAAAAGGCCGCTTGCACATCCCCGTCGCGCGCGGCACTAGCCGAACTGCAAACGAGGCTCGCATCATCCTTCCCGTCATTCCCGCGCAGGCGGGAATCCAGCGCGTGGCAGGCAGTAGAATCCCGGCATGCGCGGAAATGATGAGGATTAGATCGCCTGCGTCGCTTGCCAAGATCGGCCCAATTCACGCCCCGGCCATTCGCCGAACGGGCAATTCCTTCCCGTCATTCCCGCGCAGACGGGAATCCAGCGCGTGGCCGGCAGTAGAATCCCGGCATGCGCGGAAATGATGAGGATTAGATCGCCTGCGTCGCTTGCCAAGATCGGCCCAATTCACGCGAAGCTCCGGGCATCTCTCGGCCGCGGAACCTGCGCTGTTTCTTCCCGGCGTGTGGAAGTGTGACGACGCAGCCGAACCGCTGCCCACCCAATAATCTCCCCTCGCTGCCGGGCCACGCAACCCGGCGAATTCCTCCCCCACTGCCGATCGCCGAACGGATACGATTGAGACGACCGTCAGCATGCCACCCCGCGACAAGACAAAAGATGCGGTCGGCGAAACGGACACATCCGTATCGTCCTTCCCGCGCAGGCGGGAATCCAGATTATTGCCAGCCGACGGGGGTGGCGCGACGCTAGATTCCCGCCTGGGCGGGAATGACGAGGACCAGATCGACCGCCGCCGCGCCGCTACCGATCGTCAAGGCGACCGTGGCGTCGGCATTCTCGAAATCAATCACGCTCGGCGTTGCGCCGTCGGCGACCGAAATGGGAATGGCCGTCGTCGGATCGGTCTCGGTGACATATTCGGCGTAGGTACTGACCGAAAGGGCGTTGCTAATGGAAACGCCATCGTCGTTTTGCGCGGTGACGCTGATGGTCGCGGAACCGGCGGTCGCGGAGTTGAACGAGACGGTCAGCACGCCGTCAACTCAACGAAGTTGCATAGAATCGGGGCCCTTTACTTCGATCCACGCTGAAACATCAAGAAATTCAGAAAGTAACGTTTCGACAGATTGCTTGTTTAGACAGTAGGAGGGCGGCACGCGAATTACAATACCGGAAACGCCGCTTGACCAGTTACTGTTTTTCGCTACAACACCGGTCACTTCGCTTTCTTTAATAAAAATAAATACTTGCCAATCCCCTCCATTGATCCGGTAAGTGCCTTCAACAAACGGCATGTCTTCATCCATAATGAGGTCGTAACTTATTTCACTCGCCATGATCATTGCTCCGATGATGGTTTGATTGTGCCAAACTGACCGGTCGTTGGATCGTAATTAAGCGAATACGTCCAGTGCGGATCGCTGCGCAAGGGATCGAGGAAGTAAGCGCTCAGATCGACCGTGATCGGCTCGGCGCTTTCCGCGACGAACAGCGGCGGGAAATCAACCTTTTGCAGCCCTTGGGCCGCGCTGGCGGCGGTTTGCAGCGAGGCGTCCGCGCTATCGACCGCCGCGTCGTAATTGAAGTCGCCGTCTTCCCAGCCGGCGCTGCCATCAGTCGTGGCGTCGGAACCGTCGATCACGCCGTCGAGGTTCAGATCGCCCATATACGTGTCGCGGACGAGAATCGAATCGGCATCGACCATCTTTCCGAAGAAGGTCGAGACCAGCCCGCCCGACTGGTCATTGTCGAGCAC
>DASRSE010000045.1:0-6301 GCA_035656655.1 Pirellulales bacterium
GGCACCATCGCCGGCCGCTGCGCATTCAAGCAGGCGATGATCGGCTCCAGACGCTGCGCGACTTCGCGGACCAAGGCCTGGCAGACCGCCGGCTCCGTCCCCTGTAGTTTGTTGTAGAGCGACGTGACCGAGACCTGAATCGCGTCGCAGGAGGCCGCATAGGCCGCATTGACCGATTTCCGCACGCCATGGACGGCCAAGCCGAGAATCTCGACACCGGTGGAAAACAACAACTCGTCCTCGTATTGTTGTTGAGCATGTTCCCGAAACAGCGCATCGATTCGCGAAGCGGGCAAGGCATAGGTCAAAATTCCGCGCATCATGACCGTGACCGGGGCTATACAGGGCGAACCGCTCGAAAACCTTATCTAATAACATGACCGCGACCCTCCGTGCAAAAGAAAGAACTCGAAGCGCCATTTCATGTTACACCGTCGCACCCCCGCTCGACTACCAGGCCCATGCTAGCTTGAAAGGGGTGGGTGGCGACCAGCACGGCGCAGCCGTGCGCAGGCCCACCAGCGCGCGGCGCAGCCAGCCAGCGGATGGCGCGGCGCGCCCGCCGGCGCGAAGCGTTCCGGCGTGACGCGTTCCCGCGTGAAGCGTTCCGGCGTGAAGCGTTCCAACCGGATTCCGCGGCGACGTCATTCCCTGGTGGGCCTGCATTCGCTGCGCGAATTGGTCCGCACCCTACACCGGTGTGCTCCCTTCGTTGGCCGAGCGGCTCGTAGGGTGGCGACCAGCGCGGCGCACGCCGTGCGCAGGCCTACCGTGAATCCATCATGGTCGGACGGATCTGGGCTAACTCAGAATCTCAGTGATTGGCGCGCCTTCTTCGACCAGCTTCATCGTGCGGCCGAGCGCCTCGACCTCCATTTTTTTCGGATCGAGGCCCAGTTGTTGAAGGATGGTGGCGTGCAGGTCGCTGCAATAGTGCGGATGCTCGACCGCCTTGTAGCCCACTTCGTCCGTCGCCCCGTGCACGATGCCTCCTTTGATGCCACCCCCCGCGAGCCAACAGGTATATCCCTTCGGATTGTGATCGCGGCCGGTCGTATTTTGCGACCATGGGCTGCGGCCGAACTCGCTGGTCCAGACCACGAGCGTCTCATCCAGCATGCCGCGCTGTTTGAGGTCGGCGATCAGGCCGGCGATGGGCCGGTCGGTGGCGCGGCACAGCGGGCCATGGGTTTTGATGTCTCCGTGCGCGTCCCAGCCGCCGTTGCCCCCGCCCGCATGACAAATCTGAATGAAACGCACTTCGCGCTCCGCCAAGCGACGCGCTAACAAGAGCTGTCGGCCGAAGTCGTCGGTGGCTTCTTGGCCGATTCCATACAGATCCAAGATGTGCTGCGGTTCGCCCGACAGATCGACCGCTTCGGGGGCGGAAAGCTGCATCCGAGCGGCTAATTCATAGGCATGGGCGCGGGCGGCGATATCCGAATTGAGCGCGTATTGCTCGCGGAACTCATGGTTGAGCGAGTCCAGCGCCTCCATCTGCAGCGCGCGATCGGCCGCGCGGGCGCCCGCCGGCGGCTTGAGATTCGCAATGGGCGTGGCGCCCGGCTGAAACGGCGTGGCGGCCTCGCCCGCGCCGAGATAGCCCCCGGTTAATTGCACCGGCGAAGAGGGGCGGCCGATGTTGACAAACGAGGGAAGATTGCGGTTCGCGCTCCCCAGCGCGTAGGTCACCCAACTGCCAAATGTCGGGTGATCGAACTGCCGCCCACGATGTCCGGTGCAAGTTTCTATCACGGCCGGAAAATGGTTCGGTTCGTTGCACCACATCGAGCGGACGACGGCGATCTCGTCGATCATGCCGCCGACCTGCGGAAACCAATCGGAAACCGGCGTGCCCGATTCGCCATAATGCTTAAAAGTGCGTTGGCACGCGATCACGGGTCGGCGCATTTCGGCGCGGTTGTCGCCAAAACCGATGACATCGATCAACTTGCCGGCCCACTTGTTGTCTTTTGGATCGAAGGTGTCGATATGGCTGACGCCGCCGCACATAAACAGAAAGATCACCGATTTGGCGCGCGGCTTGAAGTGCGGGCCGGTGATGGCATGCGGGATTTCGCCCGCCTCCGCCCACAGCGCCCCAAGCGCCAGCCCCAGCAACCCGCCGCCGGCTTGATGCAGCAAACGCCGGCGCGAAAAGCGGCCGCACGGGTAAAGTTTTGCAAGGTCCATTTGGATTCACCGCACGTAGATGAACTCGTCGAGGTTGAACAGCATCCAAGCGAAGCCGCTTAGACGCTCCGGCTGGCCTGCCAGATAGGCCAGCGCCTCTTTCGCTTCGCTCGGCGAAGGAGGGCGGCCGAGCGCCGTGCGATAGCCGAGATCGACCGCCGCAGACAGATCGTCGCCGCACTGCCGCTGCAGATGGTCGGCGAATTTGCGCGAGGCCTGGTCGATCTCGGGACTATTCATCATGAATAGCGCTTGCGGCGCGGTCACCGTTTGCGTCCGCAGGGGACAAGGCGCGCGGCCATCGTCCACGTCAAACGCTTGGAGAAACTTGGGAGTCACGTCGCGATTGGTCGAATATCCGCGAACCAGATAGGCGGCGCGGCGATTCATTCCGCCATGGCGTCCGCCGCCGCTCGCTGGGTCGAACGACGGACCGCCGATGGTCAGATCAAGATCGCCTGCTGCGGTCAGAATCGAATCCCAGATCGGCTCGGCATCCAGCCGCAGTAGCCGAGCGTGCCACAGCGCGGCATTCGAGGGGTCGATTTTCAGATTGGCCGAAGCCAATTCGCCATCGACGGCGGAAGCTCGTTGATACGTGTCGGACATCACCATGAGTTTGTGCATTTGCTTCATATCGAAACCGCGCGCGACAAACTCGGCGGCGAGCCAATCCAGCAGCGGCGGATTGGTCGGCATTCCGCCCAGGTGGCCAAAGTCGCTGGGCAACTTTTGCAGCCCCTCGCCAAAGTGCCATTGCCATAGCCGATTGACGGCGACGCGGGCGAACATCGGATTTTCTTTGGCCGTGAGCCAATCGCTGAACGCCTCGCGCCGGCCCGCGCGCAAATCGATCTGCGGCGGCGCAAACGGCCAGCCCGGCTGAACCTCATGATCGGTCTCCGGCCGGTCGGAATCGCCGCTGGTCAGCTCGTAATTCTTCTCGAGTTCCTTCTTCGGATCGCTTTCGACCGTCCAGAAGACGGCCAGCGACGGCGGCTTCAACCCGGCGGTCGCCTCGTTCAATTGACGCTCGAGATCATGAAATCTCCGCCGGTCGCGTTCGGACATGATCGCCGTGATTTTATCAGTGTCAATCCGCAAGACAGGAAAGTAATCGTCCGCGAGCTTCTGTTCCGCCGCCGTGCGGTCGCGTTCCAGCTTGAGGATGACGGTCCGCACTTCGACAGGCAGCATCGCCACCCGCTCGTCGTACAACTTTTTTCGATACGGCTCGATTAATTCATCGAGGGGACGCTGGCGCTCGGCGCGGATCCGATCGAGCTTAGCCTGGGCACGGCCGGCGGCGATCAACTCGGATGGCGTCGCGAGCAGCACTTTCTTTAAGACGAGCGGGTCGAACAAGGCCTTCATCGAGTAGAAGTCTCGCTTGGAGATCGGATCGTACATGTGGTCATGACACTTGGCACAGCCGACCGTCAGTCCCATAAAAGCGGTGGAGACGGTCTCGACCGCGGTAATTGCCAGTTCGCTCCCATCCTTGCCGTCGCGGATCACTTGGCCGCGGGCCAAAAAACCGAGCGCAAACTGGTCGTCTGGACGCGGCTCGATGGGCACCCGCACGCCCGTCGCCGTTAGCTGCGTCCGCGTCGCCGAGCGCCGGCCCGTCAGTTGAGCCCGCACAAACTGATCGTAGGGGATATTATCGTTGAGCGCGTTGATCACCCAGTCGCGCCATAGGTAGAGTCCCGGCGCGGCGACCATCCGTTCGTCGGAATCGGCATAGCGTAGCACGTCAAGCCAATGCCGCGCGTATCGCACTCCATGCTGCTCGCTGGCCAACAGCCGATCGACCACCTTTTCATAAGCATCGGCGCTGGCATCGTCCACAAACGCCTGCTGCTGGGCGGGCGTCGGCGGAATGCCGATCAAGTCCAGATAGACACGCCGCAACAGCGTGCGCTTATCGGCGAGCGGGGCGGGCTGCAACCCGAGCCGCTCGTACTCCGCGGCGACAAAAGCATCGATCGGGTTTTGAGCCGTGCGGCGAGTCGGCACGGTTCCATTGATCGGCGGCACGGCTGCATTGACCGGCGGCACGGCTGCATTGGCCGGCGGCACGGTCTCTTTGCTGGCCGGCACGGCTGCATTGGCCGAGGGCACGGCCGGCCGCACGACTGGCTTGAGCACCCACAGATCGTCAACAACTTTTGCGCTGGACGCCGGCTGCGCGCGCGGAGCGAACGCAACGAAAAACATTCCAACCAGAGCAATTCGCACGAGCGACTGCCTGCCGTGCCAACGCCAATCAGGCATCCAATCGCGGTGCGCGAGCGCCTGGCTGGAGCAGGGCGGAAGGATTGCTTCGCCGTCAAAGTACTCGCCTGCCGAGAGCCCACAAAGCAGGCGCTGGAACAACCATGACGTTATTTTTTGGCGGTTCGATAACAACCGAGCGAGCAACGAAGAATCGCACTTTCTTGTAGCGATGGTCCGCCGACAAGCCGATCGCTTCGCGAGCAGTCGCGAGTTGGCATTGGCGATTTGGGACATTTGGTCCGCACTCCTTTCGATGGTCGCTTCGCCGCGCGGCATCGTTTTGCAGCCCTTTGAAGGAGTCAACAGTCTGCGTCATCGCACGATGCGACGCCACAATGGCGATGCACGTCATTATCCTGCGAGCCGTGCGCAGTGCCGGGTACTTGGAGAGGTTGCCATTAGGATACCCGAGGGCGCCCATTGATGTCGAATCTGGCGGACGAATCAGCGCACGCCGGCAGCTTTTTGACCTGAATCAACCCACCGAGCCGGTTGGATTGGCCGAAATGCAATCGCCAGCAGCCTGTTGGAATGGGCGCCGACATTATCAATGCGTCATCTGCGGCTCTGCCGGTCGTTCGCCCTGCTGCCGATGTCCCTTATCCGTCAGTCCGGTCCGCAAGGCCGCTTCCTCTGCAAACTCGCGCCCCTCTGCGAGCGGAAAGCAGTTTGTTCGAGTATTTAACCGGCTGCGTCAGCACGGAGGCGCTATCGCTACGAGGACGACCGCAATGAGCTTGGCATTCCCGGCACGCAAATCACCCCGCCGGCGACATACGCTGGACCGCTGCGAGGACGACGCAATGAGCCCGGCGATCCCGCACGCAAATCACCCCGCCGCCGACCCATGCTCTACAGCTCCGAGGAGGACCGCAATGAGCCTGGCGATTCGGCACGCAAATCACCCGCCGGCGACATACGCTCGACCGCTGCGAGGACGACCGCAATGAGCCCGGCGATACGGCACGCAAATCACCCGCCGCCGCCACCCCGGCCATTCGCGTTGCCGCGACAATTGCAGTTCAAAATAAAATCGGCGCCGCTACTTGCAAGTACATTTGTTCAGGCCTATATTCGTGACCGTCCCCGACCCCCTCCGCCGGGCGGCATTCTCCCCTCTTCGACCGCCATTCACCGACCATGAGCGAAATCAACTTTGCGTCCGCCTTTCGAGAATTCTTCGGCCAGGCGATGTTTAGCGTAGTTCTCTCGGAAATGCGATCGGGCAATGCCGAAACAGATACCGTGTATCCGCCTGCGTGGAATGGTTCCAAGAAGCTCTCAGCCGCGCGTTGTCAATGGGGCCGCGATGTTGTCACCGCGGAAAAATTGCGAACGACAGCAGCCGCTCCGGATATAGGACATTCTTCAATTGGGCCGAAGCGTTGCGTCTTGAAATACAGAATACTGGCCTTGGAAATGCCCGTCAAGGTTTATATCCTATATTCTGAGCGACATGATAAACTTGTGTTTTTTTTGAATAATTTCTCGTACTTTTGGCGAACTAAAGCGTCATTATGGCAGGAGAAGAGAACCGTAATGCTCAACAACGAAGATTTCCCGGGAATTGTCGAACGTACCCGAGCAGATTTGCTTTCGATCGCACGCCGCTACGGGTGTACCGAGCCGGAAGAGGTTTATCAGTTGGTGTGCATGAAGGTCTGGAAGCATCTTAAGCAATTTGAAAAAATTGGAAACAAACCAGGCTGGCTCAGGGAAGTGTGTCGCAACTGCGCGCTGGATTGGCATCGACAACAACGACGTCACCGAAATCGTGGAATTGCTCGCTCAAATGACTGCCAAAGTATTCGAGATGCAAGTCTGGTAC